>NZ_ALKI01000018.1:0-371418 GCF_000286495.1 Streptococcus sp. AS14
ATTTTATTTCTGTTTATTTAATCAAAGCCTATTAAAATGGCTGTGCAATCGCTTGCTTGATTTTTACTTAGAAAACGCTTTATTATGAAGAGAATCATGTTTCTTTTGAAATAGATTTTTGGTACTTGAAAGAAGATTTAAAAACAGGTTATAGATCATCATTACCTATGGAAGGAATCAAACTTATGATTTTCTAATAATCTAGTGTCTACTTGTTGAATGCTTCCCTTTTCTGCTATAATAGACCTATGAACAAGCTAATCCAATCAAAGCTGGAACTGCTGCCGACCAGTCCCGGCTGTTACATTCACAAAGACAAAAATGGTACCATTATCTATGTCGGCAAAGCTAAGAATCTTCGCAATCGGGTCCGTTCTTATTTCCGTGGCAGTCATGATACCAAGACGGAGGCTCTGGTTTCTGAGATTGAGGATTTTGAGTTTATTGTCACCGAGTCCAATATTGAGGCTTTGCTTCTGGAAATCAATCTAATCAAGGAAAACCAGCCCAAGTACAATATCATGCTCAAGGACGATAAGTCCTATCCTTTTATTAAGATTACCAATGAGACCTATCCGCGCCTGATTATCACGCGCCAAGTCAAAAAGGACGGCGGACTTTATTTTGGTCCTTACCCCGATGTTGGTGCGGCCAATGAAATCAAGCGTCTCTTAGATCGGCTCTTTCCTTTTCGTAAGTGTACCAATCCGCCTGAAAAGGTCTGCTTTTACTACCATCTGGGACAGTGCAAGGCCCACACTATTTGTCAGGTAGACAGCCAGTATTTCAAAGAGCTGGCTCAGGAGGTCGCGGCTTTTCTCAAAGGACAAGATGACCAGATTATTGAGGATTTACGGGGGAAAATGGCTGGCGCTGCGCAAGCTATGGAGTTTGAAAAAGCAGCTGAGTACCGCGACTTGATTCAGTCCATTGGCACGCTGCGAACCAAGCAGCGGGTTATGGCTAAGGATTTACAGAATCGGGATGTCTTTGGTTACTATGTAGATAAGGGCTGGATGTGTGTACAGGTCTTCTTTGTCCGCCAGGGTAAGCTAATCGAGCGTGATGTCAACCTTTTTCCCTATTACAATGATCCTGATGAGGATTTTTTGACCTATGTTGGCCAGTTCTATCAGGAAAAATCCCACCTCAAGCCCAATGAAATTTTGATTCCGGCAGATATTGACGAAGAAGCTGTCCAAGCCATGGTGGATACCAAGGTGCTTAAGCCCCAGCGAGGCGAGAAGAAGCAGTTGGTCAATCTCGCTATCAAAAACGCCCGAGTCAGTCTCCAGCAGAAATTCGACCTTTTGGAGAAATCTATTGAAAAGACCCAAGGTGCTATTGAGAATCTAGGGCAGCTCCTTAACATTCCGACACCTGTTCGTATTGAGTCTTTTGATAACTCCAACATCATGGGGACCAGTCCTGTATCGGCTATGGTGGTCTTTGTCAATGGTAAACCAAGCAAGAAGGATTATCGCAAATATAAGATCAAGACTGTCGTAGGACCTGATGACTACGCCAGTATGCGTGAGGTCATCAAGCGGCGCTATAGTCGGGTGATTCGGGATGGACTGACTCCGCCTGATCTGATTGTCATTGACGGTGGACAGGGCCAGGTCAATGTCGCTAAAGAAGTGATTCAGGAGCAGTTGGGATTGGATATTCCCATCGCTGGACTGCAAAAAAATGACAAGCACCAGACTCATGAATTGCTCTTTGGTGACCCTCTTCAGGTTGTAGAATTATCTCGCAATTCGCAGGAGTTTTTCCTACTCCAGCGTATCCAAGATGAGGTCCACCGCTTTGCAATTACCTTCCACCGCCAGCTCCGGTCTAAGAATTCCTTCTCATCGCAGCTAGATGGCATTGAAGGTTTGGGACCAAAACGCAAGCAGAATCTTATGAAACACTTCAAATCTCTAACCAAGATTAAAGAAGCCAGTGTCGACCAAATCGTCGAAGTCGGCGTACCACGAGCAGTGGCAGAGGCAGTGCGGGAGAAGTTGAATCCAGTAGACCAGCAGAAAACATCCTTGTCAGAAGTAGCAGAGCCACAGGTGGATTTAGAATAGACAAATCTCATATGAGGACTGTGTATGCAGAATTTCTTTAATAATTAGGAAAAAATTAACAGAAATGGATGGACTATTATAATGCCTATAATGTTTGACAATAAAATAATTTTATATTATAATATGTCTATTCTTTATTAATAGGAGACAGTAATGAGAAAAATTATTACAGCTAGTGTAGCGCTTTTATCAGTTATAACTTTAGCAGCATGTTCTGGAAAAACAACATCAGATTCTTCTGAAAAAGCTTCAAGTTCTGTAGAAAAAACATCTACTTCAAAGAGTAAATCAAGTAGCTCTGAAACTTCATCAAAAACAGCTAGTTCAGATGCAGAAATCCCAGAAATTGTTCTTTTGACAGATGAAGAAATCGACAATGCTAAAACAATTGGTGACATGAAAGCCCTCTTTAGTAAGTTGATTGATAATTATAAAAAGTACATTGATGAAATTGGGAGCAAAGTACCAGAGGCTGGGAAAGAAGCATACAATCAACAAGTAGAACCAGCAATTCAGTCTATGGAAACTTCAAGAGAGACATTTAATGAAACCCTTTCAAGTGTTGGTTCAGATGATACAGAAGTTCCAGAACAAAATCGTGCTTTATTTGCTCAGCAATTGAAAACAGGACGTGATGCCATGAAGAAGGCGATTGAGGGCGCTTATAAAGCTCTTGCTCCACTTACGTCAGCTCAGTAATATCTACAAAGTAGGTGACTATCACCTACTTTTTTTATTCCTAAAATTTAAAATCAATCGAAGAAAGAGTATTTGAGAGAAAGCCTAAAATATTCATAACAGTTACGGTGTAAAGTTTCTCCCAGTGAAAAAACTCCTGCAAACTCTTACAAAATATGATAAAATGAAGCTAGTATATTAAGAAAAGGATGCGACTTATGAAATTTCTAGAACTCAATAAAAAGCGTCATGCGACCAAACATTTCAACGACAAACCTGTGGATCCAAAGGATGTTCGCACAGCCATTGAAATTGCAACTTTGGCACCCAGTGCTCACAATAGCCAGCCATGGAAGTTCGTTGTAGTGCGGGAGCGGAATCAGGCTCTAGCAGAGACAGCTTTTGGTGGAAATGTGGACCAGATTAAGGAAGCGCCAGTGACCATTGCCCTCTTTACTGATACTGATTTGACCAAGCGGGCTCGCAAGATTGCACGTGTTGCTGGAGTTAAGAATTTCTCTGATGAGCAGCTCCAATTCTATATGCAAAATCTGCCAGCTGAGTTTGCTCGCTATAGTGAACAGCAAAAGAGCGATTATTTATCTCTCAATGCTGGTCTGGTGGCCATGAATCTTGTTCTGGCTCTGACTGACCAAGGTATCGGCTCTAACATCATCTTAGGTTTCGATAAATCTAAGGTTAATGAGGTTTTGGAAATTGATGAGCGTTTTCGTCCGGAACTCTTAATTACGGTTGGTTATACTAATGAAAAACTAGAACCTAGTTATCGTTTGCCAGTTGATGAAATCATCGAGAAACGTTGATATAAACGTATTTACGATTTAATTCATAATAGAAATGATTTAAATCGAATTATAGATTGAGGTGAAATAATGACAATTGATTTTAAAGCAGAAGTTGAAAAACGAAGAGAAGATCTCTTAGCTGACTTGTTCAGTCTTTTAGAAATCAACTCAGAGCGGGACGATTCCAAGGCAGACAAGGAACATCCTTTTGGACCTGGTCCTGTTCAAGCTCTGCATAAGTTTTTAGAAATTGCTGAACGCGATGGTTATGAAACGAAGAATGTGGACAATTATGCTGGTCACTTTACTTTTGGTGAGGGTACGGAAGAACTTGGGATTTTTGCCCACATGGATGTAGTCCCTGCCGGGAGTGGCTGGAATACAGATCCTTACAAACCTGAAATTATTGATGGTAAGCTTTATGCGCGTGGTTCGTCTGATGATAAAGGTCCAACTATGGCTTGTTACTATGGTTTGAAAATCATCAAAGACTTGGGCTTGCCAGTATCTAAGCGCGTGCGCTTTGTGGTGGGGACAGACGAGGAATCCGGTTGGCAAGACATGGACTATTATTTCAAGCATGTTGGTTTGCCTGAGCCAGACTTTGGTTTCTCACCAGATGCGGAATTTCCAATCATTAATGGTGAAAAAGGGAATATCACAGAATATCTCCACTTTGGTAACAGTAATGATGGCAGCTTTAAACTCAAGAGCTTCACTGGAGGACTTCGTGAGAATATGGTGCCAGAATCAGCGACAGCCATTTTTACAGCGCCAATTTATGCAGCGGAATTGGATGTCAAATTACAAGACTTTGCTGCTGCCCACAAGGTTTCAGCTAGTCTGAAAGAAAATGGCGACGCTCTTGAAGTGACAGTCATTGGGAAATCAGCTCATGGTTCTACACCAGAGGACGGTATCAACGGAGCAACCTATTTAGCTCTCTTCCTTAACCAATTTGACTTTGGTGGTGACGCCAAAGCTTATCTGGAAGTTGCAGCTCAAGTTCTGCACGAGGACTTTGCAGGTGAGAAGTTAGGAATTGCTTATACAGATGCTAAAATGGGTGCTCTCAGCATGAATGCTGGTGTTTTCCATTTTGACAGTGCCAAGGCTGACAATACCATTGCTCTGAACATCCGTTACCCTCAGGGTATTGATCCGAAAACAATTCAGGCCGGTCTTGAAAAAGTTACTGGTGTTGTGTCTGTGAGCTTGTCTGAACACGGACACACTCCACACTATGTTCCAGCAGATGATGAATTGGTAGCAACTCTTTTGAGTGTTTATGAAAAACAAACAGGTCTCAAAGGGCATGAGCAAGTCATTGGTGGTGGAACCTTTGGCCGTCTTTTGAAGCGCGGTGTGGCTTTTGGGGCTATGTTCCCAGACTATGTCAACACTATGCACCAAGCCAATGAATTTACAGATGTAGAAGACCTTTTCCGTGCTGCGGCCATTTACGCGGAGGCTATCTACGAGCTAATCAAATAAAAAAAGAAGAACTCGTTTGGCCTTGCTGGATGAGTTTCTTTGCAAGGAGTTGTCATGCAAACAATAGAGGATATTGCCAAAGCCATCATGACCGATCCAGAAAATCAAGAATTTACGGAGCAGGGAATCAAGCCACTTTTTGCGGCACCAAAAAATGCTCGGATTAACATTATTGGTCAAGCGCCGGGGCTGAAAACTCAGCAGGCAGGGCTTTACTGGAAGGACAAGAGTGGTGACCGGCTGAGAGAATGGCTGGGTGTCGATGAAGAGATTTTTTATCATTCTGGCTATTTTGCGGTTTTGCCCATGGATTTTTATTTTCCGGGGCATGGGAAGTCTGGAGATTTACCACCTCGTAAGGGCTTTGCCGAAAAGTGGCATCAGCCGATTTTAGAGCTTTTGCCAGATATTGAGCTGACCATTTTGATTGGTCAGTATGCACAGAAATACTATCTGCATCAAACAGGAAATATCAAGCTGACCGAGACGGTTCAGCATTATCAAGATTACCTGCCTGACTTTTTTCCTTTGGTTCACCCATCGCCCCGCAACCAAATCTGGATGGCTAAAAATCCTTGGTTTGCAGAGCAGGTTGTGCCAGACTTGCAAAAATTGGTGAAAAATATCATGGAGAAATGAGGTAAGAAGCATGGATGCATATCAACAAGTAGCTAACAAGTTGCAAGAGTTGGGGATCACCTTTGATGTGGTGGAGCACCCTCCTGCATTTACGACAGAGCAGGCAGATAGGTATATTGAAGGCATGGAAGGTGTTCGGACCAAGTCCATGTTCTTGACCAATAAGAAGAAAACTCAGTATTATCTTCTAATTATGGATGACAAGAAGAGTCTGGACATGGATTTGTTTAAAGAGCTGGTTTCAGCCAACCGTATTCGCATGGCTTCAGCAGATTCTCTCTTTGAAAAAATGCAGCTGCCACCAGGAACTGTATCACCTTTTGGTCTGCTTAACAATGAGGAGAAGGACATCCATGTTTATTTCGATAAAGAGATCATCGACGAAGAACGCATGACTTTTCATCCTAATACCAATGAAAAGACCATCTTTGTCTCTACAACAGATTTGTTTAAATTCTTGCAAGATTTAGGTTATTCTTACCAAGTTCTTGAGCTTTAACTAACTGTTTTGCTGTGATAGAGGAGCAATATCTAGCTGCTCTTTCGGGTGGTCGAACCTAGCGAATTGGTATCACTCGTTTTCTAGAGTCTTGTCCCTCTATCCTGAACTTGGATGAAGGACGTATTCAACAACTTGTTTCCTATCAGGAGATTCTCCAACAGCCGGCTGATGGATTTTGTAAAAGAACTATTAGAACTTGCAGGAGTAGCTGACTGATTTTTTGATAAGTCTAAGCTTAGAATGCTAAACTTTGTAGAAAGCGAGGTGATTCTATGGAAACGATGAAAGCTATAGTCATTTACGAAGCGGGTGGCCCAGAAAAGCTTCTGCTGGAAGAAAGACCGATTCCAGAACTTCAAGAAGGCTGGACCTTGGTCAAGGTCAGAGGGTTTGGGATTAACCGATCGGAGATTTTTACTCGTGAGGGTTTATCGCCTAGTGTCACTTTCCCTCGGATTTTAGGCATTGAGTGTGTTGGCCAAGTTGCCGAGACGACTCGAGCAGATTTAAAGATTGGCCAGAAAGTGGTTTCCATCATGGGAGAAATGGGGCGAGCTTTTGACGGTTCTTATGCTGAGTATGTCCTTCTGCCGAACGATCAAATTTATACAGTTGAGACCAATCTGACCTGGACTGAGCTGGCAGCAGTGCCAGAAACCTATTATACTGCTCTAGGCTCCATGAAAAATCTGCGCATTGAGCCCAATGACAAGATTTTGGTTCGGGCTGCCACTAGCGGTGTCGGTTTGGCCTTCGCTCGTCTGGTCAAGGCACAGTTTCCAGACACACATATCGTGGGCTCGGTCAATAGCGGTTCTAAACAATTTCTGCTCAAACACCAAGCCTACGACGATATTATCATAGACCAGGATGGCCGACTGGAAACAGAGGATAAGTTTGATAAAATCCTTGAGTTGGTTGGTCCAGCAACTGTCAAGGATTCTTTTGACCATATCGCTGAGGGGGGGATTATCTGTGTGACCGGACTCTTGGGAGGTCAGTGGGAGCTGGATGATTTCAACCCAATTGAAGAAATTAAAAACAACAGTTTTCTGACAAGTTTTCACTCTGCTCATGTGAGCCAAGACTTGATGGATGAATTATTTGACTATATTGACCGCTATCAGGTCAATGTTACACCAAGGCGTGTCTTCTCCCTAGAGCAAGTGCCTAAAGCTCATGCTTTTATAGAGGGGACGGCAGGTTTTGGAAAAATTGTGATTATGAATGAATAGGAGAAAAATGATGCAAAAAATTAGTGCGAAAGATTTATATGACAAATTGCAGGCAGAAGAACTGCAGTTGATTGATGTTCGCGAGGTGGACGAATTCACAGCTGGACATGTCTCTGGGGCTCAGAATCTGCCTCTCAGCACCCTGCCTGAAAATTATGGAAAATTAGATAAACAAATCCCCTACCATATCATCTGTCAAAAAGGCGGACGCTCAGCTCGTGCCTGCGAATTTTTGGAAGCTAAGGGTTACCAAGTAACCAATGTCGAAGGAGGAGTGGAAGCTTTTCCTGCTAAATTGACGATATGACAAGCGATTAAGAAGAGCAAATGCCGGAATAGATTGAATTTCCGGCCCTTTTTTTGTATACTATAGTAGTATAATAATTTATAGATAGGAGATCTTTTATGTCAAAACAAGATTGGCTTGAATATTTTGAGGCCGTTAATGGACGCTCGGCTACAGAGGAAGAAATTGCCCAAGCATTGGCTGCCGGGGAATTTGTTGAAGCTGAACAGGTAAGTGCGGAGCAAGCCTCTAGTGAAGCTAGTCCGGCTTCATCAAGCTTTGAACAGCCGCAAAATTTCCAACAGCCTTTTGCTCAGCAGACTTCTCAACAATATCAAGAAGTTCCTCAGCAACAAGCAAATTCAAATCAATTTGCTAATCAGGGACAAGCTTATCAGCAACAAGGATTTCAGCAAGCGAACCCCTTTGCTGGACAGCCTCAGTCTTTTGGTCCGCAAGCTTATCAGAACAACCCGCAGCAAGGACAGTTCAATTCACAAGTACCTCAACAAGGACCACAGGCTTATTACAGTCAGCAACCTCCTCAACCCAGCGAGTTTTCTAAAACAATGAAAGGTTTCTGGGCTTGGCTTGTTTCAGCTTGGAAATCACCGACATCTGAAGTTGAGAGCAGTAAGGTGAATGGCTACCTATCTCTAGGTTTGACAGTGTTCTTTTTTGCTATTGTCGCAAATTCCAACGTTTACAGTATCATCAATATGTTTAGGGTATACAGTCTTAGTTTGTATGATGTTGTTCCGTCTCTTAATTTCAAAGTCTTTTTTGTTTCCCTGATAGCAGCGGCTCTCTTCCTTTTTTCTATTATTTTAGGTGGTTTTGTTGTGAAGCGTTTGGTCTATCAGGATGGAAGTTTTACCTTTAATAAGGCTTTTGATTGGTACGGCCGACTGTATGCTATAGTTCTTCCGTTTATTGCTATTTCAGCTCTATTTGCTCTACTAGGAGTCATTCAATTGTCCCTTTTATTCACATGGATTGGAATTTTGTTAATTGGAGTTGGAGCGACCTTTGCTTTGATTTATTCCAAGACAAACAACTCTATGGATCCTTTTTATAAATATCTATTGGCCATTATTATCAATGGTGTGATTACAATTATCTTCTCTTTCATCGCTTTTTCTCTACTAGCTAGTATCGCAATGATGTAATCTTGGAGGAGATTTATGGCAACAAAAGAAAAATGGGTTGATCTCTTTGAAAAAGTAATTGGTCGAAAACCAACTGCAAGTGAGTTCCAAGCTGGCAAACAATCTAACTTTGATCCAAAAAAGATTAAGGAGATTGCAGGCGAAGTAGAGGAAGCAACCACAGAAACTTCGTCAGTAGAAAATACTACTGATGAAGCTTCTGAGAATCAAGATATTGTTCAGGAGACACCTTCTGAAGATTCTGTCACAGAAGAATCGGTTCAACCATCTTCCCACCAAGATGATAAGCAAAGCTCATTTGAATCTAGCCAATATGAAGAGCTTCGTAAGAATTGGCTGCAAGCTTTTGAAAATAATATTGGTCGAAAACCTACCAAAGAAGAATTTGCAGAAGCTAAGAGTCAAGGATTCTCTAACTTGCCTATTCGGTCTGAACTGCTCGACTCGCAATTACCACAGAAACCGGTAAAAAAGGCTAAAAAGAGAATATCAAAGAAGCAAGCAATCATGATTGGGGCTCCAACCCTTTTAGTTGCCGCTTTGATTGGGGCTTTCTTCTATCTAAACTCTATAACTGGAGTTAAAGTGGTCACAGACCATTTTGCAAAAGCCGTCTCTAGTAAAGACTTCGATGAAGTGGCAAGTCTTCTTTCTACTCAATCCGATAAGTGGACGCGTGCTGAAGCAAGAGCATTGGTTGAGCACCTAGAGAGCCAAAAAATCAATCTCGAAACTGAGCTAGATAACATTGTTGAGTCAAATGGCAAATCTGCTTATATTGATGACAATAATAATAAGATTTTAGGTGTTACTGAAAAGAGTAAGAAATTTGGTATTTTCCAGGAATATCAAATGGTTTCCTATCCAGTCAAAGTTAAAGTCAATACAAATTTGGATAATGCTACCATTAAACCTGGTGAGAAAAAAACTATTACTCTTAAGAAAAATACAGACACTGAATTGGGTGAATATCACTTTATCAAACAAGACTTTACTCTCAAAGGTAAGACGGATGTTGGAGATGTAGAAAGTAAGGTTCAGCTTGATTTAGCCACGGCTAAGGATAATGAAATCAAACTGGATCTCAAGTCTGAAAAGAAACAGCTAAAAATTACGATGCCTTCTGAAACTTCAAAAGCAACAGATATTAAAATCGTTGTTAATGGTAAAGAAAGTGGTAGCAGTTTGACCCCTGAGTTGCAGCTTGTTCCTTATCAAGAGCTTGAAATTTATGCCAAGTTTACTATCTTTGATACTACCTTTACTACCAATAAAGAGACAGTGATTGTGGAAGATGATACCACGAATGTGAAATTATCGCTTCCTAAGGAAGTGGTTTCTAAAATTAGAGAAAAGAACGAAGAAGCGAAAAAGGTTGAGGCTCAAAAGGCAAAAGTCTCTACTTTCCTTAATGACTACCGCAGTGCTGTTTTTAGCTCTGTTTCTAACAGGAGCAACAACTATTCTCAATACTACGATACCTCTAGTGCAGTATATCGAGAAATGGTTGAGTGGACCACTGGTGGTGGTGTTAAGAAAGCGAAAATTAACTATTATGAGCCAGGAGCTTTGGATATCCGCGAAATCAAGGAAGAAAATGGTTCCTATATCGTGACAACATATGAGGACTATACGGTCCACTATACCGATAACACTCCAAATAGTGTAAATCGTAAAAATAAGACTTATTACTTGAAACCTAGCGGGGATTCTTTTGTAATCTATAATCTTGAAGTTTCAGAAGGTTGATATTATGACAATGAAATACAGTAAACTAATTTTTCTTGCGGCATCTGTTCTTGTTCTAGGCGCGTGTTCGTCTGGTAAAGACACTACTGGAGATAGCTCTGATAAACAAGCGGCTAGCTCAACTAGTACAGTTAAGAAACAAGATGCGGAAAAAGATAAAAACTCTAGCCAAGATACGGCAACATCTTCAGATAGCACTGATACTAAAAAGGAGCAAAATCACGAGGCCAAAACTCTTGATCAAAATGTTTCCTATAACGGTAGCTACTACAGTGTCAAAGGGAAATATGATGAGATTCTTCTTGTCAACAAACACTACCCTTTGTCTCCTTCCTATAACCCAGGTGAGAATGCGACTGCTAAAGCAGAATTGCTCAAACTGATTGCAGACATGCAGGCACAAGGCTATGCAATTAGCGACCAATACAGTGGTTTCCGTAGCTATGATACTCAGACAGAACTCTATCAAAATTATGTCAATCAGGATGGTAAGGCAGCTGCAGACCGCTATTCAGCTCGGCCAGGCTACAGCGAGCACCAGACTGGTTTGGCATTTGACTTGATTGACAAGAATGGTAATCTCGTACAAGAAGCTGGAGCAAGTCAGTGGCTTTTAGACAACGCCTATAAATACGGTTTTATCGTTCGCTATCTAGAGGGTAAGGAAGGTTCAACTGGCTATATGCCTGAAAGCTGGCATCTGCGCTATATTGGTCAAGAAGCCAAGGAAATTGTTCAATCAGGCAAATCTTTAGAAGAATATTTCGGCATTACTGGTGGAGGCTATGAAGATCAGTAGTCACATCATCCATTAGAAGGAGGAAGAAAATGAAATTTTTTGTTACCAATCCCAATAATGATTTTGCAGAAACACCTGTGCAAGAAGAAGGCAGAATCATCCATCATCTTCATCTTGCCAAAGGAAAAGAAGTACCAGAGCACAGTGCTGATGCACTGGTAACGGTTGTTTGTTTGTCGGGAGATGTAAGCTTTTCCGCTGGAGAACAAACCGTGCGGCTAGTGGCAGGTTCCTTTTTGACGATGGAGCCCAATGAGCCACACAGCTTGGTCGGGGAGGAAGATAGCCACCTCTTAGTTATCAAACAACTAAAATATTAATAAATTCAAAATACTAGAAGCTGGAATAAATGCTTCTAGTATTTTTTACTACTTTTTAACACTTATTCATTTCTGTAAATAAAAACCCATAAGAAAGGGATTCATAAACAGATTCTTTGATTCTTAAAACAAACTTAAGATAAGCTTAAAAAAGGCTTAAGATAAGCTTAAAATAAACTTAAATAAAAAATCGAAATGAGAGGGTGAGAAGTTTTTATAAATAAACAATAAAAATAATTTACACTATGTAAACCAAATTATAAACATTTTTCTATTGTTTTAGTTCATTAAAAATAAGATTTTATAGATATTTAAAGCTAAAAAATAGAAAAATAAACAAAAAGACGAACTATAAAAAATTACCCATAAAAATAATTTACACCTTGTTAACTAAAATGCTTGCATTCAAAAATTTCTTGTGCTATAATTCGTCTTGAGGGTGAGATATGCATAAAAAAGTATTTTCAAGCATATTGACTTCTTTGTTTCTAAATCAAATGTTATAAAAACATTTATGTGCAACCTTTAATCAGGTGGATTCACTAACTAGTGATTCGTTTTTTTGCGTTTGATAATGATGGAGTAGTCAACTGTCGGCTGACAGTATTTTCGTGAAATTCTTTTTTATGAAGTTGTGCACAAAAAATAAATTCCCCCCACAAAAAATAAAGTGATGTTGGTCACTTTGGAGGTTTAATTAATATGAACAATCGTTTCAGACTCTTATCAAGATCTGTTGTAGCGGCTGCGGCTATTATTCCAGCAATTGCTGTTGCGAATAATGCTCAGGCTCAAGATTATGGCTATAACTACTATCAACCAGGTTATAATTACTGGAATAGTGGTTACAACAATTATAACTATGGTTATAACAACTATAATTACCGTAACAACCGCAACTACCGTTACAACAATTACAACTATGGTTACAATAATTATAACTATGGTTACAATAACTACAATTATGGCTATAATAACTATAACTATGGTTACAATGGCTATAATTATGACTATGGTTATAATAACTATTATCCAGGCTATAACAACTGGAATTATAACTATAGCAACAACTACGGATATAATGGTTGGAATAACTACAACAATCTAGCAAATGATGAGAACTATATTTACTGGAATGGTAACCATTACTACCGTATGACAGATGGTTCTTACCGTATCTATCGTGATGGTGAGTGGAAGCCACTGACAAATACTAACAATAACAGCACATCCAATAACAATCTGGAAAACGATCCACATTATCGTTATGAAAATGGTTATCATTACTATGTATTGGATAATGGCGACTATTACTACTATCAAAATGGTAAGTGGGTATTTGTTAAGGATTCTACTGATAACGCAACTAATCCAACAACTCCAAGTCAGCCGGAAGAACCAAAACCAGAAGTTCCAACTCCGACTCCAGCGGAACCAGAACAACCAACGCCAGCTCCTACTGATAAACCAGATGAGCCTACTACACCAGCAGAACCAAAACCAGAGGTACCAAGTGTTGATTTGCCAGAAAATCCTCCAATTAACGGTGCAGAAGGTGATCTCAATCCATTTGCTCCGAAACCAGAGCAACCAGCAGAACCAAAACCAGAAACTCCAACAACACCTGCTGTACCAGAGACTCCTGGCTTGGTAACAACTGATAAACCAAGTGAAGATCAAATCCCGCCATATGTTGAAA
This sequence comes from Streptococcus sp. AS14, assembly GCF_000286495.1. Classification (NCBI taxonomy): domain Bacteria; kingdom Bacillati; phylum Bacillota; class Bacilli; order Lactobacillales; family Streptococcaceae; genus Streptococcus; species Streptococcus sp. AS14. The sequence continues at coordinate 13,455 of NZ_ALKI01000018.1, forward strand.
AACCAGCAGAAGGTCTGGAACATTTGACATGGGCACCGAATGGACGAGCTCCAAAAATTATCTACCCAACTGGAAAACCAGGTGACAAGGCTCTTGAGTCAGATCCTAACTATTACTTTGATGGTTCTACCCATTATTACCGTATACCATCTGACTCAGAAGCGAATGGCTACTCTCCATATTGGAAATGGTTTGGTGACAAATGGAAACTTCAAGGTATGACTGATCCAAACGATCCAGCTCTTGATCCTAAACTTCACGAAAACACTGCAGATGATGAATACATGTACAGTGATAAAGACTCTAGCGTGAAATTGTACTCAACTAACCTAGTGACAACTGCTAAAGCAGGTCAACCGCTGCCATTCAAGAACGTTGAAGAGTTCAAAAACTACGTTATCGAAAAGATGAATCCTAAGTTCCTTGATAACGCAGGATGGGATGCTAAGGTTGAGTGGGAAATCGAAGATCCAGAAATCTTTGAGAAAACCAAAGAAGACCCATATGCTAAGGATTATGTCTTGATTGCAAACCTTAAGAGTGGTGTTGAGGACAAGAAATACAGTGATGTAGAATTTGGTTATGTTAAGTTTGTTTACCGTGTTGAAGCAACAAACGATACAAACTATGACTATGTTTCAAAAGCTAAAGAAGCTTTCGCTAAAATCAATGAAGAGCGTAAAGCTCAAGGCTTGAAAGAGTTGACTTGGTCAGAAGACATTTATCAAAATCAAGCACTTCCAAAAGTAAATGAAATCTCACGTCAATACGATAGCTCAGGCTTTGTTGGACGTCGTGATGAAGATCCATCTGTTGTCGTTAAGAAATGGGCTAACAGCGGTCTGAGAGAATTGCTTCTTGATCCTAACGTAACTGAAGGTGCAGTAGCGACAGTTGTAGACGGAAACGGTGTTTACTACTGGGCTTACAGCTATAAATAATAAGAATAAGGAATTTTATTCTTAAACATCTGTGTTCTTAATCTTTGGTTGCATATAAACCACACTCCAAAAGTTAGATTTTAATCGTCTGACTTTTGGAGTTTTTTTGTTGAATTAACTAGGAAGCAAAAGTGGCGGTTGTGCACAGATTTTAAAGTTCAAAAAAGGCGAAAAGAAATTTTTGAGTACAAAAAAAGCACCGATTGGTGCTTATGATTATTTGAGACCGTATTTTTTGTTGAAACGATCCACACGTCCATCTGCTTGAGTGAACTTTTGACGTCCAGTGTAGAATGGGTGTGAGTCTGATGAAATTTCTACACGGATCAATGGGTAAGTTTCCCCTTCGAATTCAACTGTTTCGTTTGAACGCTTAGTTGAACCACTAAGGAACTGGTAGCCGGTAGAAGTGTCCATGAAGACAACTGGGCGGTATTCTGGATGAATATCTTTTCTCATTTTACAAAAATTTCCTTTCTGCCATGGTCTCTTTGCGAGCCATAGATTAGTTACTTTGATAGTTTATCAAATTCTGATTGATTTGACAAGACTTTTAGACTAATTTCTTACTTTTTTGCCAATTCTTTCATCTCGGTGTAGATTTGCTCTATTTCTTCTTTAGAAAATGCATTGGCTCCGCTGGCTAGTGGATGTCCTCCGCCATGATGATTTTTAGCAATACCGTTGATAGGAATAACCTTGCTGCGCATGCGGACACGGTAGTGACCATCTGGCTGCTCAACAAAGATAGCCCACAGACCGACTTCTTCAATTCGTCCAGGTGCCCCGACGATGGCTGCTGTATCAGCATCGGTCAGTTGATAGGCTTGTAAAACTTCCTGAGGCAGAATGACCCGCGCAGTCCCATTTTTATCTATTTCCAACTGCTCATAGACATAGCCCTGCAGTTTAGCTACTTGTCGGCTGATAGAGTCCATTTTGCGAGACAAGGTTGATAAGTCGAAATCGTACTGGCGAAGCTTGGCAGCTACTTCGAATGTGCGGGCGCTCGTAGAAGGATAAAGGAAGCGGCCGGTGTCGCCAATGATACCAGCATAGAGGAGTTCTGCAGCTTCCTTGCTCAAGTCTAAGTTATTTTCAAAGGCAAAGAGAGCAATCATCTCACTGGCACTGCTAGAGCTTGTATCAACTAGAGAAATATCTCCGTAAACCTCATCATCAGGATGATGGTCGATTTTGATGAGGGAGTCGCCTGTCGTGTAGCGTTGGTCGTCAATGCGGGCTGTATTAGCAGTGTCACAGACGATGACTAGGGCCTCTTGGTATTCTTCGTCTGCAACTTGGTTCATTTGCGCCAACCACATGAGATTAGGCTCATCGTAGCCTGGCGCTTTGATTGTTTTTTCTGGGAAATGGTACTGAAGCAGCTTTTGTAGTCCGACCTGACTGCCAAGAGCATCAGGATCTGGCCGCATATGGCGGTGGATGATAATAGTATCGTATTCTTTGATCTTACTTAAAATATCATGATAAAGAGTCATAAATAACCTCGTCAACTTTCTTTACCCATTGTAGCATAAGAGTTTTTATTTTTAAAATAAAAAAGATATGATATAATGAGAGCAGATTAGAATTTGGAGGAAACTATGACCTTAGCGAAAATTGTATTTGCCAGCATGACTGGAAACACCGAGGAAATTGCTGATATTGTGGCGGATAAGCTAAGAGACCTGGATGTAGAAGTTGAAGTGGACGAGTGCACCACTGTCGATGCAGAAGATTTCTTGGAAGCAGATATTGCGATTGTGGCGACCTATACCTATGGTGATGGTGAGCTGCCTGATGAGATGATGGACTTCTACGAAGACTTGTCTGGTTTGGATTTGTCTGACAAGGTCTACGGAGTGGTCGGGTCGGGCGATACTTTCTATGACGAATTCTGCAAGGCTGTCGATGACTTTGATTCTGTCTTTGCTGCTACAGGAGCGGTGAAGGGTGCAGAAAGCGTTAAAGTAGACCTATCTGCAGAAGATGATGATATTGCGCGCTTAGAAGCTTTTGCAGAAGGCTTGGTTAGTAAAGTTTAAAGTGATAAATAGAGGAAACGGCTGCGGCCGTTTTTTTTGTGCGAAAGTGTTATTTTCTGACAATTCTCATGATTAGGAGTATAATGTAAGTAAGCGCTATCCATCAGATAAAGGAGGAGTCCCTATGAAAGAACGCGACTATGCCTTTGGCTTTCATGACGATGTCAAGCCGCTCTTTTCGACTGGTAAAGGCCTGACAGAAGAAGTGGTTCGAGAAATTTCAGAAATCAAGAATGAGCCCCAGTGGATGCTGGACTATCGTCTGCGATCCTTGGAACTCTTTCATAAGCTGCCTATGCCCGACTTTGGCCCTGATTTGTCAGGGATTCGCTTTGATGATGTTATCTACTATCAGAAGCTAAGCGGAGATCGGGCTCGCAGTTGGGATGAAGTCCCAGAAGAGATTAAGAAAACCTTTGACCGCTTGGGAATTCCAGAAGCCGAGAAGAGCTTTCTATCTGGAGCTGTGGCTCAGTATGAATCTGAAGTGGTTTACCACAATATGAAGGAAGAGTTTGCCAAGCTGGGGATTATCTTCACTGACACGGATACGGCTGTTCAGGAATATCCGGACTTGGTCAAGCAGTATTTTGGTACTGTGATTTCAAATGCTGAGCATAAATTTTCTGCGCTTAATAGTGCAGTTTGGTCCGGCGGCACCTTTATCTATGTGCCAAAGAACGTTCAGTGTCAAGTTCCTGTTCAGACCTATTTTCGAATCAATGGTGAAAATGCCGGCCAGTTTGAGCGCTCCTTGATGATTATCGAGGAGGGTGGCTCTATCCAGTATATCGAGGGCTGTACAGCACCGACTTACACAAGCAATAGTCTTCATGCGGCAAATGTCGAAATCATTGTCAAAAAGGATGCCTTTTTCCGCTATACAACCATTCAAAACTGGTCGGACAATGTCTATAACCTCGTAACCGAGCGGGGGATTGTTGAGGAGGGTGGCACCTTAGAGTGGATTGATGGGAACTTAGGCAGTAAGGTCAATATGAAATATCCTTGTAGCATTCTTAATGGCCGCAATGCAAGGACTTCTGTCCTCTCTATGTCATTTGCAAATTATGGCCAGCACTTGGATGCGGGTTGTAAGGTATTTCATAATGCACCCAAGACTTCCAGTACCTTAATTTCTAAATCAGTGGCTAAGGATGGTGGAAAGACAGACTATCGTGGTCAGGTCCGCTTTGGCAAGAATAGTGCAGGCTCCAAATCTCATATCGAGTGTGATACCATTCTGATGGATGGTGAGTCCAGTTCTGACACCATTCCTTTTAATGAAATCCATAATTCCAATGTTGCGCTAGAGCATGAAGCCAAGGTTTCCAAAGTATCTGAGGACCAGCTCTATTATCTGATGAGCCGAGGAATCAGCGAAGAAGAAGCCACAGCTATGATTATCAATGGATTTATGGAACCTATTACCAAAGAACTTCCAATGGAATACGCCGTCGAACTCAACCAACTCATCAACATGAGTATGGAAGGATCGGTTGGTTAAAAAGGTCCAGTGGACCTTTTTAATCTGCTGATGAGAACTCGCGAAAGAGAGTTCCCTTTAATAAGGCCCGGGGGACTGTTTTAGGTTGCGGATAATCACTCGGTTAAGCGAGTGCTCTTTAATAAGGTTTGGGGAACCTTTTTAATCTGTAGATAGGGGCTCGCCTTTGCAATTCCTCCTTAATCCGAGGTCCTTGAGACCTTTTTATTTAGAATTGAACTAGAAAATTTTACTATTTTTTGTTATGATAGATAGAATACAAGGAGGAAGTAGATGACGTTAGAAGAAATCAGACAGGAAATTGATCAAGTGGATGATGCGATTGTTGCCTTACTAGAGCAACGCATGAATCTGGTTGGCCAAGTCGTGGCTTTAAAAAAATTAACGGGCACAGCAGTCTTGGATAGCAAGAGAGAAGATGTGATTTTTGCCAGAGTTGCGGATAAGGTTGAAAACAAAGACTACAAGGAAACTGTTATTGCGACTTTTTCTGACATTTTAAAACGTTCACGTGAATTTCAGAATAAAAATATCTAATGAAAGAAGTACAGAACTCGATAGCTGTGGCTTTATCTGCAATGGCAGGCGGTTGGCTACGTTACCAAGTAGCGCTCTTATCAGTTTTTGCTGATTCATTTCCGCTGGCTACCTTATTGGTCAATTATTTGGGAACTTTTTTGCTAGTCTATATTATCAAGGGGTATCTTAGCAGTAAAGTTAAGTCTCAGCGCCTAATTCTAGCGCTTTCGACCGGTTTTTGCGGAGGTTTGACGACTTTTTCTGGTCTTCTGCTAGACAGTATCAAACTAGCAGATTCAGGACGCTATATGGAGCTTCTTATCTATCTAGTCTTAAGTGTAGGTGGTGGCCTTGCAATCGCTCTATGGGCTGGAAAGCAGGTGAAGCCATGATGTGGGCGATGTTAATCTGCTGCGGCGCTGGCGCTCTTTTGCGTTATGTTTTCTCCAAGGTCAATAGCAGAACATCTCTGCCGCTTGGGACTTTATTGGCAAACTTGCTAGGTGCTTTTCTCATTGGTTATTTTTATAATCATATAGAAGACAAGCAGCTTTATGTGATTTTGGCAACAGGCTTCTGTGGTGGTCTGACGACCTTTTCCACCTTGAATGATGAGCTGGCAGATCTCTTTTCGGAGCGAAAGAAATTTGTTCTCTACTTGGCTTTGACCTATATTCTTGGATTTTTAGCCATTCTTTTGGGAATTTTCATTTAAACATCTTTACATTTTTAGAAATTTTGATATAATATAGTTTGTGCCTAATGGAAGCACAAAAAACGGCTAATCCGCTGCGGTCATGAACCTTAAGATTAGTAAGATAGGAGTAGAAAAAATGAATCCATTAATCCAAAGCTTGACTGAAGGTCAACTTCGTACTGACATCCCTGCATTCCGTCCTGGTGACACTGTCCGCGTTCACGCAAAAGTTGTCGAAGGAACTCGCGAACGTATCCAGATCTTTGAAGGTGTGGTTATCGCTCGTAAAGGTGCGGGTATCTCAGAAACTTACACCGTTCGTAAAATCTCTAACGGTATCGGTGTTGAACGTACTTTCCCAATCCACACTCCACGTGTTGACAAGATTGAAGTCGTTCGTTACGGTAAAGTCCGTCGTGCTAAATTGTACTACCTTCGTGCATTGCAAGGTAAGGCAGCGCGTATCAAAGAAATTCGCCGTTAATCTTAGAAAGACTCTGTCGTTGGGCAGAGTTTTTCTCTAAGTCCCCTTAGTTCAATGGATATAACAACTCCCTCCTAAGGAGTAGTTGCTGGTTCGATTCCGGCAGGGGACATTCTAAAAGCCTGACTAAGGCTTTTTTCAATACTCTCAGGAGGAAAAGAGATGGCTTATTACTTTATTGGTGGTCTGGGATGCAATGTTTATTACCCACAAGACTTTTTAACAGCTCTAGAGCTCCCTATTGTATATCTGGATTTATATTGTCAAGAAATTCGCCAAGAAGCAGACTTGGAAGAGTGGTTTGCTCTGCAAGTTGATTTGACTCAAGAAATGACTCTGATTGCACATTCTCTAGGTGCTGATTTCGCGGTCTATCTAGCTTCTGTCTTTCCTTCTGTTAAGAAATTAATTCTGCTGGATGGTGGCTACTTAAACCTAGACAAAATATGTAATCTGGAAGAAGAGATAGCAGATGCTCTTGCCTATTTGGAGAAAACTTCCTATAGCAGTATTGAGGAAGCTGTTTCTTTGGAGCGAGACGAGGCAAAACATTGGTCAGAGAATTGTTCTAAAGCTGTCAAAGTCAATCTTGTCTTTAATAAAAAGGCTCAGGTATGGAAGTTGGAAATTTCTCAGCAAATTGTGAAGAACTTGCTGACGCTGAGAGGACTTATGTACGGACGTTTATCTAAACTTAGCGACCGCCAAATCCATTTATTTATTCCTCAGAAAACCGAATCGGATCCGAGTTGGAAAGTTCAGGCTTTACAAGGATTGCCTGCTTATGTTCAGCTGGCAGAGGTTAAAGATTGTGGACACAATATCTATGGAGACAATCCTTTGGGGCTGGCTAAGATGGTAAGGTCTGTTTTAGATTGAGAGTTATAATACTCTTTTTTATTTAAAACGATAATTAATGACTTTAAAGAATGAAACATTGCATTTGAAAAGAGACCTAAATTTTAGGTCTCTTGTTCTCTATTTCCCAAAGCAAAATTGGTTAGGTATGCTTTATTTTTACTCTAGTTGTTTGATGATTTGGCTTTTTCTATAATCGCGTCAATATCAGCAGTTCCAGAAACTCCAAATTTTGCATAGACGTCATTAACTGGACCAGGATCAACATCAATGCTATTGATATTTCTACCCTCTGATGTGATAGACATATATTGTCCATCGGTTCTAATCATTACCCAAAGGCCTTGCGAAGCGAATAGATAGCCATCATCTTTCTTCACGACTTTACCGATTTCAGGAAAAGTGATAAAAGCACCTTCGGAAGTAATAGAAACTTCCTTGCCATCTACTATAGTAGAGCTTGAGCTGCTGTTAGTGCTTGGAATGCTGCTGGAGTCAGAAGATGAACTGGATGAGGAAGAGCTATCAGATTTACTAGATGATTTAGAACTGACCTTACTGCTAGAGGATGATTTTCTGGAAGTTTTAGTCTTATCACTCGATTGAGCTGGCTTCTTTGATTGAGATTGGGCACAAGCAGCCAAACTTAATAGACTAGCTGCTAGTAAGAATACTTGAAAGGTTTTTTTCATGGAGAATCTCCTTTTTGATATGATAGAATCATTTTATATGAATTTGAAGATCTTAGCAATAGTTTTAATTAGAGTGCAATGGAACTTGATGGAATGAGGAACAGTAGTTCAAGTATAAGTTTGGAAATGACAGGTATTTATCGTTTCTCTATTTCCCCAAGCAAAATTGGCTGAAGAGTTGGGTGATAAGCTCGTCTGGTGCGGCGTCACCAGTGATTTCGCCGAGGATTTCCCAGGTGCGGGTCATATCGACTTGGAGAAGATCTACCGGCATACCCATTTCCAAGCCTTGGTTGACGGCTTGCAGACTTTCTAGGGCTTTTTCAATCAAGGAGATATGGCGGGCGTTGGACAGGTAGGTGGCGTCTTGTTCAACGATACCAGCATTTTCAAAGAAGAGTTGATTGATGCGTTCTTCAATTTTATCGATATTTTGATTGTGAAGGACAGAAATCTTGATGACATCAGTTGGCAGCAGGTCCAGCTCAATCTTTTCTTCAAGGTCAGTCTTGTTAAGCAGGACGATGCGATTACTGTCCTGGCTGATTTCCAGCAATTGTCTGTCTTGGTCTGTCAGAGGCTCGCTGGCATTGAGAACTAAGAGGACCAAGTCGGCTTCATGCAGGGCTTTTTTAGAGCGCTCAACTCCAATCTGTTCTACAAGGTCATCGGTTTCTCGAATTCCTGCAGTATCGATGAGCTTGAGCGGCACGCCCTTGATATTGACATACTCCTCGATCACATCACGGGTCGTCCCCTCAATATCAGTCACAATGGCCTTGTCCTCGCGCAGGAGATTGTTGAGCAGGCTGGACTTGCCAACATTAGGCCGGCCGATGATAGCAGTGGAAATACCTTCGCGTAAAATCTTACCTCGTCGTGCAGTATTGAGGAGATTACTCAGCAGAGTCTCGAATTCAGCTGTTTTTTCTCGCATAAGCTGGGTCGTCATCTCTTCCACGTCATCGTATTCAGGATAGTCAATATTGACCTCGACCTGAGCCAGTGTGTTGAGGATTTCCTGACGAGTATTGTTGATAAGGTTGGAGAGGGAGCCATCTAGCTGCTTGACAGCGTTATTCATAGCTTTATCAGTTTTGGCGCGGATGATGTCCATGACAGCCTCAGCCTGAGTCAAATCCACGCGCCCATTGAGAAAGGCCCGCTTGGTAAACTCACCAGGTTCAGCCATTCTAGCGCCCTCGCGGATAGCCAACTGCAGGATTTCATTCGTGACCGCAATCCCGCCGTGGGTGTTAATCTCAATGATATCCTCGCGCGTGAAGGTCTTGGGAGAGCGCATAGCACCAACCATGACCTCGTCCAAAATTTCCTGATTTTGAGGGTCAACGATATGGCCATAGTTGAGTGTGTGACTTTCTACTTTGCTTAGATTTTTCCCTTTGAAGATCTTTTGGGCAATAGCAAAGCTGTCAGTCCCGCTTAGTCTGACGATACCGATGGCTCCTTCGCCAAGAGGTGTAGAAATCGCAGCGATTGTATCAAATTCTCTGGTAATCATACTGTATTTTTCCTTGTGTTTTAAAATCAATTAATCTAATTGTAACGCAAAAATCAAGGAGGAGCAAGGCTTTCGATTATCAAGCAGAGTAAATGAATTTTAAGTCTGGTAAAGAAAACACTTTCATGTTAGTGAGAATCATGATATAATAAAAGTAGTGTGATTTGAGGAGGTGCTATGGAAAATCTAAAGAAACTGGCAGGAATCAAGGCTGCTGAATTTGTCCAAAGCGGGATGATAGTTGGTCTCGGGACGGGTTCGACCGCTTATTATTTTGTCGAAGAAATTGGCCGTCGTATAAAAGAAGAAGGACTACAGATTACAGCTGTGACGACTTCCAGTGTCACTAGCAAACAGGCGGAAGGTTTAGGTATTCCGCTCAAATCCATTGATGAAGTTGACTTTGTTGATGTGACAGTTGATGGTGCTGATGAGGTTGACGCCACTTTTAACGGTATCAAGGGCGGTGGTGGCGCACTTCTCATGGAGAAAGTCGTAGCGGTGCCTACCAAGCACTATATCTGGGTAGTCGATGAAAGCAAGATGGTAGAGAAGCTAGGTGCCTTCAAGCTACCAGTAGAAGTTGTTCAGTACGGTGCTGAGCAGCTCTTTCGTCGCTTTGAACGTGCGGGCTATAACCCAGCCTTTCGTCAGAAGGACGGTCAGCGTTTTGTTACAGACATGCAGAATTTCATTATCGACTTAGATTTAGGTGTGATTGAAAATCCAGTCGAGTTTGCGCAAGAACTAGATCATGTAGTGGGCGTAGTGGAGCATGGACTGTTTAATCAAATGGTAGACAAGGTCATTGTTGCTGGAAAATCGGGTCTTCAAGTTTTAGAGGCCAATAAATAGAAAGAGGTGTTTTATGCCAAAATTTAATCGTATTCACTTGGTAGTCATGGACTCAGTTGGTATCGGTGCTGCACCAGATGCTAATAATTTTGTCAATGCAGGGGTACCAGATGGTGCTTCAGATACTCTGGGACATATTTCCAAAACGGTAGGGCTGAATGTGCCAAATATGGCTAAAATCGGTCTAGGAAATATCGAGCGTCCTGTTCCTTTGAAGACAGTTCCTCAAGAAGAAAATCCTAGTGGTTACTATACCAAGCTGGAAGAAGTATCACTCGGAAAAGACACGATGACAGGACACTGGGAAATCATGGGTCTCAATATTACTGAGCCTTTTGATACTTTCTGGAATGGCTTCCCAGAAGAAATCCTGACTCAGATTGAAGAGTTTTCTGGTCGCAAGGTCATTCGTGAGGCTAACAAGCCTTACTCTGGTACAGCAGTTATTGATGACTTTGGTCCTCGTCAGATGGAAACAGGCGAGCTGATTATCTATACCTCTGCTGACCCAGTATTGCAAATTGCAGCACACGAAGAAGTGATTCCTTTGGAAGAGCTCTATCGTATCTGTAAATTCGCCCGCTCTATTACCTTGGAACGCCCTGCGCTTCTAGGACGTATCATCGCTCGTCCTTATGTAGGTGAGCCAGGCAACTTCACTCGTACAGCCAACCGTCACGATTATGCAGTGTCTCCGTTTAATCCAACTGTTCTTGATAAGCTCAATGAAGCTGGAATTGCTACCTATTCTGTTGGTAAGATTAATGATATCTTCAACGGCGCTGGAATCAATCATGATATGGGCCACAATAAGTCTAACAATCATGGTGTAGATACCTTGGTCAAAGCCTTGAAAGACGAAAACTTCAAAGAAGGTTTCTCATTTACTAACCTAGTAGACTTTGATGCTCTTTATGGTCACCGCCGTGATCCACATGGCTACCGTGACTGTTTGGAAGAGTTTGATGCTCGCATCCCAGAAATCATTGAAAACATGCGTGAAGATGATTTGCTCATGATTACTGCTGACCATGGTAATGACCCGACCTATGCCGGAACTGACCACACTCGTGAGTACATCCCGCTTTTGATCTTCGGAAAATCGCTGAGCGGTCATGGTCATATTCCTGTCGGACGCTTTGCGGATATCTCAGCTACCGTTGCTGAAAACTTTGGAGTGGACAAGGCGATGATTGGTCAAAGCTTCTTGGACAAATTGGTATAAGCATTATAAGAGAGTGAGGAAAATGTTTTATGACAAGCTTATCAGAAAAAATCAAAGCAACAGCGGCTTTTTTGAAAGAAAAAGGTATGACAGAGCCTGAGTTTGGTCTGATTTTGGGATCTGGTTTGGGAGAATTGGCTGAAGAAATCGAAAATTCCGTTAGTCTTGACTATGCGGATATTCCAAACTGGGGCCGCTCAACTGTTGTTGGCCACGCTGGGAAATTAGTCTATGGAGACTTGGCAGGACGGAAAGTCTTGGCGCTGCAAGGCCGTTTCCACTTCTATGAAGGAAATCCTTTAGACATCGTTACCTTCCCAGTGCGTGTGATGAAGGCTCTTGGTGCGACAGGTGTCATTGTGACCAATGCTGCTGGCGGTATTGGCTATGGCCCTGGTACACTGATGGCCATCACTGACCACATCAATATGACTGGTCAAAATCCTTTGATTGGTGAAAACTTGGATGAATTTGGTCCACGTTTCCCTGATATGTCTAAATCTTACACTCCAGAATACCGTACCGTCGCTCACAAAGTTGCGGATAAGCTTGGTATCAAGCTGGATGAGGGTGTCTATATCGGTGTAACTGGACCGACTTATGAAACACCAGCAGAAATCCGCGCTTATAAGACGCTTGGGGCGGATGCAGTCGGCATGTCTACTGTTCCTGAAGTGATTGTAGCAGCACATTCTGGATTGAAAGTCCTTGGAATTTCATGCATTACAAACTTTGCTGCTGGGTTCCAAGAAGAGCTTAATCATGAGGAAGTGGTTGAAGTAACAGAACGTGTCAAGGGTGATTTCAAACGACTGCTTAAAGAAACACTTGCTGAATTGTAAAAAAATACTGAAAGGCGGAGTGTCTGGGTTGGTAATTAAACCCGAGCCAGCCTTTCTATCTAGCTGATAAAATCATTAAACTAAAGAAAGGTAGAGTGTGTTCAGATTTGAACACGAGCGAAAAACTATCTTTCAAATAAATACAGAAAGGAAGGGCGTCTGAGTTTGAATTGAACTCGGGCTAGTCTTTCTATGAAATATTAAAAATAAGAAAGAAAGGAATTGAACCCACCCTAAAAGCGGTGGGAAAAAGATAGTTGGTCTTGCGAGCATCGCTCACTGCGGCCATCTCCTATTTTCCCTTTGCTTTTGACGGGTTTGGTATCTTAACTATGTCTATTCATATTTCTGCTAAGCCAGGTGAAATTGCTGATAAAATTCTTCTTCCAGGGGATCCGCTTCGGGCGAAATTTATTGCGGAGAATTTTTTAGAAGGCGCTGTTTGCTTCAATGAAGTCCGCAATATGTTCGGCTACACTGGTACTTATAAAGGCGAGCGTGTTTCTGTTATGGGGACAGGGATGGGAATGCCATCAATCTCAATCTATGCGCGTGAGCTGATTGTTGACTACGGTGTGAAAAAGCTGATACGTGTGGGAACTGCTGGATCACTGAATGCGGATGTTCATGTCCGTGAATTGGTTTTGGCGCAGGCGGCTGCAACCAACTCCAACATTATCCGCAACGACTGGCCACAGTATGATTTTCCACAAATCGCTAGCTTTGATTTGTTAGATAAGGCTTACCATATCGCCAAAGAACTTGGTATGACTACGCACGTTGGAAACGTCTTGTCGTCTGATGTCTTTTATTCAAACTACTTTGAAAAGAACATCGAGCTTGGTAAATGGGGCGTTAAGGCTGTGGAAATGGAAGCAGCTGCTCTTTACTACTTGGCAGCTCAGCACCATGTGGACGCTCTTGCTATCATGACCATTTCTGACAGCTTGGTCAATCCTGAAGAGGATACGACAGCAGAAGAACGCCAAAATACCTTCACCGATATGATGAAGGTTGGTTTGGAAACCTTGATTGCAGAAGCATGAAAGTAGATGTCAAAGAAGCCATTCTCTTTGCTATTTCCCGCTATGACTATGCTTATGCCCATAAACTAGCTGAGCGAGCAGGAAGCGGTGTCCAGTCTGACTTGGTCCTTCTTCTTGAGGCTTTAGCGGAGCGAAGAGAGCTCAACATCCAATCTATGATGAATCTAAAGTTGGAAATCACTGGGTCTAACCTAGCTGATTTTCAGCTTTTTTGCCATGAAGATGAAGCGGATGAGCAGCTGGTCAATTACCTTTATGATCTGGAAGCCAAGTTGAGAAATGAGCAGCTGATTGACTTTATCCGAGCTGTTAGTCCAGCTATTTATCGGATTTTTATGCGGCTGATTCGCATGCAAATACCAGATATTGAGAGCTATATTCATAATTCGCGAGGGGCTAGTTACGACCGTTGGAAGTTTGAAAAGATGCGAAATTCTGATAATCCTGACCTGCAAAATTTTCATGCAGAAAGCACGGTCAATTCTTCTAGTTTGACGGAGCTGATTTTGCAGTTGCATTTTCCTGAATCTGTCAAAGAATCAGCACAGCAGCTAAGAGAGTTAGAAAAGTCAGTCCGCAATCCGTTGGCACATCTTATCAAGCCTTTCGATGAGGAAGAATTGCACAGGACGACAGGTTTTTCGTCTCAGCACTTTATGGAGCTTCTGGTTGATTTGGCGCAGGAGACAGGCATTGTCTACCAGAGGGAACCTTTTTACTTCGACCGAGCGAATGAGCTCATAGAAAGTCTCTTATAAGGAGTAGCAGGATGGATAAAATTACAAGGCTGCAAGAATTGATAGATCAAAGCCGGGATATCGTCTTTTTCGGTGGGGCGGGTGTTTCGACGGAGTCCAATATTCCGGACTTCCGCAGTTCAGATGGGATATACAGTGTCAAGCTGGGACGGCATTTTACAGCGGAGCAGCTGGTTTCTCACACTATGTTTGAGCGCTATCCGCAGGAGTTTTTTGACTTTTACAAGAAGTACCTGCTCTATCCGGATGCCAAGCCCAATGCTGCTCATGTCTACTTGGCAGACTTGGAGAAGACGGGCAAGCTCAAGGCTGTAGTGACTCAAAATATCGATAGTTTGCATGAAATGGCCGGTTCAAAGAAGGTTCTCAAGCTACATGGCAGTGCGGATAGAAATTACTGTCTGAATTGTCAGCGATTCTATGATTTGGACAGCTTTCTGGCTCTGCACGGTACCATTCCTCGCTGCCTTGACTGTGGCGGTATTGTCAAGCCAGATGTGACTCTCTATGAAGAACCTCTAGATATAGAAGTTTTCCAGCAGGCTGCCCAAGCAATCCAGCAAGCAGACCTGCTGATAATCGGCGGCACTTCCTTAGTCGTCTATCCCGCAGCCAGCCTTATCCAGTACTTTGCAGGTAAGCATCTGGTTGTCATCAACAAGACCAGCATCCCTCAAGACAGCCAGGCAGACTTAGTGATTGAGGGCAAGATTGGAGAAGTGTTGGGGAAGTTGAAACAATAGAAAAAACACCTGAGATAGCTTTTTCAGGTGTTTTTTGCAGTTTATTTATCAAATTGTACTTCCTCAATCAGATACTCAATAAAGCGTTCTCCCATTTTGGATAGGCTAGCTTTTTCGTGCTGGATGTAAACCAGTTCAATCGGATCATCAATGTCCAGTGGGATTGACACGATATTATCTCCGTTGAGGTTGCTGTTGAGGATACCGGTTGCAATTGTGTAGCCGTCTAAACCAATCAAAAGGTTAAAGAGGGTCGCACGGTCGCTGACGACGATAGATTTTTTATGGTGCTCCTGAGAAAGAATTTCCTCTGAAAAGTAGAAGGAGTTGTGGGTCCCCTGGTCGTAGCTGAGGTAAGGGAAGTTTTCTAAGTCAGATAATTGAACCAGTTTTTTCTTGGCCAACGGATTGGACTTGCTGACAAAGATATGGGGCTGCGCTGTGAAGAGATGAGTCGCAATCAGATGATTGTCGTCCAGCATCTTGGATAGGACATCTCGGTTGTAGCTATTGAGAAAGAGGACGCCGATTTCGCTGCGGAAGTTTTTTACATCGTCAATGATCTCCCAAGTCCGAGTTTCCCGCAAAAAGAGCTCGTATTTCTCCATATCGCTTTTTTTAAGCAGGGAGACAAAGGCATTGACCACAAAGGCATAGTGCTGAGCAGAAACGCTGAAAAGCTCTCGGTGGGCGACAGGGTTTTTGTATCGCTCCTCTAGAAGCTGCGTCTGCTCAACTACCTGCCGGGCATAAGAAAGAAACTCCATGCCGTCCTTGGTCAAGGTAATTCCTTTGGGATTGCGAATGAAAATCTCGATGCCCATTTCATTTTCCAAATCTCGCACAGCATTGGACAAACTAGGCTGAGTAATGAAAAGTTGCTTGGCAGCCTCATTCATGCTACCAGTCTCGACGATTTTGATAATATAATGTAACTGTTGAATTCTCATAGGACTATTTTATCACAAACTGGGGATTTTTTCCCGATAAATCAATGAAAGCTAGCATGGTTTTATAATTGAATTTATTAAATGGATAGATAGCCAAAGAAATTCTATTGAAGACAGTGACATTTTTAATCTTTATTCTTTTCGGAATTATAGAGAGATTTTATCCATTCTTTTATAATGAAGCAGATTTTGCAATTTCAAGTTATTCGTGATATGATGATTTTTAGACTGTAAAAGGAGTAGTTATGAAGAGAAAAGAAGATTCTTTTGAAGATATTGCTTTTGAGTTAGAGAAGGAGACATCCAAGTCTAAGTTCTTACCATTCGTTCTATTAGCCATTATTGGCTTTTCTATCGTTGGAGCAATATTTTTAATGCTTTCCATACCGGAAAAAGCTAAATCTAAGCAACCGGTGAGCCAGTCAAGTCAGATTATTTCACCATCAAAAGAATTAGAGGATAAGGAGACTGAAGTAAAAAAATTCGCTGAAAGCCTTATCGTTTCTCCAGAAAAAAGCGGTCCCTTTCTTTGGACGGTTGACAAGGCAGTTTCTCTACACATGGACAAAGATAAAGGTGGAGTCGTCTTGGAAGATGTTTTAAAAGAATTTGGAAAACCTGTTGAAGTTGGTTCATGGATTGACTTTTCATCAAATAATGAAATTCAAAAGCATATTCGTCTTTTTTGGAAAGAGAAGAATGGTGCTCTTGGCTATGTTTCTTTAACATTTGCTGAATTTGATGGTGTTTATAAGCTCATTTCCAAGTACCATTCTAACCTTGCAAGTGATGAAATTAAGGTGGATCAAAATCCTAATAGAGACTTTTTATGGACGCAAGAATATATTGATAGTCTTGTTATTGGTGCTAGAGAAGGTACTGACAAAGGTACGGCTTATAATGAGATCGTTTCAAATGTTGGCTTACCTCTATATCAGACGATTTTGGGAGAGGATAAACAACTTCAAATGCGGGTTACTTATAACAATCCAAGGGGATGGAGATCTCCAGATGAATTGAAAACTGTTAATTTAGAATTTTATAAGCAAGAAGATGGAACATGGCGTTTGGTTTCTAAACAAAGCCAGTAAACTAAAATAAAAAAGACAGAGGAGATAATCTTGAGAAGGAGTAGCAAGAAAAAACATGATGCCAATTCATTTAGAGATATCAAAAGAGAACTTTATAAACAACAAAAGATAAAAAGAGAAGAACTTAGCATGATGGCCATACAGGAGGAGAAAAAAAGGATTAATTCGGCCTTTATTCTTCTTTGTTTGACCTTGTCATTTGCTTTGTTCTTTGGCTTCTATTATTTTTCTCAAAAGGTTCCTAGAGCCAACCTTAAGTACAAATATAATAAGACGGTCTCGTCAGTTAGTAGAGAAAGCTCTACTACTCAGCAATATGATGAAGAGCCAGAAATAAATCAAGATCAAAAGGAACTGAAAAAGAAAATTGTTGAGGAAGATGAAAAAAAGTTTGTTTTTAATTGGACATTAGACAATTTTGTAGAACTCAAAATAGCAAAAGTTGGGGGGTGGAAAAATAATCCGACTTTGGAAGAGGTTATTACGAAATATGGTAAGGGTTCAAATGTAAGTTTTACCGAAAATGGATTGACACTAACTTATAAGACAAGAATTGTAGATGTTCCTAGATATGGTTCATCAGGACATCCTCAGGAAATCAGTTTGGGTTTTTATGACCCCGATTCCAATGGAAAAAAGTACTATTTAATAACCAAAACGGCAGTTTACTTGGATGACATTCATAACCTACCTGCTACCAAAAATGAGTTTGTTTTTAAGTGGAAGCCAGAAGATATGGATACATTAACAGTAGGTGATAGTCAATATGGAAAAGGTGGAATGACATATCAAGAAGTTGTTGGGCGATTTGGACTGCCTTCAGATATTAATTTTTCTGGAAGCGATACAGATTATAGCCCATTATCTTTACAGGTGAATTATTTTAATATTCATCGTCCACCTGCTGAACG
This sequence comes from Streptococcus sp. AS14, assembly GCF_000286495.1. Classification (NCBI taxonomy): domain Bacteria; kingdom Bacillati; phylum Bacillota; class Bacilli; order Lactobacillales; family Streptococcaceae; genus Streptococcus; species Streptococcus sp. AS14. Next base: position 31,144 of record NZ_ALKI01000018.1, read on the forward strand.
AAAATCGGATAGGGTGTCTTTGATTTTCAAGAGACAGGAGGATGGCAGCTTTTGTCTTGCAGATGCAAGAAGTGAATTTGACAAGAGCTGGTAATACTTCGATTCATTAGTGACATGAAAATTCTGATATTTTTATGCCTTGACATTCCTCGTCTCTAACGATATAATGTTTACAATTTAACCTTTAATCAAGTCCAGTGAGGCTGCAAGGTGAGAAAAACGGTATAAGAGGCAATTGGCTGCCTTGTTTTTGCAAAACCTTGCTGCGGCGAGGTTTTTTTCTTGTAGAAAGTGAGGTTGTCATGGTTAGTGATAGTTGTAAAAAGAGATTTGGCAAGATTATGCTGGAGCAGATGGAGCTGCTTGAGCAAGTAGAGATTGCGCCTAATATTTTTTCTATGCTCCTAAAGGGCAAAATGGTCAGCCAGATGCAGGCTGGGCAGTTTTTACATATTCGGGTACCAGATGACAGCAAGCTTTTGCGCCGGCCTATCTCAATCGCAGAAATTGACCGAGATAATCTGATTTGTCGCATCATCTACCGGATAGAAGGTGGCGGGACGGCTATTTTTTCTCAACTTCCTGTTGGTTCTTATCTTGATGTTATGGGGCCTCAGGGCAATGGCTTTGATTTGAGCCCTGCAAGGGCAGGTGACCACGCTTTGATTATCGGTGGTGGGATTGGTGTCCCTCCTCTGCTTGAGGTTGCTAAAGAGTTGCATGCCAAGGGAGCTCAAGTGACAGCTGTACTGGGATTTGCTGACAAATCTGCTGTCATTTTGGAAGCAGAAATGAAAAAATACGCCGAAGTCATTGTTACGACGAATAATGGTTCTTATGGTCGCAAAGGCTATGTATCAGCAGTTGTGGATGAGTTGTCCCAAGACTATGCGGCTGTCTATTCCTGTGGAGCGCCAGCCATGCTCCAGTATGTCGATCGTAAGTTTCAGGACCATCCGCATGCTTATCTCTCCATGGAGTCTCGTATGGCTTGTGGTATGGGCGCTTGCTATGCCTGCGTAGTTCATGTTGCTGGTCAGGGCGAGTCAGTCAATAAGCGAGTTTGTGAAGACGGCCCGGTCTTTGAGACGGGCACGGTTATTGTCTAGGAGGTGAAAGAATGAGTGACCAACGTTTAAGAGTTTCCTTGCCAGGCTTGGACCTGAAAAATCCAATTATTCCAGCATCTGGCTGCTTTGGCTTCGGTCAAGAATATGCCAAGTACTATGACCTGGACTTGCTGGGTTCTATCATGATAAAGGCTACGACTTTGAACCCCCGCTTTGGCAATCCCACTCCGCGGGTTGCAGAAACGCCAGCTGGTATGCTCAATGCCATTGGCCTGCAAAATCCAGGTGTTGAGGTTGTTCTAGCTGAAAAACTGCCCTGGCTGCAAAAGCATTATCCCTACCTTCCAATCATCGCTAATGTAGCGGGCTTTTCCAATCAAGAATATGCCACAGTGGCTGGTAAAATTTCCCAAGCTCCTAATGTCAAGGCTATCGAGCTCAATATTTCCTGCCCTAATGTTGACCATGGAAATGCTGGCCTTTTGATTGGCCAAGTTCCAGAGCTGGCTTTCGAAGCAACCAAGGCAGCAGTAGAGACTTCTGCTGTACCTGTCTATGTCAAACTAACTCCAAGTGTGGCAGATATCACTCAGGTAGCTAAGGCTGTTGAAGACGCAGGTGCTGCTGGTTTTACTATGATTAATACCTTAGTAGGTATGCGATTTGACTTGAAGTCGCGCAAGCCTATTATAGCTAATGGCACTGGTGGCATGTCTGGTCCGGCTGTCTTTCCGGTAGCTCTCAAGCTGATCCGTCAAGTGGCGCAGGCAAGCAAACTTCCTATCATTGGTATGGGGGGAGTTGATTCTGCGGAGGCTGCTCTGGAGATGTTTATAGCAGGCGCTTCAGCCATTGGAGTGGGAACTGCCAATTTCACAGATCCATATGCCTGCCCGACCATCATTGAAGACTTGCCAAAGGTTATGGATAAATACGGTATCGAAAGTCTTGAAAGCTTACGAAAAGAAGTTCGAGAGAATTTGCTTTAAAGTTACATTTTTACTTGACAATCCTGCTGTGAAATTATAGAATGAACTAAATATAACCTTTAAAGAAGTCCAGAGAGGCTACTAAGGTACATACGTTTGAATGGCAACTACTGCCACATTTTCGTGTAACCTTGCTCTCGGGCAAGGTTTTTCTATGTCTTTGGGCCTAACGTTACAGTTGGTTTTGAGATAGGATTGCCTAGCAGACTTCTTTGAAGATAATAATTTAAAAGGAGATTTTCCCCTCATGCGTGAAGAACGGCCTATTATCGCCCTCGACTTTCCATCTTTTGACGATGTCAAAGATTTCTTGGAGCATTTTCCGGAAGATGAAAAACTCTATGTCAAAATCGGCATGGAATTCTTCTATGCCATTGGTCCAGAAATCGTTCATTATCTGAAAGGTCTTGGACACAGCATTTTCTTGGATCTGAAACTGCACGACATTCCCAATACGGTCCGCTCAGCCATGTCTGTCTTAGGTACTTTTGGTATTGACATGGTCACGGTCCATGCAGCAGGCGGTGTGGAGATGATGAGCGAAGCCAAGAAGGTCTTGGGGGATAAGGCTAAGTTGGTTGCGGTGACCCAGCTGACCTCGACCAGTGAGGAAGATATGCGTGATTGCCAAAACATCCAGACCACGGTTCAGGAGTCTGTTGTCAATTACGCTCGGAAGGCTAAAGAAGCTGGTTTAGATGGCGTAGTTTGCTCAGCTCAAGAAGTCGAACTGATAAAAGCAGCAACTGCAAATGACTTTCTCTGTGTGACGCCGGGTATTCGGCCAGCTGGATCAGAAATTGGCGACCAAAAGCGGGTCATGACACCGCAGGAAGCCCATCAAATCGGCAGTGATTATATTGTAGTAGGTCGTCCAATTATCCAAGCTGAGAATCCTTGGGATGCTTATCACGAGATCAAGAAGCAGTGGAATAGCTAGGCTAAGCAAAAACAAGGAATTCGAATTAAATCGTTTGTCAAAATTAATAGCATCATAAAATTTCAAATTTATAAGGAGTAAAAAATGACTTTAGCAAAAGAGATTGCGCGTGATTTATTGAAAATCAAAGCTGTGTATTTGAAGCCGGAAGAGCCTTTTACATGGGCGTCGGGCATCAAGTCACCTATATATACGGATAACCGTGTGACCTTGGCTTATCCAGAAACTCGGACCTTGATAGAGGATGGTTTCGTTGAAAAGATTCGGGCGGAATTTCCAGATGTAGAAGTCATTGCTGGAACTGCGACAGCAGGTATTCCTCACGGAGCCATTATCGCTGATAAGATGAACCTGCCATTTGCCTATATCCGCAGCAAACCAAAAGATCACGGAGCAGGCAATCAAATCGAAGGTCGCGTAGCGCCTGGGCAGAAGATGGTTGTCATTGAGGACTTAATCTCGACTGGAGGTTCGGTCTTGGATGCTATCGCTGCCGCTAAACGTGAAGGTGCGGATGTGGTTGGAGCAGCGGCTATCTTTACCTATGAGCTGCCAAAGGCAGAAAAGAACTTCGATGAAGCAGGTGTCAAATTGGTGACCCTTTCTAACTATACAGAGCTAATCACTCTAGCTGAAGCAGAAGGGTATGTCAGTCCTGAGGGCTTGTCCTTGCTTGAGAAATTTAAGCATGACCAAGAGAATTGGCAGGCCTAGACCGAATAGAAATAAAATGATCTGACTCTTATTCAGGTCATTTTTCAGTAAAACGTCCTTGTCTTGCCTTTAAAAATGGCTTAAAGTCTCGGTGTTTGGTATAATAGAGCTATGTCTAAGATTTATCATCTATCCTTTTCGATATTACAGAAAGTGTTGCTGATTACAGCTGTTCACTGGTTTCTGATTGCCATCTGGCATGTTGCAGAGCTGAATAGTATAGCTATGATTGCTTTTGCCGGCTTGGCTTATCTGGCCTATCGCTATCGGCATTTGCTAGAAAAAGCTTATCATTGGCTGATGAAGCATAAACTTCTTATTATGTTAGCTGCCTTTATTTTTCAGCTGATTATGCTCTTTTCGGCAGAGCTTTTGATTAGGCGTGACGCAGCTGTGGTCTTTACAGGGGCTTTCAAAACTCTGAAAGAAAGCTCCATTTCCAGCTATCTGACCCGGAATCCTAACAATGTCTCACTATTTCTCTACGAGCGTTTTTTCTTTAATGTATTTGGAGAATCTGGTCTATGGGTCATGCAGGCCTTAAATATTGTTTATACTAACGTAACGGCCTTGATTCTCTATAAGGGTTGCCAAAAGTATTTTTCCCAAAAGGCTGCAGATGCTGTCTTTAGTCTTTATGTGCTTTTACTGGGCTTTTCTCCTTATTTCTTTTCAATGTATACCGATATTCCGCCCCTGCCTTTCATCAGTTTGCAGATTTTCCTAGTTTTGGGATTGCTGAAGGGAGAGGAATCTAGCCGACAGCTGGTTTGGCGCAGTATTTTGCTTGGGCTGATGACTAGTCTGGCTTTCTTCTTTAGACCAACAGTAATGATTTTGCTGATAGCTGTCTTCGGAGTCCTCTTTTTTAAAAAGAATTGGAAGAAGTTCTTTCTGACACTAGTCGTTTTTGCTTGCAGTTTTGCGATTAGCTATGCCCCGCTGCATTACTGGTCCAAGCACCAGACGGAAGTGCCGATTATGGAGGGAGAGGGATTGGCAAAAGGTCCTTTGCTCTTTATTAATCTAGGTCTGACCTTCAATGGCCACAATCAGGAAGATATGAAAGAAGGGCTCTTGCAGTATATTGAGCCTGATAAGCAATATGACTATAACAATGGCATGTTTGCCAAGGAATATGTTATCAAGGAAATCAAGCGGCGCTTAAGCGATTATAATCCTTTGACTTTTGCTCATCATCTCTTCCACAAGCAGTCTCTGACTGTAGCTGAAGGTGATTTGGGCTGGCTCTACCGCAGTGTCGAAAATGAAAAGACGCCTTATATATCGCCTTTTTACCAAGATACGAAAGATAATCCTTTAACTCAGTTTGTCCGTGACTTCTTCCTGAACACTGACAAGTCAGAATTTGTCTATTTCTCGCTGTCCAAGCAGGTGGTTTGGATTGTCATGGCAGCAGGACTTGTTTTTGCGCTTTGGAAATATCGATCCAGTGACGAACTGAATTTTCTAACCTTAGCTGTTTTTGGCGGCCTGCTTTTTCTGCAGATTTTTGAGGGAGGAAAGACCCGTTATTTGATTCAGTTTTTGCCACAGATTCTGATTCTGTCTGCTATGGGCTTATCTCAGTACCCACAAGTCCTAAGGAAGTTTCGTTTTTGGACTAGAAAGAAGGAGTCTTTAGAATGAAAAGACCTGTTCCTATCTATGAACCGCTTTATACCTTGAAACCTATTGCCGAGAATATCTGGATTGTCGACGGTGATTTGATTGAGATGGATGCGGTTCTGACACAGTTGCCCTTTTCCACCCGAATGACTGTCATCAAGTTAGCAAATGGCCAGCTCTGGTGTCATTCACCAATCCAACCAAATCAAGCCTTGTTTGACCAGTTGGACGCTTTGGGACCAGTTGCGCATCTTGTTTCACCTAATAAGATTCACTATGCCTATATAGCTGACTGGAAGAAGCGTTATCCTGAGGCAATTGCTTGGTCTAGCCCAGGAGTGGAAGAGAGAGCAGCCAAGCAGAAAATACCAGTCTCTTTTGATGAAAAGCTGACAGATGAGGCTCCAGAAGCTTGGGCAGGTCAGATAGATCAGTTGGTTTTCAAGGGAAGTACTTATATTGAGGAAGTTGTCTTTTTTCATAAGGACAGTCAAACCTTGATTTTGACAGATTTGATTGAGAATTTTGAAACAGAGCATTTTCCAAGTCAGATTCGCGGCAAGGCTTATAAATTAGTTCGTGTTGCAGCTCCGGATGGCCAGACGCCTATTGACTACCGTATGACCTTTATCGGTCATCAAAAAGAAGCCAAAGAATGTCTAGAGCAGATGCTAGCTTGGCAACCGGAAAAAATCATCCTAGCCCACGGTTCTTGTTTTCTGGAAAATGGCAGAGCAGAACTCAGAAGAGCACTTAGGTGGATAAGATAAGAGAATTTTATCGTAGGAAATGAGAGGAGACATATATGCAGCATTCAGCTTGGCACGCTTTGATTAAGGAGCAATTGCCGGAAGGTTATTTTTCAAAAATCAATCATTTTTTAGATGAAGTGTATGCTTCGGGGACCATTTACCCACCTCGGGAAAAGGTGTTTAATGCGATTCAGACGACAGATTTAGCAGATGTTAAGGTAGTTATTTTGGGGCAGGATCCCTACCACGGACCGAGACAGGCACAAGGCTTGAGTTTCTCTGTACCTGATGACATTCCAGCTCCGCCTTCTTTGCAGAATATTCTTAAAGAACTTGCAGACGATATTGGAGTGAAGGAGTCGCATGATTTGACTTCCTGGGCTCAGCAAGGTGTTCTCTTGCTCAATGCTGGGCTGACTGTGCCTGCTGGCCAGGCCAATGCGCATGCCGGCTTAATCTGGGAGCCTTTTACAGATGCTATTATCAAAGTAGTCAATGAAAAGTCTCATCCAGTTGTCTTTATCCTATGGGGTTCTTACGCCCGTAAGAAAAAAGCCTTGATTAGTAATTCCCAACATTTGATTATCGAGTCAGCTCACCCAAGTCCGCTGTCAGCTTACCGTGGTTTCTTTGGCAGCAAACCTTTTTCACGTACCAATGATTTCTTAGTGGCTAAGGGCTTGGAACCTATTGATTGGTTAGCTTAGGAGGTAGTATGGTTCAGTTAGCAACGATTTGTTATATCGATAATGGCCGGGAGTTTCTCATGCTGCACCGCAACAAAAAGCCCAATGATGTTCATGCTGGGAAGTGGATTGGTGTCGGTGGCAAGCTAGAGCGAGGAGAAACCCCGCAGGAATGCGCTGCACGCGAGATTCTAGAGGAAACAGGACTAAAGGCTAAACCTGTTCTCAAAGGCGTTATTACTTTTCCGGAGTTTACTCCCGACTTGGACTGGTACACCTATGTTTTTAAGGTGACTGAGTTTGAGGGTGAACTGATTGAATGCAACGAAGGGACTTTGGAATGGGTGCCCTATGACCAGGTTTTATCTAAACCAACCTGGGAAGGCGATCATACTTTTGTTGAGTGGCTTTTAGAAGACAAGCCTTTCTTTTCTGCAAAGTTTGTTTATGACGGAGATAAGCTATTGGATACGCAGGTGGACTTTTACGAATAAGGAGATAAGATGATGCTATTAATCAAAAACGGACGAGTTATGGATCCTAAGACTGGTTTTGACCAAATTACTGACCTCTTGGTCGAGGGGAAGAAAATTGTCAAAATCGGTCAAGATTTGCAGGCAGAAGGAGCAAAAGTTATTGACACGAGTGGTTTGGTTGTGGCTCCAGGTTTGGTGGATATACACGTTCATTTTCGGGAGCCGGGCCAGACTCATAAGGAAGATATTCACACGGGGGCCTTGGCAGCAGCAGCAGGTGGTTTTACGACCGTTGTAATGATGGCCAATACCAATCCGACCATTTCTACAGTTGAAACTCTGAAAGAAGTACTGGAGTCGGCTAGTCGGGAAAATATCCATATCAAGTCGGTTGCAACAATTACAGAGAATTTTGATGGACAGCATCTGACAGATTTTCAAGGTCTCTTGGCAGCTGGTGCAGTAGGTTTTTCTGATGACGGTATTCCACTGACCAACGCTGGCATTGTCCGCCAGGCGCTCGTAGAAGCACGTAAAAATGACACCTTTATCAGCTTGCACGAGGAAGATCCCAATCTCAACGGCATACTCGGTTTTAACGAGCATATTGCTAAAGAGCATTTTCATATCTGCGGCGCGACAGGTGTGGCAGAGTACAGCATGGTTGCTCGCGATGTCATGATTGCTTATGATGCAAAGGCTCATGTGCATATCCAGCATTTGTCCAAGGCTGAGAGTGTAAAGGTTGTGGAATTCGCTCAGAAGCTAGGCGCTCAAGTCACTGCTGAAGCAGCACCTCAGCACTTCTCTAAGACAGAAGCTTTGCTATTGACCAAGGGTAGTAATGCTAAGATGAATCCGCCTCTGCGCTTAGAATCGGACCGTCTGGCGGTTATTGAGGGGCTCAAATCAGGTATCATTTCTGTCATTGCGACGGACCATGCTCCACATCATGCTGACGAGAAAAATGTAGCCGATATCACTCAGGCGCCTTCTGGTATGACTGGGCTTGAGACTTCGCTTTCTCTGGGACTGACCTACTTGGTAGAGGCTGGTCATCTGAGCTTGATGGAGCTTTTGGAGAAAATGACATTTAATCCAGCTCAGTTGTATGGTTTTGATGCTGGATTCATCGCTCAGGATGGTCCTGCTGATTTGACAATATTTGATCCAGAAGCAGATAGACTTGTGACTGACCACTTTGCCTCCAAGGCAGCCAATTCACCTTTTGTTGGTGAAAAGCTTAAAGGCCAAGTGAAGTTTACTATCTGTGATGGGGAAGTTGTCTTTAAAGGATAATGCAGATTAGACTCTGATGAATTTCAGGGTCTTTTTTAACACAGAAAATTTTCTAGTAATTTTCTGAAAAACCGAATGTTTGTTAAAATAGTAGTGGTTTAGTTCCTTTTTAAGCAAAAAAGATGTATAATATAACAAAATACTAAAGAGGAGTGTTCGTTATATGAAGAAGAAATTTTTCATCTTACCTGTTCTATCAACGGTGCTTTTGGCACCTGCTTTTTTGGCCCATCAAGTCTCTGCAGAAGAGGCTCAGGCTAGTCCAGAGCCAGCAAAGGCTGAGTTGACCAATCAGCCAGCTGCTGAGACAGCTTCTGAAGTGCAACCAACTGCTCCAGCAGCTTCAGCAGAAGAAAAGCCAGCAGCAGATAGTCAGAATACAGCTGCTCCGGCTGGTCCAGCTGCGACAGAAGCCGCTGCAGCACCAGCCCAGTCTGAAAATCTACCAGAGGCTACGATTCTCCATACCAACGATGTGCACGGTCGCATTGTAGAGGAAAAAGGCGTTATCGGTGATGCTAAGCTGGCTACTGTTATCAAGGAAGAGCGCGCTAAAAATCCTAAAGTGCTAGTTGTGGATGCGGGTGATGCCTTCCAGGGGCTGCCAATTTCCAATAGCTCAAAAGGTGAAGAACGAGCGAAAATCCTCAATGAAATAGGCTACGATGCTATGGCAGTCGGAAACCATGAGTTTGACTTTGGTCTAGATGAGGCAAAGAAATACAAGGAAATTCTTAAATTCCCACTCCTAAGTTCCAATACCTACGCTAATAATGCTCGAGTTTTCCAAGCATCTACTATTGTAGACAAGGATCCAGCGGTTGAGGGAGATGAGTTTGTGGTAATCGGTGTGACAACACCTGAAACTGCTACAAAAACTCACCCTAAAAACATCCAAGGTGTTACCTTCACTGATCCAATCACAGAGGTTAATCGAGTTATTGACGAAATTGAAGCACGCGCAGCAGCAGAAGGAAAGAACTACAAAAACTACGTTGTTCTAGCTCACTTGGGTGTTGACACGACAACTCCGACTGAGTGGCGCGGTTCAACCTTGGCTGAAGCTCTTTCTAAAAATCCTAAGCTCAAAGGCAAGCGCGTAACCGTTATTGACGGCCACTCCCACACAGTAGAGTCTACGACTTATGGCGATAATGTCACCTACAACCAGACCGGTAGCTACCTACACAATATCGGTAAAGTGACTTTCAAGGCCAATCAGCTTCTGGGAAATCCTCAGCAAATTCCTGCTGAAACAGCTAAAAAAGTCGCTCCAGACCCAGTTGTAGCAGACATGGTCAGCAAGATTAAAGCCAGGTACGACGCTGATAATGCCAAGGTTATCGTGGCAAACAGCCCAGTAGAGCTTAATGGTGACCGTGAAAATGTCCGTGTTCGGGAAACCAATCTGGGTAATGTCGTAGCGGATGCTCTCTACGATTATGGTCAAACTGGCTTTGCCAATAAAACAGACTTAGCTGTTACTAACGGAGGCGGTCTGCGCGAAACTATTGCCAAAGACAAGCCAATCACCAAGGGAGATGTTATCGCCGTATTGCCTTTTGGGAATACTATTTCTCAAATCAAGGTTACTGGTCAAAATATTGCAGATATGTTTGCCAAATCTCTAGGCTCTATTCTCCAGGAGAAAGATGGTAAACCTGTGCTGGATGAGAACGGCCAACCCTTGCTAGAACCAAGCGGTGGTTACCTGCAAATCTCAGGAGCTAAAGTCTACTACGACACCACTCTGCCAGCTGATCAGCGTGTCCTCCACATTGAGATTAAGAACAAAGAAACGGGTGTTTATGAGCCTCTTGATCCAAATAAGACTTACTATCTGACGACTAATGACTTCTTGGCTGCTGGTGGTGACGGCTATACCATGCTGGGCGGCCCTCGCGAGGAAGGTCCATCTATGGATGTGGCTTTCGCAGACTATCTGGCAAAAGCTGATTTGACAGCCTATGCGGTTATCAATCCAAACTCACGTGCTATCTCTATTTCATCCACTAAGGATACAGACGGCGATGGCTACACAGATATTGAGGAAATCAAGCAAGGAACAGATCCAGCTAATGCAGCTTCCTACCCAGCTGGTGCCAAAGCAGCTGATCCTGGAAAACAGGCAGCTCCAATGGCCAACACGCCAAAACAAACCAAGCAAGTAGCAGTTCATGTTGCCAAGACCTTCACTAAGGATCCTGCAGCTAAAGAACTGCCACAGACAGGCAGCGAATCAGCAGTTACCTTGAGCCTAGTTGGTATGGTTTTAGGATTCTTTGGATTGGTAGGAATTAAGAAAAGTCACAAAGAAGACTAGTTAGAAGACACAATAAAACGGAAGTTGTTCACTTCCGTTTTATTTCTTAGTCTCAGGATTTTGATGTGTGATATTCAAACCCCAAGGGATTAAATTTTCTTTTTTCTGTTTGATACGTTGGATATTGTCCTTGTGCCGGAGGATAATAATCAAAGCCAGCGCAATGATAATAAGAGTGAAGAAGAGGTCATAGCTGAGCAGGATAAAGCCGACTAAAGGAAAGAGCAGGGCAGATAGAATAGCGATGACTGCTGAGAGCACGCTTGCCAGAGAAATCATACTGCCTAGATAGAGGATGCTGGCAAAGATGACAATCAGATAGACAAAGAAGGCTGGTGAGAAGCCCAGAACAACCCCTGCACTGGTTGCCACGGCCTTGCCGCCCTTAAAGCCAGCAAAGATAGGAAAGGTATGGCCAATCACAGCCAAGAGGCCAAAGACAAGCGGCGAAACTCCCTCAATATGCAAAAAGAAAGGCAGCAGGGTCGCTGCAGTTCCTTTGAGAAAGTCGATCGCAAAAGTAGCCGTCCCCGCGGTCTTTCCCAAAATGCGGAAAGTATTGGTCGTTCCGGTATTGCCGCTGCCGTATTCTCGCAGGTTCTTCTTAAAGAAAATTTGCCCAATCCAAAGCCCAGTCGGAATAGAGCCCAGTAAATATGCTAGTATTAATCCAATTATCGTGTTCAACATGATTTTATTATACCATTATTTCGCTTTCTTACAATAGAAAAGGATAGAATTTATAGCAGGAAATGTCTACTCGGATATTGGATTCTTCTTCGTGTGAAATCAGTCCTCATCAGCAGTTTTTTCAAAAAAATCTTTGCAATATTTGCCAAAAACTTGTAAGATAGAAAAGATGAATCATTAGGAGGTTCTTGTGGCAAAAAAGGAAATTAATATTAACAATTATAATGACGATGCTATTCAGGTATTAGAAGGGTTGGACGCGGTCCGCAAACGTCCGGGGATGTATATTGGCTCAACCGACGGAGCGGGACTCCACCATCTGGTCTGGGAGATTGTGGACAATGCTGTCGATGAAGCCCTGTCAGGCTTTGGTGACCGAATTGATGTGACGATAAACAAAGACGGCAGTCTGACTGTCGCAGACCACGGACGCGGGATGCCAGTCGGCAAGCACGCTATGGGCATTCCCACGGTTGAGGTCATCTTCACCGTTCTCCACGCCGGAGGTAAGTTCGGTCAAGGTGGTTATAAGACCTCAGGTGGTCTCCACGGTGTAGGTTCCTCCGTTGTCAATGCCCTATCTAGCTGGTTGGAAGTGGAAATCACGCGGGATGGGACTGTTTACAAGCAGCGCTTTGAAAATGGCGGAAAACCAGTCACTACGCTCAAGAAAATCGGCACTGCACCTAAGTCTAAGTCTGGGACCAAAGTCACCTTCATGCCGGACGATACGATTTTTTCAACGACAGACTTCAAGTACAACACTATTGCTGAGCGGCTTAAGGAATCAGCCTTCCTGCTCAAGAATGTCCGACTGTCACTGAGCGATGCGCGGACTGGCGAAGAAGTAGAGTTTCACTATGAAAACGGGGTTGAAGACTTTGTCAGCTATCTCAATGAAGACAAGGAAACCCTGACTCCTGTCCTCTATTTTGAGGGCGAGGAGAGCGGCTTCCAAGTTCAGGTGGCTCTCCAGTACAACGACGGCTACGCCGATAATATCCTGTCCTTTGTCAATAACGTCCGCACCAAGGACGGCGGTACCCACGAGACAGGGCTCAAGACCGCTATCACCAAGGCCATGAACGACTATGCCAGAAAGACCGGCCTGCTCAAGGAAAAGGACAAGAATCTGGAAGGCTCGGACTACCGCGAGGGTCTAGCTGCTGTCCTATCCATCCTGGTCCCTGAAGCTCACCTGCAGTTTGAAGGCCAGACCAAGGACAAGCTGGGCAGTCCTTTGGCTCGTCCGGCCGTGGACTCCATTGTCTCTGACAAGCTGACCTTCTTCCTCTTGGAAAATGGTGAGCTGGCATCTAATCTTATCCGCAAGGCTATCAAGGCCAGAGATGCCAGGGAAGCAGCCCGCAAGGCGCGTGACGAAAGCCGCAACGGCAAGAAGAATAAGAAAGACAAGGGCTTGCTCTCTGGTAAGCTGACTCCGGCCCAGTCTAAGAATCCAGCCAAGAACGAACTCTATCTGGTCGAGGGAGACTCTGCCGGTGGCTCTGCCAAGCAAGGCCGTGACCGTAAGTTCCAAGCTATCCTGCCTCTACGCGGTAAGGTTATCAATACTGCTAAGGCTAAGATGGCTGACATTCTCAAGAACGAAGAAATCAACACCATGATCTACACGATTGGAGCGGGTGTTGGAACAGACTTTACCCTTGAGGATGCCAACTATGACAAGATCATCATCATGACCGATGCGGACACCGACGGTGCCCATATCCAGACCTTGCTGCTGACCTTTTTCTATCGCTATATGCGCCCGCTGGTCGAGGCTGGCCGCGTCTATATCGCCCTGCCGCCTCTCTACAAGATGTCCAAGGGCAAGGGCAAGAGCGAAGTCGTCGAGTATGCCTGGACCGATGGCGAACTGGATGACCTGCGCCGCAAGTTTGGCAAGGGTGCAATGCTTCAGCGCTACAAAGGGCTCGGTGAAATGAACGCCGACCAGCTCTGGGAGACGACCATGAATCCCGATACCCGCACCCTCATCCGTGTCACCATCGAAGACTTGGCCCGCGCCGAACGTCGTGTCAATGTCCTCATGGGCGACAAGGTCGAACCACGCCGCAAGTGGATTGAGGATAATGTCAAGTTTACGCTTGAAGAAGCGACCGCTTTTTAAAATAGTATGGGAGATATTATGACAAGACAAAATTATTTTGAGCTTATTCAGAATATGAGATTTAATGCTAAGAAGGAAATGGATATTGTAAGAAAAATACTGCATGAAGATATTTATATAGAGAATCATAAAACGAATCTGCAGACATTTTTTTCTGATAGATACAAAGAGTATTATCCAGTGGAGAAGAAAGGACAGTATGTTACATTTGAAGAAAAATTTACAGCTATTTCCCAATATTATACCAGTGTTGATTACCTTTATACTGCTTTTGAATTTATTATTGATTTATATTCAGAAATAAGAAATAAAGATAAATTTGCAAAAAACTACGTGACATCTAAAGAACTTAAAAAAACAGAGGATTCTGGCTGGATTCCTGAAGATGATAATGAGTTTGAAATTTGGAAAGAAACTATAAAGCATACTTCTCTAATGGATCAATACGAAAAATTATGTGAAAGATTAGAGTATTCTTTAGATAAAACAAATCATGAACTGATTACTTTAGAAAATGGTGACAAGATCATTGTTGAAAAGAATGCCTATGCCTCGGAAGTTTCTCAGATTATATCTGAAACTAGTATTGAAGATGCGATAAAGGTTTTAGAATATAATCATTTTTCAAATAAGAGAAATATTCAGCGTAAGAAAGAGATACTTCTTTCTTTAGCAGGCTATTTGGAGCCATATCTCAAGGAGTTTAAACGACCTAAAGGACTATCTGATGAATCAAAAGTCATTTATAATGAATTAAAAGAAGTATTACGACTAAATAAGGATAGAACAAAAATTATTGCTTTTGATATGCTCTCTGAGATGTATAACAAAGGAGGGCTAAGACATAACAACGATGAGCAATATCATCTCAATATGAATGATGAGGAATTGGAACAATGGTATGATAAAATATATACTTCAACCTTGTTTGTGATTCTCAGCCTGGAAATGGGAAAAAATTTATCTAAGTTAAATGAATTAAAAAAGAAATGACTTCATTCTATACGAAGAATTACTTTCCCTAGCTCTAAAACAAGAAATTTCACATGAAGAATTTCTTGTTTCAGAGTAAAAAACCAAATCACACATGTGTGATTTGCATTTTTAGAGCAAAAGCCGAACGTTTACATGTGTTCTGAGCGGTTTTGGAGTAAAAGATTAAAAAACACATGAAGAAAGAGGAGTTTTATGAAAAAAGAATATGGAATTACTAGTTTAACTGTACGCAATTTAGAAAACAACGAATTTTTCCAGCTCATGTCCGAGAGTCGGAGCGAGGTTGCGGCATTTATCAAGGAAAATAAGGTGGATGGCATTTACACGACCAAGCTGGATGAGATGGACAAACTTCTGGAACAGCTACAGGGCGGGCTTCATCAGACCAAGTCCAGCAAGCTGGTGGCTAGTCTGGATCAGGCTGACCGCGAGCGCGATGATGCCTTGGGTACGCTCCAGTCTTTGGTTCGGGCCTTTGCGCGGGTCAAGGACGCAGCGACCAAGGAAGCTTATGAGCCCCTGTCTCAGCTCCTGAAAAACTACACCGGTCTAGCTGCAACAAGCTTGGAAAAGGAGACCGAGGGAATCAACCACCTACTCCAAGAGCTGAAAAAGCCAGCCTACCAGACGGCACTGGCTAAGCTTCATCTGGAAGCCCATGTCGACAGTCTGGCAGCTGCTCAGAAGGCCTTTGAAAAGGTCTACAAGGAACGATTGACTGAGCTCAAGGGCAAGACACCGAGTCAGAATAAGAACGTTCGCCTCAAGCTGCAAGAAATCTATGATTTTCTAGTGGACTTCACTGCGATCATTGCCTACGCTTATCCTGAAAGAACTCACGTGGTCAATCTCCGCGACCACCTCAATACCATCCGCAGCCGCTACAAAAAACGCAAACCAGCTAAGAAAGTGAAAGAAGAAGTGGCGGAGAGCAACTAGAATATAACTAAATTTGAGTTGAAAAATTGTTAGTGGTCGCATCGGATTTGAAAGGAGTAGAAAATGATAATCAGACCTGCAAGCACAAAAGATTGTCAAGCTATTTATGGCCTTTATCAAACTGAAAAATGGATGTCTTTTACAGAGGAAAAAGTGACATCACTATTTTCAACAAATCTGTCTCATTACGTGGTAGTTGAAGAGAACCAGAAAATCCTTGGTTTTGCCCGCTACTTGACAGATGAAGTCATGACGACCTTTTTAGCTGAGATTATCATTGATAAATCCTATCGCGGAAAAGGATTGGGACGGCAGCTGATTGAGGAGATCCACAAAAAATATCCTTTGACACGGATTGAACTCATATCTGAAGTAGATGGATTTTATCAGACAGTAGGTTTTAAGCCTGTTGGTACAGGATTTAGAAAATCTGAATGAGAGGAGACAGCCAATGACGCTTGACAATAAACTGGGTCTGACGGATTCGCTTGAACTGGCCAAGATGGTTATGCGACGGAGGCTGCCCAAGCCTGTCTAGACTTTGCTTTTCAGCAAGCTGGCTTGTCAGAAGTTTACTCTTTTACATCCTTACTCAATCTCTCTTCGCAAAAAGTCATGCAAAAGCTAGGCATGGAATTTGTCAAAGAATTTGATAATGAAAAAGTTCTAGCAGACAGTCCGCTTTATAGACATGTCCTCTACAGAATCGAAAGTTTTCACTGAAAAGGCAGGTATTCCCATGAGAACTGAACCCGAAATGCTAGATTTGATTTTGCAAACCGCAAAAGCGCTACAGGTCGAGGCTGTTGCTATGTCCGGCTCGCGGACAAACCCAAAGGCTCCCAAGGATGAGTTCCAAGACTATGATGTGGTCTACATTGTGGAGGATTTGGATGGCATGGTGGCTGACCTTGCTTGGTTGGAAAAGTTTGGCAAGCGCATGATTGAGCAGCATGTCCTAGTAGACCATCGCCGCCTCTATCTCATGCTCTTTGAAGATGGCAATCGGATAGATTTGACCCTTTGCCCAAAGGAGCACATCAAAGAGTGGGTGGATAACGAAGCAGATTTCACGGTGCTGGATGACCCACAGGGGCTGTTTGCTCCTTATGCACCTACACCCAAGCGCTATTGGACGGCACCAGCCAGTGCGATTGACTTTGATAAATCTTGCAATGAATTCTGGTGGGTGTCAGCTTATGTAGTCAAGGGCATTCATCGAAACCACCTCGTCTATGCGACGGATCATCTGTATGGAATCTGCCAGCAAGAATTGCTCAAGCTGTTAGCTTGGCAAGTGGCAGCAGAAAAGGGAACGGTCGATGTTGGCAAGAACTACAAGTACCTCTTTCAGCATTTTCCTGCTGAAAAAGAGAAAGAATTTACAGCCTTGCTTGATTTTTCTGACCAGAAAAAAATCACCAAGTCTCTCTTAGCTACCATGCACTTTTTCCACAAAGAGGCACAAGCTTTCTCTCTCAAAACCGGCTTCCACTATGACAAAGCAACTGCAGAGAAGATGATTGAGTATGCTGAAGATAAATTAAGATAGAACTATGAGAAGGAATTAGTGGCTTTGAATTATAAAAGTTTAGATTGGAACTATAGTTATGAAATATCAAAAAATAATTATTGAAAAAGATTTTTTGCCTAGTAGAAGAGTAGAATCAGAGTTCAAAGAATTCACTTATGGAGGGAAAAAATACTTCAAACCTCATCTAATTTTCGCTAGAAATGGGATGGGGAAAACGACGCTTGCAAATGAGATTGATGAAAAAAGCAATGTTGAAGAAAATGAATCAATTTTTTATAATTCTAGAAATCGACCATATCAAATAACCAATGGCGATGTTATTTATACATTAAAAACAGGAGATGATTATAGATTTACAAATATAGGAAATAATGCTATTTTTATTGCAGATGAAAATGTTGCTGATGATGTAAAAATTATAGATATGGAAATAGATAGACTCAATTATGAGCTAGAAGAAAGTGTAAAATCACTTTTAAGATACGGAGGAACAAACAAAAATCCTGATACGATGCTTGTAAGAGAGTTACCAATATCTCTTGCAGTTGGAAGTTTTAACAAAGCAAAAAGAAGGATTATTATTCATGATTCTCCACTAGGAATATTAAAAAAATTATCAAGTTTTATTTCTTCTTCTAGCAAAGAATACAACATCGAGAAAAAGGTTGTCCTTGAGAAGCTAAAAAAAGGTATCGAAAATATGCTTCATAGAGAAGATGTGAGGGTGAAACTTGATTTTATTGATGGACTATATGATATCTTTGCTCTTCAAGGCATAAACTATGTAGTTGCTAAAGAATTGATTGACCCGCTTAAGGATAAAACAATATACGGTAAAAAAATTTCCAATTTATCAGATTTAATATTGGATTTGGAAGATATTCTAATAACTTTAGAAAAATTAAAGAACAAACTTCTTGAACAAATCACCTTAGAAAATTCTAATTGCTTAAATATAGATTTTTCTACAATCTTTTTTGACTCTCAACGCTTGAGAATTGATGGTAAAGGAATGATTTATACTAGGGGGCAGCCAATCCTCTTCCCGAGGTTATCCACTGCTGAAAAAAATATAGTTACCTTGGTTTACTCTTTCTTTGAATTAGAGAAGAAAATAAAGGACAAAGAACCGGAATCATTATTAGTTGTTATTGACGATCCTATTTCTAGTACAGACTATTCAAATAAAGTGGGACTGTATACTTTTTTTAGGAATAAAGTTGAAACCCTTACTAATGCTTATAGCGAGACTCAATTTATTATCTGCACACATGATGAAGAAGTTTATTATCATTTTTTCACAATATTTAATGATTTAAAATGCTATAAAAAAAATACTCTATGTCTGGAACTTACCTATGAGGGTTTAATTGAAAGAGAGAAGGAATATAATTTCTATAGACAACAAATTAACAGTATTTATAAATACGCTCTTGGTTTAGAACCTAAACTTAGTCTATACATTGGGAACACAATGAGACGTGTTCTGGAGGCATATTCCACTTTCAATTATAGCTTAGGTCCCAGCGAAATAGCTACTGATCAAGAAATACTTTCAAAAATTCAGGACGAAACTGAAAGAGAGTTCTTCAAAGCTTACATGTATCGTTTAATTCTAAATTCAGATAGCCATGCAAGTGATAGAGTCAGACGATCATCATCTAATTTTAGTGAAATGTTTTCTGTTGAAGAAAAGACACGAACTGCTCAATTATTATTAGGGTTCTTATATAGATTGGACCCTGTTCATATAGAAAAAATGATTGATTTAAAACAACTTACAGATGAATATGAAAAGAAAATCAATAAGTGGAGTGGTCATAAAAAGAAGTGTGAAGAAAGACTAAGTGAACAAAAGAATAACATTGAAGGTATAAAAAATAGCAAACAATTTACAGATGATGAAAAAGCACAAAAAATTCTGGAACGAACTGATGAGTACAATATGAAACAACACGAAATAGAATGCTTGTCGGACCGTATAGAAGCATGTAAAACAGGAAAAGAAATGTTGAAAGATGGACTTGGTCCAAGTATTGAATTCTGGTTAAAATCAATAAAATAGTAAATGAAATCATTAAACATCAATTTTTCTAAAGAAAGGAGTTGTTCATTCCCTAATGCTTTGCGAAAAATCCTTATTACTAATTAAGCAATAAATCTTAAACACTTTAAACTACAGAAAGGATTGTTTGGTTACTTATAGTAACTGAACACGGGACTAATTTCTTAGGAAAAAAGATAAATCGCTTGGGGTTCATCGAACCCTGCATCGATTTCCTATTTTTCTACAGAAATTTTCGGCAAGCCGAAACGTCCCTTTGTATCTTATGTCCAATATTCAAAACATGTCCCTTGAGGACATCATGGGAGAGCGCTTTGGTCGCTACTCCAAATATATCATTCAAGAGCGGGCCTTGCCGGACATTCGCGATGGCTTGAAGCCTGTGCAGCGCCGTATTCTTTATTCGATGAACAAGGACGGCAACACCTTTGACAAGGGATACCGCAAGTCTGCCAAGTCTGTCGGAAACATCATGGGGAATTTCCACCCCCACGGTGACAGCTCCATCTACGATGCCATGGTTCGTATGTCTCAGGATTGGAAAAACCGTGAGATTCTCGTTGAGATGCACGGAAACAACGGTTCCATGGACGGTGATCCACCGGCGGCTATGCGTTATACTGAGGCGCGGCTGTCTGAGATGGCTGGCTATCTTTTGCAGGATATCGAGAAAGATACCGTTCCTTTTGCTTGGAACTTTGACGATACTGAGAAGGAGCCGACTGTTCTGCCGGCAACCTTTCCTAACCTCTTGGTCAATGGAGCAACTGGGATTTCCGCTGGTTATGCGACTGATATTCCACCTCATAATCTAGCGGAAGTCATTGATGCGGTTATCTATATGATTGACCATCCGTCTGCCAAGGTGGACAAACTCATGGAGTTTCTGCCTGGTCCAGACTTCCCGACAGGAGCTATTGTCCAAGGCCGAGATGAGATTAAGAAAGCTTATGAGACTGGAAAAGGTCGCGTCGTGGTGCGCTCCAGAACTGAGATTGAAAAGCTGAAGGGCGGAAAAGAGCAAATCGTCATCACCGAGATTCCTTACGAGATTAATAAGGCTGTCTTGGTCAAAAAGATTGACGATGTGCGGGTCAATAACAAGGTGGCCGGCATTGCTGAGGTGCGGGACGAATCCGACCGTGACGGTCTTCGCATTGCCATTGAGCTCAAGAAAGACGCTAATACTGAGCTAATTCTCAACTACCTTTTCAAGTACACTGATTTGCAAGTCAATTATAACTTCAACATGGTGGCTATTGACAATTTCACGCCGCGTTTGGTGGGAATTGTGCCAATCTTGACCAGCTACATTGCCCACCGCAAGGAGATTATTCTGGCTCGCAGCCGCTTTGACAAGGCTAAGGCTGAGAAACGGCTCCATATCGTTGAAGGACTGATTCGGGTTCTTTCCATTTTGGACGAGGTAATTGCCCTGATTCGTGCTTCCGAGAATAAAGCTGACGCTAAGGAAAATCTTAAGGTCAGCTATGATTTCACCGAGGAGCAGGCTGAGGCTATCGTCACTCTCCAACTCTACCGTTTGACCAATACAGACGTAGTGGTTCTGGAAGAGGAAGAAGCAGAGCTGCGCGAGAAGATTGCCATGCTGGCGGCCATTATCGGCGATGAGCGCACTATGTATAACCTTATGAAGCGTGAGCTCCGCGATGTCAAGAAGAAGTTTGGCAATCCGCGTCTCAGCGAGTTGCAGGATACGGCAAACGCCATTGAAATTGATACAGCTAGTCTGATTGTTGAGGAAGAGACCTATGTCAGCGTGACTCGTTCTGGTTATATCAAGCGGACCAGTCCGCGTTCCTTCTCAGCATCGACCCTAGAAGAAATGGGCAAGCGTGACGATGACCGACTGATTTTCGTCAGTCCAGCCAAGACGACTCAGCATTTATTGATTTTCACTAGCCTGGGAAATGTCATTTACCGGCCTGTTCATGAGCTGTCAGACATCCGCTGGAAAGAAATCGGAGAACACCTCAGCCAGACTATCAGTAACTTTGATACCAAAGAAGAGGTTATCTATACAGAATTGCTTGACAGCTTTGAAGAGGGGACTTACTTTGCAGCGACCAAGTTAGGTCAAATCAAGCGTGTAGAGCGCAAGGAATTTAGTCCTTGGCGGACCTACAAGTCTAAGTCGCTCAAGTTTGCTAAACTGAAAAATGAAGAAGATCAGGTTATTGCTCTGGCACCGATTAAGCTGGATGATGTTATGCTCGTGACCAAGAATGGCTATGCACTGCGCTTCAATATTGAGGAAGTTCCTGTCATCGGAGCTAAGGCAGCTGGAGTTAAAGCCATCAATCTCAAGAAAGACGATGTCCTAGCGGCAGCCTTTATCGCCAATACTGACTCACTTTACCTCCTGACTCAGCGAGGTTCGCTCAAGCGTATGGCAGTCGCTGATATTCCTGTTACCAGTCGGGCAAATCGCGGTCTTCAAGTTCTGAGAGAGCTTAAGACCAAGCCCCATCGTGTCTTTGCAGCTGGACCAGTCTTTGGCGAAGCAGTGGACTTTGACCTCTTTACTACTGAAGCAGAAGCCAATGAGGAGCAGATTTTGCAGGTGCTTTCCAATAAAGGAACTGCCTATGAGATTAATCTAGCTGATCTCAGCCTGTCTGAGAGAACCAGCAATGGCAGCTTCATTTCTGATACTATTTCAGACGAAGAAGTCTTCTCGGCTTATATCAAGTAATCATCAAACCAGTTCGCACGAGCTGGTTTTTCCAATTTCTAAAAGTTTGATAGTGGCAAAGAAGATTGAATAACAAAATTTTCTGAAAATTGAAAATAATACTTGAAAATATCTTAAAAAGGTGTAAAATAGGGAGTATCTAAAAATGAAGTTTGGAAGAAGAGGAGAAAGACCATGACTGTAAATCTTGACTGGGAAAATCTAGGATTCTCATATATGAAACTACCGTATCGCTATTTAGCTTACTATCGCAATGGCCAGTGGGAAGAAGGAACGTTAACTGAGGACGCTACGCTCCATATTTCTGAGTCGTCTCCTTGCCTTCACTACGGTCAGCAGGCTTTTGAGGGTCTGAAGGCTTATCGAACTAAGGACGGCAGCATTCAACTCTTCCGTCCGGATAAAAATGCGGAGCGTCTGCAACGAACTGCCGACCGCTTACTTATGCCGCAAGTTTCTACAGAAATGTTCGTGGACGCAGTCAAGCAGGTTGTCCGAGCTAATGAAGAATATGTGCCACCTTATGGAACAGGCGGAACCCTTTACATTCGACCGCTCTTGATTGGCGTTGGTGACATTATCGGAGTGAAGCCAGCTGAAGAATACATTTTCACTATCTTTGTAATGCCGGTCGGCAATTACTTCAAGGGCGGTCTGACTCCGACTAACTTCATTGTGTCAGATGACTATGATCGCGCTGCACCGCACGGAACAGGTGCAGCAAAAGTGGGAGGCAATTATGCTGCTAGCTTATTACCAGGAAAGATTGCTAAGGATAAGCATTTTTCAGATGTGATTTATCTGGATCCGGCAACCCATACCAAGATTGAAGAAGTGGGTTCTGCCAATTTCTTTGGTATCACCAAGGATAATGAGTTTGTAACACCGCTCAGTCCGTCTATCTTGCCATCCATCACCAAGTATTCTTTGCTTTATCTGGCAGAGCATAGACTAGGGCTCAAACCGATTGAAGGAGACGTTCCTCTGGCAGACTTGGGTAAATTTACTGAAGCTGGCGCTTGTGGAACAGCTGCAGTCATCTCTCCTATCGGTGGTATCCAGCATGGAGATGATTTCCATGTCTTTTATAGCGAGACTGAAGTCGGTCCAGTCACTCGCAAGTTGTATGACGAATTGACTGGTATCCAATTCGGCGATGTTGAAGCACCAGAAGGTTGGATTGTTAAAGTATAATCTAAAAACTGTCCTTGATTGGGCAGTTTTTTTCTGCAATTCTAGCCTAAGATAGCTTGCGAAGTCAGCCTTTTTCGTGTACAATAGAAATTTGAAAGAGGTAAGTTATGAGTAAAAAAGATAAAAAAATTGAAATTCAAATCACAGATAGCAAAGTGAAAGTCGGAGCAGACCAATTTGACGGTTACAGTCTTGCTATTGGCAAGAAGGTTATTGGAGAGATTGCCGAACTAGATGGCCAGTTTGCAATTATCAAAAATGGAAATGCTGAAAGTTTTTATAAAAAACTTGAAAGAGCCGTGGAAACTTTGATTGAAACCTATAATTTAAGCAAATAGGGCTTGCATTTTCATTGTATCAATGTTATAATAGATAGCGTTGATTGTCGGAGAGATAGCGAAGAGGCTAAACGCGGCGGACTGTAAATCCGCTCCTTCGGGTTCGGGGGTTCGAATCCCTCTCTCTCCATTAGCGTTCATTGTGATGATGATAAAGTGACTTTTGTCAGCGCTCTTTTTGGGGTATAGCCAAGCGGTAAGGCAAGGGACTTTGACTCCCTCATGCGTTGGTTCGAATCCAGCTACCCCAGTTCTTAGGTAATAGATCTGATAAAATAATAAAATGTCTTTAGGTGTTTTATTTCTTTATAGGATGGAAATCGTTAACGATAGATCAATGTCATTTGCGGGTGCTTAGGAAAATAAATAAGTAGTATGTCAAGCGAAAGCTTGATTGTTGGAGGATTTTTTTAGATGAATGAATTTGAAGATTTGCTAAACAGTGTTAGCCAAGTTGAGCCAGGTGACGTCGTTACTGCTGAAGTATTGACTGTTGACGCTAACCAAGCTAATGTTGCAATCGCTGGAACTGGTGTTGAAGGTGTTTTGACTCTTCGTGAGTTGACGAACGACCGCGACGCTGATATCAACGACCTTGTGAAACCAGGTGAAACACTTGAATTGCTTGTTCTTCGTCAAGTAGTAGGTAAAGATACAGACACAGTAACTTACCTGGTATCTAAAAAACGTTTGGAAGCTCGCAAAGCTTGGGACAAATTGGTTGGTCGTGAAGAAGAAGTTGTCACTGTTAAGGGCACTCGTGCTGTTAAAGGTGGACTTTCAGTTGAGTTTGAAGGACTTCGTGGATTTATCCCTGCTTCAATGCTTGATACTCGTTTCGTTCGCAACACTGAGCGTTTTGTAGGTCAAGAGTTTGATGCTAAGATCAAAGAAGTAGATCCAAAAGAAAACCGCTTCATCCTTTCTCGTCGTGAAGTTGTAGAAGCTGAAGCTGCAGCAGCACGTGCTGAAGTCTTTGGTAAGTTGAATGTTGGCGATGTTGTAACTGGTAAAGTTGCTCGCATCACTAGCTTCGGTGCTTTCATTGACCTTGGCGGAGTTGACGGATTGGTTCACTTGACTGAATTGTCACATGAACGCAACGTATCACCTAAGTCTGTTGTATCAGTTGGTGATGAAATTGAAGTGAAAGTTCTTGACTTGAACGAAGAAGAAGGACGCGTATCCCTCTCTCTTAAAGCAACAACACCTGGACCATGGGATGGCGTTGAACAAAAACTTGCTGCTGGCGATGTGATCGAAGGAACTGTAAAACGTTTGACTGATTTTGGTGCTTTCGTTGAAGTATTGCCAGGTATCGATGGATTGGTTCACATTTCACAAATTTCACACAAACGTGTTGAAAGCCCTAAAGATGCCCTTAAGGTTGGTCAAGAAGTGACTGTTAAGGTTCTTGAAGTGAATGCTGCTGATGAGCGTGTTTCACTTTCTATCAAGGCTCTTGAAGAACGCCCAGCTCAAGAAGAAGGACAAAAAGATGAGAAACGTCAATCACGTCCTCGTCGTCCAAAACGTCAAGAAAAACGTGACTTTGAACTTCCAGAAACTCAAACTGGATTCTCAATGGCTGATTTGTTTGGCGATATTGAATTGTAATTAGATAAAAGAAGTTGAGAAATGTCAACTTCTTTTTCTGATTTTCACTTGTATTTTCAAAGAAAATCAGTTATAATGAATTAGTTGCCACCCTTAGTGTAATGGATATCACGCAAGATTCCGGTTCTTGAGATGGGAGTTCGATTCTCTCAGGGTGGATGACTTAAAATTGGACTCTTCGGAGTCTTTTTTTGCTCTTTTTTTGGAGGAACATGCAATGACAGTAAAATTAATCGCCCATACCTTAATCGAGAAAGACGGGAAGTATTTGCTTATCAAACGCTCGAAAATAAAGCGAGGTCGTCCTAATGTCTATCCATCTTATTGGGACATTCCTGGTGGGAGTGTAGAAGAGAATGAACTGCCTAGAGAGGCTGCTCTACGTGAGGCTATGGAGGAGGTTAATCAAAAGATTCGGATTAATAAGATTATCCATGAAGATAGTCAATTCGACTCTAGCAAAGATACTGTCTTTACACGCCTAGTTTATGCTGGCGAAATTTTGGCAGAGCGCGATATTATATTGGATGCGGAAGAGCATACAGACTTTGTCTGGATTTCTTCTTTAGAAGACATAGAGAGTGATCTCGTTGTGCCTTATTTGATTGATGTTTTTACTGACAAATCTGTATAAAGCAACAAAAAACATCCCCTTTTATCAGGAGATGTTTTTTTATAATTAGTTTTTAGATGCTTCTTGGAATTCAGGATTCTTCCATGCTTCATCAATAATTGCTTGCAATTCTTTAGCAGAAGCTTGCATTTTTTGAGTTTCAGCATCGTTCAATGGGATGTTTACTGGACGTACGATACCGTGAGCACCAACGATAGCAGGCTGACCAATGAAGACATTTTCAACACCATATTGGCCTTCTTGGAAGACTGACAAAGGCAATACAGCATTTTCATCGTCAAGGATAGCTTTTGTGATACGAGCCAAAGCAACCGCGATACCGTAGTAAGTTGCACCTTTTTTGTTGATGATAGAGTAAGCTGCATCACGAACGGAGATGAAAAGATCAACCAAGTCTTGTTCATTCAAGTCACGGTTAGCTTGCAACCATTGCTCCAATTTCACACCTGCAACGTTAGCATGTGACCAAACGGCAAATTCAGAGTCACCATGCTCACCCATGATGTAGGCATGGACAGAACGAGCATCGATACCAATCTTTTCGGCAAGAGCTTGACGGAAGCGAGCTGAGTCAAGTGAAGTACCTGAACCGATAACGCGCTCTTTAGGGAAACCAGAGAATTTCCATGTAGAGTATGTCAAAACGTCCACTGGGTTAGCAGCAACGAGGAAGATACCGTTAAAGCCTGATTCTACGACTTGAGTAACGATAGATTTGTTGATAGCCAAGTTTTTACCAACAAGGTCAAGACGAGTTTCACCTGGTTTTTGAGGTGCACCTGCAGTGATAACAACGAGGTCAGCATCCGCACAGTCTGCATAAGTAGCTGCATAGATTTTTTTAGGTGAAGTGAAGGCAAGGGCATGACTAAGGTCTTCAGCATCACCGACAGCTTTTTCAAATAATTGAGGAATTTCAATGATACCAAGTTCTTGAGCAATACCTTGGGTTACAAGAGCAAATGCGTAAGATGAACCTACAGCACCGTCACCGACAAGGATGACTTTTTTATGTTGTTTAGTAGCAGTCATTTCTAAACATCTCCTTATTTTTTTAGGGAAGATTTCCCATACACATTCATTCTACCACTTTTGACATATTTTGTCACGGTCAACTTGTATATCTAGCGATGTAAACGTTTTTACAAACGGTTCAAAATACTGAAAAATTAAAGAAAATGTGGTATAATATAGGATAGTTCAATATGAAAGAAAGGCATTTTTTAATGCAAGACAGAAACTTAGTAAATGTTAATCTGACTAGTGAAATGAAGACTAGTTTCATCGATTACGCAATGAGTGTTATCGTGGCTCGGGCACTTCCAGATGTTCGTGATGGTCTCAAACCAGTTCACCGTCGGATTCTCTATGGTATGAATGAGCTGGGTGTGACGCCTGAAAAGCCTCACAAGAAATCAGCTCGTATCACAGGGGATGTCATGGGTAAGTATCACCCGCATGGTGACTCCTCTATTTATGAAGCGATGGTGCGGATGGCTCAATGGTGGAGCTATCGCTATATGCTTGTAGATGGCCATGGAAACTTCGGTTCTATGGACGGAGACGGAGCCGCTGCTCAGCGTTATACAGAAGCACGAATGAGCAAGATTGCTCTGGAGATGCTTCGTGATATTAATAAAAATACTGTTGATTATATTGACAACTATGATGCCAGTGAGAGAGAGCCTGTAGTTCTTCCTGCTCGCTTCCCTAACTTGCTTGTAAACGGTGCGACAGGGATTGCAGTTGGGATGGCAACCAATATCCCACCGCATAATCTTGGTGAGTCTATTGATGCAGTTAAGCTTGTCATGGACAATCCGGAAGCATCCACTCGCGATATCATGGAAGTCCTTCCTGGACCAGATTTTCCTACAGGTGCACTGGTTATGGGTAAGTCTGGTATTCACCGGGCTTATGAAACAGGGAAGGGTTCGATTGTTCTTCGTTCTCGCACTGAAATCGAAGAGATGAAAAATGGCCGAGAGCGAATTGTCGTAACTGAGTTCCCTTACATGGTTAATAAGACTAAGGTCCATGAGCATATTGTTCGCCTAGTGCAGGAAAAACGTATTGACGGTATCACAGCTGTTCGAGATGAGTCCAACCGTGAAGGGGTACGTTTTGTTATTGAGGTTCGTCGTGATGCCTCTGCACATGTCATTCTAAATAACCTTTTCAAACTGACTCAGATGCAGACCAATTTCAGCTTCAATATGCTGGCTATTCAAAATGGTGTGCCGAAGATTCTGTCTCTTCGTGAGATTTTGTTGGCTTATATTGAGCACCAAAAGGAAGTGGTGACTCGACGGACGGCTTTTGATAAAGAAAAGGCGGAAGCTCGAGCTCACATCTTGGCTGGTTTGCTGATTGCGTTGGATCATATTGATGAAGTAATTCGCATTATCCGTAATAGCGAGACGGACGCAGAGGCCCAAGCTGAATTGATGGCTAAGTTTGAGCTGTCTGAGCGCCAGAGTCAGGCTATCCTCGATATGCGTCTGCGTCGTCTGACTGGTTTGGAACGTGATAAGATTCAGTCAGAGTACGATGAGCTGATTGCTTTGATTGCGGACTTGGCTGATATCTTGGCTAAGCCAGAGCGCGTTATCGCTATTATCAAGGAAGAGTTAGATGAGGTCAAACGTAAATTTGCGGATGACCGCCGAACTGAGCTGATGGTAGGAGAAGTTCTTTCTCTTGAAGATGAAGATTTGATTGAGGAAGCGGATGTTTTGATTACCCTGTCTAATAAAGGCTATATCAAACGTCTGAATCAGACTGAGTTTACCGCTCAGAAACGTGGTGGTCGAGGTGTTCAAGGAACTGGTGTCAAAGATGATGACTTCGTCAAAGAGCTGGTTTCAACGAGTACTCACGATAGACTGCTCTTCTTTACAAATAAAGGTCGAGTTTATCGTCTCAAAGGATATGAAATCCCTGAGTATGGTCGGACAGCTAAAGGCTTGCCAGTAGTCAATCTCTTGAAGCTCGATGAAGGAGAGACTATTCAGACTATTATTAATGTCCAGCAAGACCGCAGTGATGATTCCTACCTCTTCTTTACTACTCGTCATGGGGTGGTCAAACGGACCAGTGTAACAGAATTTGCTAATATTCGTCAGAATGGTCTCAAGGCTTTGAATTTGAAGGATGAAGACGAGTTAATCAATGTCTTTCTGACAGACGGTGCTGCAGACGTTATTATTGGTACTAAGTTTGGTTATTCTGTCCGCTTCAATGAGAAAGCTGTCCGAAGCATGAGCCGTATAGCGACTGGTGTTCGCGGAGTTAATCTTCGAGATGGTGACCAGGTCGTTGGAGCTGGTGTGATTGCTGAGGGAGACGAAGTGCTTGTTATTACCGAAAAAGGCTACGGTAAGCGAACTCTTGCTAGCGAGTATCCAACCAAGGGCCGTGGCGGTAAAGGGATTAAAACAGCCAATATCACTGATAAGAACGGACCTCTTGCTGGTCTGATGACTGTTACTGGCGAGGAAGATTTGATGATTATCACTAATACTGGTGTCATCATTCGGACCAGTGTGGCTAATATTTCTCAGACCGGTCGCTCAACTATGGGAGTTAAGGTCATGCGTCTGGACCAAAATGCACAGATTGTCACCTTTACAAGCGTCGAAGCAGACGATAAGGAAGATGTAGAAGAGGAAGAAAACGAATCGTAAAAGAGGACCTCTATATGGTACAAGGAAAAAGAAGTCGAAAAAGAAAACAAAGAAGTAAAAGAAATATTTTTATCAATATTGTTGCGACCTTATTAATTATTGTGGCCCTTGGCTTAATCTTTAATGCGCAAATCCGAAACATGATTATGGTTTGGCATACCAACCAATATCAGGTCAGCAAGGTTTCTAAAGACTCTATTGATAAAAATAAAAATGCCGAAACTAGCTTTGATTTTAATAAGGTAGAGTCACTTTCTACAGAAGCAGTTATCAATGCTCAGTGGAAAGCTCAGCAACTGCCTGTTATCGGAGGCATCTCTATTCCAGAAGTATCCATGAACTTGCCGATCTTCAAAGGACTGGATAATGCTGGATTGTATTATGGTGCTGGTACGATGAAAGAGACTCAGCAGATGGGGCAGGGAAATTATGCCTTGGCTAGCCACCATGTCTTTGGCATCACAGGGGCTAGTAACATGCTCTTTTCCCCACTAGATCGGGCTAAGGCTGGTATGAAGATCTATATCACTGATAAAGAGCATGTCTATACTTATGTAATCACTAGTGTTGAAACGGTAACTCCAGATCGAACGGATTTGATTGAGGATACCGAAGGCGTTACAGAGATTACTTTGGTTACTTGTGAGGATGCTGCAGCAACCAATCGAACGATTGTCAAGGGAACGTTAGAAGGCTCTGTCGAGTATGACAAGGCTCCTAAGGATGTTCTTGAATCTTTCAGTAAGTCCTATAATCAAATGCAGATTTAAAGGCAAGAGACTAAAAAAATTTCACTCCAAAGGTTAGAAAGAACTCTAACTTTTGGAGTTTTTTTATATCAATTCTTGCTGATTTTGACTCTTTTTCCGAATAATAAGGTAAGGAGGTTTCTATGTATAGCATTTCATTTCAAGATGATATTAGCATGATGCCGCGGGAGCGTTTGATGAGAGAAGGGGCTGAAAAACTCAGTAACCAAGAGCTTCTATCAATTTTCCTCAGGACAGGCAACAAAAAAGAAACTGTTTTTCAAGTTTCTCAAAGAATTTTATCATCGATTTCCAGTTTGAACGATCTTAAGTATTTAACTTTGCAGGAATTGCAGACTATTTCTGGAATCGGTCCGATTAAGGCTGTGGAGCTGCAGGCCATTATCGAATTAGGACGTCGGATTAACCGAGCAGAGGTTCTGCAGAAAGAGCAGATTATGGGCAGTCAAAAATTAGCCCGGAAGATGCAGCAGGAATTGGGAGATATGAGGCAGGAGTGCTTGGTTGCTATTTATCTTAATAGTCAAAATCAAATTCTGCACCAGCAGACTATTTTTATGGGGACTGTCAGCAGAAGCATTGCTGAGCCGAGAGAAATTCTCCACTACGCTCTTAAGCATCTGGCGACATCTATCATACTGGTACACAATCATCCATCAGGCTCAGTCGTTCCTAGTAGAAACGACGATGAGGTGACCCAGCATATGAAAGAAGCATGTGAGATGATGGGTTTGGTCCTTTTGGATCATTTGATTGTGTCCAAGTCCAACTACTATAGCTATCGAGAGGAGACAGATATGATATAATTTGGTTTACTTGAATATAAAAAAACTTCTATTCGTGTAGAACAGAAGTTTATCTAGGAATAGAGGTTTTTAAAGAATATTGACAACATAATCAAACAGAGCTAAGTCTCCTTCTCTGGAGCCAAACAAGAACTCTGGGTGCCATTGGACGCCAAGGAAAGGACTGCCGTCAGTAGAAGTGATGGCTTCAATAATCTTATCGCGAGGATCATAGGCGATGACTTCTAGGCCAGCAGCTAAATCCTTGATACTTTGGTGGTGGAAGGAGTTGATTTCAGATGCTGGTCCATAGATTTCGTGCAGAATAGAACCGTTCTTGGTCACCATGCTTTGAGTTGTGTACTCAGCAGAGCTATCTTGCCAATGATCTTCAATATCTTGATGAAGAGTGCCACCTAGGGCTACATTATAAAGTTGGGTTCCGCGGCAGACGGTGAAGATAGGTTTATTTTGACGGCGAGCTTCCTTGATTAAAGCTAATTCAAAAATGTCCCGTTTGAGTAGATAATCATCGCTGTCAATGGCTTTTTCTTCTCCATAGAATTGCGGACATACATTCTGACCGCCTGTGATGATTAATTTGTCGACAATGGAAATATACTGTTTAGCCATTTCTTCATCACCGATTGGCAAAATCATTGGAATTCCGCCAACTTCTTTGACACCCTCAACGAATCCTGTCGCTGTATAGCTTATATGGATGAAGTGATCGTCTGGGATTTCTCTTTCATTTCCGGTTATTCCAATAATAGGTTTACTCATAGAGTGTTTAATACCTCTTTCAAATTAATAATCATTTTTTCTCATGAAGTAGAGCAAAGTCTGCAGTTCGCTAGTCAGGTCAACATACTGGACGACCACATCCTTAGGCAGGGATAGGTTTACAGGTGAGAAACAGAGAATGCCCTTGACACCAGCCTGAACTAAGATAGATGCGACTTCTTGAGCTTTTACGCTAGGTACAGTTAGGATGGCAGTTTGCACATTTCCTGACTGTATTTTTTCTTTGATTTGGGAAATTCCATAGATAGGAATCCCATCGCTGGTTGTGCTGCCAACTTCTGGATGGTCATCTGTGTCAAAAGCCATTACAACCTTCATTTTATTGCGCTCATGAAAACGATAGTGCAGCAGAGCCCGCCCCATATTACCAACACCAACAATCATGACATTGGTAATAGCATTGTCGTTTAAGAGGTCAGCAAAAAAGTTCATCAATTTCTTGACATCATAACCAAATCCTCTGCGGCCAAGTTCACCGAAATAAGAAAAATCTCGTCTGACAGTAGCAGAGTCAATACCAATGGCTTCTGCAATTTGTTTGGAGTTTGCTTTTTCGATCTTCTCAGCATTAAAACGTTTAAAAATACGATAGTAGAGCGAAAGCCTTTTAGCAGTAGCTCGGGGAATTGTAGTATTTTTTTCAGTTTTCACAAAATCACAACCTTTCTAATTCTATTTTATAGGAAGTTTGTGAAAAAATCAACTAATTAAGGATGTTTAATGCACTAAAAAAGAAAAGAGTTAACGTTTAAGTTATGTTGCAGTTGCGAAGAGATTAGTCCTAATAGGGAGTTAAGTCTAACTGGTACATCTGGCGGTACAAGTCTCCAATTAGCCCTGCAAAAGGCAGCTGGTGTCCCTTATACGTAACAGAAAGCACCTTGAGCGAGTCAGGAACCGTAACGCAGCCAGAGAAGGCTAGAAGAAATTCATCGAAATCTTCATAGGTAAGTGTTCGTTTTACCTTATATGAGTCCAAATAGGTCAGTTCAACCATCGTTAATCCTTTCCTTTGGTTCGATTAGTCATTTGATATTTTCAAGAGTTCTAAGCAGAAGTCAAGCTTGTTTGGTTTTTTAAAGAGTCTAAATCAAAAAAGCAAAATTGCGAGAATCTTGCTTATTGTGGTGTCTTTTCAAAAATATTTCTTTCAACCAAGCTATCCATCAAGAAATAAAATTTTTGCTGGATAATGTGATGGTCTTCTGATTTGAAAATATTGACCAAGCGCAGGCCTGATTTGTCAGTGATATTGATTTTGAAACCATTCAAATCTTTATTGACGATGATTTTCAGCAGAAAACCATTTCCGCTGTTGGGAACAGATTCCAGCAGACGAGAGAGTTCATAGTTGCCAACCTTGCTTTCAGCGAATGTATTGTCGCGCAAGGTAAATTTCTTGACATTTGGGTGAAGTGAATAGGTATATTCGCAGTTTGCTAAGCTAACAGATGTTTGAAAGGCCATCTTATCCTCCTAAAATTTCTTTTAATTTCTTTGTAAATGATTGAATCTCTTGCAAAGTCGTTTGGTCCGAAGTACTGATTCGAATAGACTCATGCAAGCGGTTGGAATCCTTGCCGTACATAGCCTGCAAAACATGACTGGGTTGTATAGCTCCGGCTGTGCAGGCTGATCCTGTTGAAATGGAAAAGCCATTTAAATCCATTTGAAGCAGAAGTAGATCATTCTTTTGATTGGGAAATCCCAAATTGATGACGTAAGGCAAGCTGGGCTGACTTTCATTTAAGTAAAAGTCAATGTCTGATAAGTCAGCAAGTAAGCTGTCTTTTAAGTCTTGCGCATGCGCTAGATTTTCCTCAAGATGTTCCGTGCTATCTGACAGAGCCGCCGCCATACCTGTGATAGAGATTAGATTTTCAGTTCCGGCCCGGTGTTTTTCTTCCTGGTCGCCACCGTGCATGAAATTGTCAAAATCCATCTTCTTGGCATAAAGGAAGCCAACGCCTTTGGGACCATGAAACTTATGCGCTGAAGCAGAGAGAAAGTCAATCCTTAGCTCGTCAGGGTAGATGGGAAGTTTACCAATTGCTTGGACAGCATCAACGTGAAAAGCAGCAGGATGTTCTTGCAGTAATTCACCAATTTCCTTAATGGGGAGCATGGCACCTGTCTCGTTATTAACCGCCATGACGGACACAAGAATAGTATCAGGCCTAAGAGCCTTCTTAATATCCTCCGCCCGAATCTGACCATCCACCGGCTGAACAAAAGTAGCTTCGAAGAAGAATTTATCTACTAGGTACTCCACCACTTCTAAGACAGCATGGTGTTCAATAGCAGTGGTCACAATATGCTTTCCTCGGTTCTGGTGACGAAGGGCATAGCCTTTGATAGCAGTATTATTGCTTTCAGTGCCGCCTGAAGTAAAAATAATCTTATTGCTTTGAGTATGCAGAGATTGAGCAATATCCTCACGCGCCTGTCTAAGGAGTTTACTAGCTTCTCGGCCATGACTATGCGTACTGGAAGGATTCCCGAAGACAGTCATCGTCTTGGTCATTGCTTGGATTGCAGCGGGCGACAAAGCAGTTGTAGCGGCATTATCTAAATAAATCACTCCGGTTACCTTATTTCTTTTGATAGGCAAAGAGTGGGCTGACTGGTTTTCTTTCTTGGATGCGGACAATGGCATCACCAATCAGTTCACTTGCTGTAATGTAGTGGAGATTCTTAGGTGTTTTTTCTTTGGTATCAACAGAGTCAGTTACAAGAATTTCCCTGATAGGAGAATTATCTAGCAATTCCGCAGCTTTATCCGCAAAGAGACCATGACTGGATACAGCATAGATTTCGACTGCGCCTTCGCGACAGACAATTTTAGCTGCTTCAGAGAAAGTCCGACCGGTATTTAAAATGTCGTCAATCAGAATAGCTTTCTTGCCCTCGACATCTCCAATGATATATCCCTCAGAGCGACCCGCCTCATCTTCGCCATAATCAATGATAGCGATAGGAGCATCCAGATATTCAGCCAGATTGCGGGCGCGTTTTACACCAGAGTTTTTAGGGCTGACGACAACGACATCATCGCCAGTAAGCCCCATGTTGCAGTAGTGTTTGGCAAAGAGTGGGATAGTGAAGAGGTTATCAACTGGGATATCAAAGAATCCTTGGACCTGCACGGCATGAAGATCCAGAGAAATCACACGATCTACTCCAGCTCCGACAAGCATGTTGGCAACCAGTTTAGCTGTGATTGGCTCGCGAGGGGCAGCAGTCCGATCCTGACGGGCATAACCAAAATAAGGCATCACAACATTAATCGTGTTGGCACTTGCACGCTTGCAGGCATCCACCATAATCAAGAGTTCCATCAAGTGATTATTGACAGGGAAACTAGTAGACTGAATGATGTATATATCATAGCCACGGACACTTTCTTCAATGTTAATCTGAATCTCGCCGTCCGAGAATTGGCGGGAGGAAAGTTTTCCCAAAGGAACCCCAGCAGCCTCAGCGATTTTTTCAGCTATGGAATGATTGGAGTTGAGGGAAAAAAGCTTCATATTTTTTTTATCTGACATGAGTTGGACCGTCCTCTTTTTGTGTCATTTCTATAATCTAATGCTCCATGAAATTTATATTTCAATAGTCTTTAGATTGCTACCTTTTATTTTACCAAAAAAATTAGATTATTTCAGCTATTTTGTGGTCGTTGATTTACAAGTTTTCAGAAAATCTTGCTATCTTGCTCTTACTAGGTTTGTAGTCGATGCAGTGCTGTTTTAGGAAGTTGAGGAAATTTTCTTTTCCTTTTTCGAAATCTTCAACTTCGACTTCGAGTTCGAAGTCTGTTTTGCCCAAGTAGTGACTCTCATCCAGAGCAAGCAGACCGATTTCGTCTTCTTTTTCATAGCGGATAGTCTCTAGAGAGCCTAAAACTTTAAAGTCTTGAACGGGAAGTCCTTTTTGAAGCAGCGTCTCTAAAAGCTCTCCCGTAGGAAATTCATTGTTCTGCAAAATATTTTCAGTTTCTTCTGGTGTCAAGTTCTGATTGAGTTCCAAGGCTCCGACTTCTTGAGGAATCTTGAGCGTCAGCTCTGCTTCGCGATGGTTAAAAGTCCGTACTCGAAAAGCCATGTGAGCGTGTCGGATACTCTGCTGGTCTGACTCGATATAGTAGTTGGTCTGGTAAACGGGAGTGATGTCTGCAAACAACTGGAGCAAACGGTCGTGCTCTTCTTTTGTCAGCATGGTTTTGAATTCAATTTCTAAGTGATTCATTTTCATATCCTTTTCTTTTTTTTGAAAGCGATTTATGTTATAATAACAGTTGTGTTTATTTTATACAAAAAATAATGATATGACAAGGTAAGTGTATGACAATAGAATGGGAAGAGTTTTTAGACCCCTATATTCAAGCGGTTGGAGAGCTGAAAATTAAGTTGCGTGGAGTGCGAAAGCAATACCGCAAGCAGCAGCGTCATTCCCCGATTGAGTTTGTGACCGGGCGTGTCAAGCCGATTGAGAGCATTAAAGAAAAGATGATTCTGCGAGGCATTCGCGAGGAAAATATCGAGCAGGAGATGCAGGATATCGCTGGCTTACGAGTTATGGTCCAATTTGTCGATGATGTGGATGAAGTTTTAGAAGTCCTGCGAAACCGGACCGATATGCGCATTGTCCAGGAGCGAGATTACATCAAAAACAAAAAAGCCAGTGGCTATCGGAGCTATCATGTAATCATAGAGTATCCAGTTGATACGATTAATGGTCATAGGCTTATTCTGGCTGAAATTCAGATTCGCACCCTTTCGATGAATTTTTGGGCTACGATTGAGCATTCTTTGAATTACAAGTATAAAGGAGAATTTCCCGAGGAAATCAAATGCCGCTTGGAAACCACAGCTAATCTTGCTTATCAGCTGGACGAGGAGATGGGTGCTATCCGTGACGCTATCCAGGAGGCTCAGGCCCTCTTTGACCCTCTTCACCGCAAGTTAAATGACGGTGTGGGAAATAGTGATGATACAGATGAAGAATACAGATAAAAAAATAGCGATTATACGCAATCGGAAAAGACAGAGTGAACAAGTTTATCAGGATTTGAAGCAGAAGCTGAAACAGAGCGGCTTTATTTTAACTCCTAAGAATCCCGACATCGTGAT
Organism: Streptococcus sp. AS14; assembly: GCF_000286495.1. Lineage (NCBI taxonomy): Bacteria > Bacillati > Bacillota > Bacilli > Lactobacillales > Streptococcaceae > Streptococcus > Streptococcus sp. AS14. The sequence goes on from NZ_ALKI01000018.1 coordinate 68,056, forward strand.
TTCGGTAGGTGGTGACGGCATGTTGTTGTCGGCTTTTCATATGTATGAAGAACAGCTGGATCGGGTCCGCTTTGTCGGTGTGCATACAGGACATCTCGGATTCTATACGGACTACCGTGATTTTGAACTAGATAAGCTGGTAGAAAATCTCAAATTAGATTCCGGTGCTCAGGTTTCTTATCCAATTTTAAATGTCAAAATTACTTTTGAAAATGGTGATACACGCATCATTCGTGCTTTGAACGAAGCAACAATCAAGCGCTCGGATCGGACTATGGTAGCCGATGTCATTATCAATCGGGTTCATTTCGAGCGTTTCCGAGGAGATGGGATTTCCGTTTCGACTCCGACTGGCAGTACAGCCTATAACAAATCTCTGGGCGGAGCCGTATTGCATCCGACAATCGAAGCCTTGCAAGTAACAGAAATTGCCAGTCTCAACAATCGGGTTTATCGGACGTTGGGCTCATCGGTCATTGTTCCCAAAAAGGATAAGATTGAGTTAGTGCCGACCCGCAGTGACTATCACACTATCGCGGTTGATAATCAGACTTTCTCTTTCAAAAATATTGTCCGCATTGAGTATCAGATTGACAATCATAAGATACATTTTGTGGCTTCGCCAAGCCATACCAGCTTTTGGAATCGTGTCAGAGACTCCTTTATTGGAGAGTGCCAGGAATGAGGTTTGAGTTTATTGCCGACGAACATGTCAAGGTGAAGACTTTTTTGAAGCGGCATGAGATTTCCAAAGGCCTCTTGGCTAAGATAAAATTTTCCGGCGGAAACATTCTCGTCAATCATCAGCCTAAGAACGCTGTTTTTCTCTTGGATATTGGCGATAGGGTAACGATTGATATCCCGTCTGAAAAGGGATTTGAAAGTCTGAAGGCTGTTGATAAGGACTTGTCTGTCATCTATGAAGATGAGCATTTCTTGATTTTGGATAAGCCGGCAGGGGTGGCCAGCATTCCCAGTGTTAACCATTCCAATACTATGGCTAATTTCGTCAAGGCTTACTATATTCGTCAGGGCTATGAAAACCAGCAGGTGCATATCGTGACGCGTCTGGATAAGGATACAAGTGGGCTCATGCTCTTTGCCAAGCATGGCTATGCTCATGCTAGATTGGACAAGCAGCTGCAGAAAAAGCTGATAGAAAAACGCTATTACGCTCTGGTTAGGGGTAGTGGACTCTTAGAAGAACAAGGCGAGATTATTGCTCCGATTGGGCGAAACCCTGAGAGTATCATTACAAGGCTCGTGACAAAGAATGGCAAGTATGCCCATACCAGTTACAAGGTCATAGAGCGATTTGGAGATGTCTATTTGGTTGATATTCATCTGCATACCGGGCGGACTCATCAGATCCGCGTTCACTTTTCACATATTGGCTTTCCGCTTTTGGGTGATGACCTTTATGGAGGGAGTTTGGAGCACAGAATAGAGCGTCAGGCTTTACATTGTCATTCTTTGAAATTTTATAATCCTTTTAGCGGACAGGAAGTTGATCGTGCAAGTCCTTTGCCGGAAGATTTTAAACAAGTTATCGAGAAATTAAAAGCTAAATAGATAAAGGAGTGTTAAGAAGCATGAAAATTTTTGACTCAATTCGTGAAGCCTTGAAGGATAAGGAAGTAAAGATTGTCTTGCCAGAGGGGGAAGAACCGCGTATTCTGCAGGCGACTAAACTATTGGTAAAAGAAACCAGTATTACACCAGTTCTTTTGGGTAATCCTGATAAAATCCGTATTTATCTAGAAATTGAAGGAATAAAAGAAGGGTATCAGGTTATTGATCCTTCAAACTGTTCTTGCTTTGAGGAAATGGTAGAAGCTTTTGTTGAGCGTCGTAAAGGGAAAATCACAGCAGACGAAGCACGCCAGTTGCTCAAAGAAGACGTCAACTACTTTGGTGTCATGTTGGTTTATCTTGGTAAAGTCCAAGGAATGGTATCTGGCGCGATTCACTCCACTGCAGCGACTGTTCGGCCGGCTCTACAAATTATCAAGACTCTGCCTTGGGTTTCTCGCACTTCCGGAGCCTTCCTTATGGTGCGTGATGACGAACGCTACATTTTCAGTGACTGTGCCATCAATATCGATCCAGATGCCAATATCTTGGCAGAGATTGCTGTTAACTCAGCCCTAACAGCGCAGATTTTCGGTATCGATCCTAAAGTTGCTATGCTCAGCTATTCGACCAAGGGCTCTGGTTTCGGAGAAAAGGTTGATAAGGTAGTAGAGGCAACTAAGCTAGCTCGGGAAATGCGTCCAGACTTGGTTATCGATGGTGAATTGCAGTTTGATGCAGCTTTCGTTCCTGCAACAGCAGAGCTGAAAGCACCTGGCAGCCCGGTGGCTGGTCAAGCGACCGTCTTTGTCTTCCCAAGTATTGAGGCTGGTAATATCAGCTACAAGATGGCAGAGCGTTTGGGTGGCTTTTCAGCAGTAGGACCTATCCTGCAGGGCCTTAACCATCCAGTTAATGACCTTTCCCGAGGATGTAATGCGGATGATGTTTATAAGCTGACTTTGATTACAGCCAGTCAGGCTGTCGGTCATTATTAAACGATAAGAAACAATTGGAGGGCATAAGCTCTTCAATTTTTCTTGCCTTATGCTATACTAGATTTATGTTAGATTTGAAAGAATACGGAATTGAGATGTGGGAGGTAGATAAAATTGCCTCTTTTAGAGAGAAATTATTAACTTGGTATGATGAAAATAAACGTGACCTGCCTTGGCGCAGAACAAATAATCCTTATCATATCTGGGTTTCCGAGATTATGCTGCAACAGACTCGGGTAGATACGGTGATTCCTTACTATGAAAGTTTTCTAGACTGGTTCCCGACAGTAGCTGACTTAGCACAGGCGCCAGAGGATAGACTGCTCAAGGCTTGGGAAGGGTTGGGTTATTATTCGCGGGTGCGAAATATGCAAAAAGCAGCCCAGCAGATAATGACAGATTTCGCTGGAAAATTTCCTGATAGCTATGAAGGAATTGCTAGCCTCAAAGGAATTGGGCCTTATACGGCTGGCGCCATTGCTAGTATCGCCTTTGGTCTAGCTGAGCCCGCGGTGGATGGCAATGTCATGCGGGTGCTGAGTCGATTGTTTGAAGTTGATTTAGATATCGGTCACCCCAGCAATCGAAAGGTATTTCAGGATATGATGGAGATTCTGATTGATCCAGACAGACCTGGAGATTTCAATCAGGCACTGATGGATCTGGGGTCAGATATCGAAGCTCCTGTTAATCCTCGTCCAGAAGACAGTCCTGTAAAAGAGTTCAGCGCAGCCTATTTACACGGAACAATGGATAAATATCCAATTAAAGCACCTAAAAAGAAGCCAGTTCCAGTCTATCTGCAAGGCTTGATTATCGAAAACGATCAGGGACAATTTTTGCTTGAAAAGAATGAGGCTGCTGGCTTGTTATCAGGTTTTTGGCATTTTCCATTGATTGAAATCGAGGAATTTCAAACTGAAAATCAGATGTCCCTCTTTGAGGTGGCAGAAAATCAGCCCAGTCTTGACTTGTCACCTCAAGAAAGCTTTGAGCAGGATTATGATTTGATTGTTGACTGGCAGCAGCAGCCCTTTTCAAAAGTGCAACATGTTTTCAGCCATCGCAAGTGGCATATCCAGCTGGCTTATGGCCGAGTTAAAGATAGCCAGCACGCAGCGGAGGGAGAGGTCTTGTGGCTTCATCCAGAAGACTTTGGCAATTACCCCTTTGCCAAACCCCAGCAGAAGATGTGGGAGGCTTTTCAGAAAGTTAGAAATTAATAAAAAATCTGAGACCCTTTTTGTCTCAGATTTTTGAATTGAATCAATTTTATAAGTTTGCAAAAGCTTTAATCTCATCTGCAGTCATAGAAGAATCACAACGAACAGAGACTTGGCCGTCTTGAACATGAACAAAACCAGGAACCGTCGGAATGCTATATTCAGAGCGGAAGGTTTGCAGTTTCTCTAATTCGCTGGCTTCTTCGCTATTGATAAAGAAAATATGTGCCTTAGTGTCAGCGACAACGCCAGCAAGAGTAGCAGCGAATTTACGGCAGTAAGGGCAAGTTTTGCGACCGACGAAGAAAGTTGCAGTCTCTTTGTCAGCAATCGCTTGACGAGCACGGTCAACAGTTGTAATTTCTAGGTCTTTAATATTTTGAGCAAATTGTTCCATAAATGATCCTCATTTCTTTTGATAAAACTAGTATGCCATAAAAAGCAGAAAAATGCTTGATTTGGAAACGAAAAACCAGAGAATGTGAAATTCATCCTCTGGTTGATTGGTTGATAGTGTTATTTTACTTGATAAAGGCATTAATCTCTGCTTCAATAGCAGCAATTTTTGCTTGAGCATCTTCATTACTATCACCGACAACGGCAATGTAGAACTTGATTTTTGGTTCTGTTCCAGATGGGCGGACAGCAATCCAAGAACCGTCAGCCAAGGTGTATTTCAGCACATCGCTTGGAGGAGTTGTCAGAGCTGTAACAGTACCATCAGCAGCGGTAGAAGTCTGCGCCTTAAAGTCTTCAGTAACAGAAATAGCAGTAGCGTTGAAATCTTTTGGACCATTGTCACGGAACTTAGCCATGATAGCCTTGATTTGCTCAGCTCCATCAACACCAGACAAGGTCACAGAGATAGTCTTTTCAGCAAAGTAACCATACTCTTTGTAGATTTCTTCAATACCGTCAGCCAGAGTCAAGCCACGTGAGCGGTAGTAGGCAGCAAGCTCAGCCACGACCAAAACAGCTTGGATAGCGTCTTTATCACGTACAAATGGCTTAATCAGATAGCCGAAGCTTTCTTCAAATCCCATCATGTAGGTGTGGTTGTGTTTTTCTTCGAATTCTTGAATCTTTTCAGCGATAAATTTGAAACCAGTCAAGACATTGAACATGGTTGCGCCATAGCTTTCAGCAATCTTAGTCACCAGGTCAGTAGAAACGATAGACTTGCAGAGAGCAGCGTTAGCTGGCAGAGTTCCAGCGTTCTTATGAGCTTCCAAGATGTATTTAGCCATGATAGCTCCGATTTGGTTACCTGAAAGATTGAGATAGCTACCGTCTTTTTGTAGAACTTCTACACCGACACGGTCAGCATCTGGGTCAGTTGCAACCAAGACATCTGCACCAACCTTACGGCCTAATTCCTCAGCCAAGGAAAAGGCTGCTTGGCTTTCAGGGTTTGGAGACTTAACAGTAGAGAAGTCAGGATCAGCTACAGCTTGAGCTTCAACAACTTCTACAGAATCAAATCCAGCTTGAGCCAAAGCGCGACGAGCCAACATTTCACCAGTACCGTGCAGAGGAGTGTAGACAATCTTCATGTCCTTACCGTATTCATCAATCAGTTTTTGGTTGATATTGACATCTTTAACTTCCTTGAGGTATTCAGCATCAATAGCATCGCCAATCACTTCAATCAAGCCAGAAGCTTTTTCAGCTTCAACATCAGCGACCTCAATAGCAAAAGGATTTTCAATAGCACGGATGTAGTCAGTCAATGCATCCGCATCATGCGGAGGCATTTGTCCGCCGTCTTCACCATATACCTTGTAGCCATTAAATGGAGCAGGGTTGTGGCTGGCTGTAATCATGATACCAGCAAAAGTTCCTAAATGACGTACCGCAAATGAAAGTTCTGGAGTTGGGCGCAGACTTTCAAAGACATAGGACTTGATGCCGTGCTTAGCTAAAACAGCAGCAGATTCAAAGGCAAATTCTGGTGAGAAATGACGGGAGTCGTAAGCAATCGCGACACCGCGTTTTTTGAACTCATCACCTTTTTCTTCAATCAAGCGAGCCAAACCTTCAGTTGCCTGACGGACAACATAAATATTAATACGGTTGGTACCAGCGCCTATCAAACCACGCATACCAGCAGTACCAAACTCAAGATTGGTGTAAAAGGCATCTTCCTTAGTTTTTTCGTCCATACTGTTCAAGTCTTGACGAAGATAGTCAGGAAGTTCAGCATAATCAAGCCATTTTTTGAAGTTATCTTGATAAGTCATAGGTGGAGTCTCCTTTATTTTTGAAATGAAGAGATGGAAATTTTAGTAAAAAATCCTGCTCTTAAATTTTCTTAATCGCTTTCATTGTAGCATATTTTCATTAATTTTGAAAGAGGTTACCTAGAAAACGATGAAATACTTTTCAAGCTATCGTTTCAAGGATTTCAGAATATTAGAGCAGAATTGCAGTATAAAAAAGACCAAAGCAAGGCTTGGTCCAGAAAACTAACTCATCATCATTTTTTGGCTTTTTCAAGCGCAGGAATGATAGTTGCTGTCAAAATCGCAGAAATGATTAACTCGGCAATGGAATTTGCTGATAGAATCACAGCCAGAAGTGCTTTGATATCACCTTGGTATACATTTGCAAAGAGAAAGAAGATACCGCCCAAGACGAAGATGGTATTAGTGGCAGAACCAACGGAGCCTGCTAGAATCAAGCCGGCTTTATTTTTCATTGCTTTATATACGAAATAAGGAGTGATACCGATGAGAATGCGAGGCACCATTGCAACAAGAAGCGAAGAAAGGCTTCCATTTGGTACAAAAGGACTAAAGAGATAGCTGGTTGGCAGCAGCACCAAGGTATTGGTAACAACGCTGATACATCCCATGAGGCCACCTAGAACAGCTCCGACTTTAGGGCCATAGAGGATACTGGCGATAATCACTGGAATGTGAATAATCGTAGGTTTAATCGGTACTGGAAGTAAGTTGAAAATGACTGAGCTGAGCAGGTGCAGTACCAACATAATGGCAAAGAAAATAGCAATTTGAGCAATTTTAGATTGTTTTTTCATAAATAAGTTCCTTTACTGTATCAATAATTGTATCAATTTCAGCTAGAGCACCTGTCCCCTGATCGCCACAGGCTAGAACAGCTTCGCGCGGTTGGATAATCTTCCATCCAAAAAGCTGCAGATGCTCCAAATTGTGCTGGGTTAGTGGATTTTCAAACATCTTAGTGTTCATAGCTGGAGCCAAAACTTTCTTGGTATGAGGCGGCAGAGCCAGAGCAGTAGCAGTCACCATATTATCAGCTAAACCGTTGGCTAGTTTAGCGATGGAATTGGCTGTTGCAGGCGCAAGCAGAAAGAGGTCAGACTCTTTAGCGATATCAATGTGATTGACCTTGCTAGGGTCAGGTTCTTGCATAATATCAATGGCAACTGGTCTTTGTGACAAGACCTGCAGGGTCAGCGGTGTGATAAATTCTGTTGCAGCATCTGTCATGAGGACAGCAACTTCAAAATTCTCTTTCTTTAGACGGCTAGTGATGTCAGCAGCCTTGTAAGCTGATATGCTGCCGCTGACGGCTAAGGTAATCTGTGTCATCATTTACCTCCTTATGGACTATGGATATGCAGGTAGAGGAGCTGAGCAATTTCTTCTTTGGATTGAGCTTGAGTCACAGTTTCTTTTCCGACAAGATAGGCTTTGTGCTCCTTACTAGAAATCTCTGTCAAATCATTGGCGACAATGATTTCTGCCTGATTTTTTATGAGAGTGGCTCTTGCGGTCTTGAATAACTCTTCCTTAGAAACATCAACCAAGAGTTTGAAGCCAATCAAGCGAATATCTGGCTTCCATTTTTTTACCAGACTGATGATTTTCGGAGTCTTTTTGAGAAAAAGGACTTGAACATCATCCTGAGAAGAAATCTTACTTTCTGAGTTAGTCTTATTCAGAAATTCAGTCATGTCAGAGCTAGCTGCTACAGCTTCCAAACCAGTCATGTAGACGGGTGTGTAGTCTGAGACAGCCATTGCATGAATCAATGCATCATGTGTGTGAACGAGCGGCTCCAAGTTTTCAAGCAGTTCTGCAACATTTTCAATCTGGATAATGGTAAGATTGGGGTGAGCAGCAGGGAGAACAGCCGTGGGAGTCGTCACCAGAGTCACCTGATCGCCCTTGTCTAGGAAAGTTTCAGTTATGATTTTGCCAAGCCAGCCTGTCGAATGATTGGTAATAGAGCGGACACGGTCGATTTTCTCGCTGGTCCCGCCAGAAGTAATCAATATGTTCATAGCACTATTTTACAAGAAAAAAGAAATTTAGTAAAATAATTCTAATTGCAGAGTGTCACAGCGGAAAAATTTCTCTAAAATCTTATATTTCAGAGGACAGGAATTTCTAATTTTTTGTTTTTCCCGAACATTAAAATATTTTTAGAGCTTAATCATGTTGATTTTGCTCTTTTTTGTTATAATCTTTATATTAATTGACAGAGGAGTTCTTGATGAAAACAGATATTGAAATTGCTCAAAGTGTTGAATTGCAGCCTATTGTGGATGTGGTGAAAAAAGTCGACATCGACTATGACGACTTAGAACTATATGGTAAGTATAAGGCTAAGCTTAGCTTTAATAAAATTCGTGAGGTTGAAAAAAATCCTGTTGGTAAACTGATTTTGGTAACGGCAATCAATCCGACACCTGCTGGAGAAGGAAAGTCTACCATTACCATTGGACTAGCAGATGCGCTCAATAAAATTGGCAAGAAAACTATGATTGCTATCCGGGAACCATCTCTAGGGCCTGTGATGGGTATAAAAGGAGGCGCAGCTGGTGGTGGTCACGCGCAGGTTCTACCGATGGAAGACATTAACTTGCATTTTACTGGTGATATGCATGCCATCACGACAGCCAATAATGCCCTGTCAGCTCTTATCGATAATCATCTTCATCAGGGAAATGCACTGGGAATCGATCAACGCCGCATTATCTGGAAGCGGGTGGTTGACCTAAATGACCGAGCTCTTCGCCATGTGACCGTTGGCTTAGGAAGTCCAGTTAATGGTATTCCGCGAGAAGATGGTTTTGACATTACGGTTGCATCTGAAATTATGGCGATTCTTTGCCTAGCTACGGATATTGAAGATTTGAAAAAGCGCTTGGCTAACATTGTCATCGGTTATCGCTATGACCGCTCACCAGTCTATGTTCGTGACCTTGAGGTAGAAGGAGCCTTGGCTTTAGTCTTGAAAGATGCGATTAAGCCAAATCTAGTTCAGACTATTTACGGGACACCAGCCTTTGTTCATGGCGGTCCTTTTGCCAATATCGCCCACGGATGTAATTCTGTCTTAGCGACTAGTACAGCGCTGCGCTTGGCTGATTATACGGTGACTGAAGCAGGGTTTGGTGCGGACCTTGGTGCTGAGAAATTCTTAGATATTAAAACTCCAAACTTACCGACTTCTCCAGATGCAGTCGTAATCGTTGCAACCTTGCGCGCCCTCAAGATGAATGGTGGAGTAGCTAAGGATGCACTTACAGAAGAGAATATTGAGGCGGTACGAGCTGGCTTTGCCAATCTCAAACGTCACGTTGAAAATATCCGCAAGTTCGGTATCCCAGTAGTAGTGGCCATCAATGAATTTGTATCTGACACGGAAGCTGAAATTGCTGCTCTTAAGGAACTTTGTGCAGAAATTAAGGTACCCGTTGAGCTTGCTAGTGTATGGGCTGATGGCGCTCAAGGTGGTGTAGCTCTAGCTGAAACTGTTGTCAAAACTATTGACGAAAAACCAGCGCATTACACTCGCCTCTATGACAATGACCTCTCTATTGAAGAAAAAATAGAGAAAATTGTCACAGAAATCTATCGTGGTTCAAAGGTGAACTTTGAGAAAAAAGCGCAGACTCAGATTAGCGAAATTGTCAAAAACGGTTGGGACAAGCTGCCAATCTGCATGGCCAAAACACAGTATAGTTTTTCAGACAATCCTGCTGCTCTGGGTGCGCCAGAAAACTTTGAAATCACCATTCGTGAATTGGTTCCAAAACTTGGAGCAGGCTTTATTGTGGCTTTGACAGGAGATGTCATGACCATGCCAGGATTGCCAAAACGTCCTGCAGCACTCAATATGGATGTGGCGACAGATGGCACAGCGATTGGTCTATTTTGATCTTGGTTTAAAAGGCTCTTTACGAGCTTTTTTTGGTATAATAATGAAAATATGAAGAATATGGACTGATTATGGATATCCGATTAGCTAAGCCATCAGATGCGAGATCTTTGTTAGATATATACGCGCCTTATGTAGAAAATACAGCCATTACTTTTGAATATGAAGTTCCGACTATTGAGGTTTTTGCAACTAGGATTGAGAGAACATTGGGAAAATATCCTTATTTGGTAGCTGAAGAAGATGGTGCTATCTTAGGTTATGCCTACGCTTCAACTTATTATGCGCGTGCAGCCTATGATTGGGCGGTGGAATTATCCGTCTATGTCAGTCAAGATGCTAGAGGAAAAGGAGTCGGCAGTAAGCTTTATGATGAACTTGAAGACCTGTTAGATCAGATGGGATATATGCATTTTCTAGCCTGTATTTCTCTGCCTAACGAAGATAGCATTGCTTTTCATACTAAGCGAGGCTATCAGCAGGTGGCGCATTTCCCTAAAATTGGCTATAAATTTAACCGTTGGCATGACATTGTTTGGCTGCAAAAGTCCTTAGACAAGCAAGCTGGACCAATTAAATTTTTAAAAGAAATGGAGTGGAAATGATGAAAAAGAAACATTTATTAATAATTCTTCTAAGTATTGCCCTTTTGATTTTGAGCGGCTGTCAGGCCGTTGAAAATTGGTTTAAAAATGCCAAAGAGGAATGGATTGGTTTAGAGATGACGGTTCGCACCTATGATGAGAATTCCCAACTCATAGACCAGATGTCGGGCAAGTCCCTATCCATCTCGCGTAACGAGGAGTTTGATTCAGTTGATGCGGAAGGAAATTCCAAGGAAGATTCTTCTGTGCTCAAAATCACCTTGGGTAAGTATGAGATTGACCATGTGGGCTCTTCCTTAATTGCAGAAGAAAAAGGCTTGAAAGATGTCTTTGCTCAATATCAAAAGACTGCAGATGTTGAGGAGAATAGCCATTCTGTCCCTGTTTTAAATCGAATGATTTCAGCTTTTAAAAACGACTTTACCGGAAAGAAAAAGGTTATTCTGATTCGCTCTCAAAACGGAACTCCGCTGGCTGCCTATGCTGGAGACCGTGTCTCTCTTGATAAGTCAGATGCTCCTAAAACCTCTGAATTGCTGATTGACGGCAAGCGCCTCGTGATTTACCGCTGTGACTACACTATTTATGACCGTGAATTGCTGGAGTAAACTATGGATGTAGAGGAATTAGAAAAAGAGTTAAAAGCTGTAGCTAACCCAGATGATGCGGTGGCTATGAAAGCCTATATGAAAAATAAATTTGAGTTTCTAGGAGTCAAGACTCCGGCCAGACGGAAGCTCACAAAGGCTTTTTTCAAACAGCAGACTGACTCCGTTATTGACTGGGATTTTATAAATGAAACTTGGAGTAATTCTTATCGAGAATTACAGTATGCTGCGCTAGATTATCTGGAAAGTCGCAAGAAACTATTGACTCCATCTGACTTGCCACGTTTGAAGAAGCTGGCTCAAACAAAATCTTGGTGGGATACCATAGACTTTTTGGACCGCTTGGTCGGATCAATCATTGCTCGATTCCCAGAAACCAAAGAGATTATTTTAGCTTGGAGTTGTGATGAGGATATCTGGCTGCGGCGCTTGGCCATTGACCATCAACTACTGCGAAAAGAGGAAACTGATACTGAACTGTTAGAAAAGATTTTAGTGAATAATTTAGGTAAATCAGAATTCTTCATTAACAAGGTTATCGGCTGGGCGCTGAGAGATTATTCTAAAACCAATCCAGACTGGGTCAGAGATTTCATAGAACGGCATCAGACAAAAATGGCTGCGCTTAGTATTCGAGAGGGAAGTAAGTATTTATGAAACATGTTTATTTAAAATATCTGGAAGAGAAGGATTACTCAGTTTGGCTGGAAGGATTTTCAAATAGACTACCATCCCAATCACCGTTTGATGACGGGCTTTTAGATATGACAATTTGTACAGAAAGTTGGTTTGCGGATTTGGTGGCAAAGCACCGCGATTTTCGAGAAAAAGATCAGCAGTATATTTGGGGAATTTACGATGCAAAAAGCGGAAAACATGTAGGTATGGTTAATTTATTTGTGCTAGCTAGAGACGATTTCCAATGGGCGGAAATAGGTTATACGATACATAATCAATTTTGGCGTCAGGGCTACGCCAGAGCTATGTTAGAAGAACTCAAGAAAGTTAGTCGCGAACTAGGATTTCATCGTTTAGAAGCACATGTTGATCTACAGAACATCCCTTCGCAAAAATTACTAGAGCAAGCTGATTTCTATCTTGAAGGAGTACGGAAACAATTCCAAAAAGAAGGGCAGGAGTGGAAGGATAGACAAGTTTTTGTTTATATTTTAGATTAAATACCTTGACAAAACGGAAAAAGATAAGGTAAACTATATCTCGTGCGATGAGTTGATATGCAGTTTTTCTGCAAATTGAAGCATGGGAGGTCATAACGCAGGAGCGGATCTTGATCAGTTGTGTGAACCTGCTGATCACACGAAAGTGCCCTTATCCCCAGTCTACGGATTGGGGATTTTCTATTGCTCTTGACGAAACGAGTCCGCAGGAGGAAATTGAGTCATAGAACAGTGGATGCAGTTTTGTTCGCAAGAACAAAAACTGTAAACCTTGAAAGCTTTCTTAGACAGGCAAGATCGTTAGTCGTAGCCGAGCTTAGAGACATTGATACTGAGACGGTCAACGTTGTGAGTGCTATTGCTCTTGATGAAACAACTTCGCAGAAGGCAGTTGAGTCCTAGAGCAGTGCGTAAATGCAGTTTATCTAAAATATCAAACATTTATTCTTTAGAACCATTTGCATTTTTCCCTAAAAATAGTATAATACTAACAATACAAAATTTTTTGAAAATTCAGAGAGGTTATCGCATGGGATATACAGTTGCTGTAGTAGGTGCCACTGGTGCCGTTGGATCTCAAATGATTAAAATGCTGGAAGAATCTAGCCTTCCAATTGATAAAATACGCTATCTGGCGTCTGCTCGTTCAGCTGGAAAAGTTCTCCAATTCAAGGGACAAGACATTACTATCGAAGAGACGACCGAGACAGCTTTTGAAGGTGTAGATATTGCTCTCTTCTCAGCTGGTGGTTCTACCTCAGCAAAATACGCTCCTTACGCAGTCAAAGCTGGAGCAGTAGTGGTTGATAATACCTCTTATTTCCGTCAAAATCCTGATGTTCCTCTGGTTGTTCCAGAAGTCAACGCCCATGCCTTAGATCAGCACAAGGGAATTATCGCTTGCCCTAACTGCTCGACAATTCAGATGATGGTAGCTTTAGAGCCTGTTCGTCAGCAATGGGGGTTGGAGCGCATCATTGTGTCTACCTATCAAGCTGTTTCTGGTGCAGGTATGGGAGCCATTCTTGAAACTCAAGCTCAATTACGCTCTGTTCTCAATGATGGTGTAAATCCTAAGGATGCAGAAGCCAACATCCTACCATGTGGCGGCGATAAAAAACATTATCCTATTGCCTTTAATGCCTTACCTCAGATTGATGTCTTTACAGATAACGACTATACTTACGAAGAGATGAAGATGACTAAGGAAACGAAGAAAATCATGGAAGATGATTCTATTGCTGTTTCTGCGACATGTGTCCGTCTTCCTATTTTGTCTGCTCACTCAGAGTCTGTCTACATCGAGACTAAGGAAGTTGCACCTATTGACCAGGTAAAAGCAGCAATCGCAGCTTTTCCAGGTGCTGTTCTGGAAGATGATGTAGCTCATCAGGTTTATCCGCAAGCAATCAATGCGGTTGGTAAGAAAGAAACCTTTGTTGGCCGGATTCGTAAGGATCTTGATGCAGAAAAAGGAATCCATATGTGGGTTGTTTCAGACAATCTTCTTAAAGGAGCAGCTTGGAATTCTGTTCAAATCGCAGAGACACTGCATGAGCGTGGTTTAGTTCGTCCGACAGCAGAAGTTGTTTTTGAATTAAAATAAAGTGACCAAGGAAACTTGACAGTACAGGGTTGAATAATCGTTCTTTCAACCCTCTTTTCGTATAATAAAGAGAGGTAAGTTTATGGCGTATGCGGATCTGAAAAACTGTAAAATCATCACAGCTTTTATTACTCCTTTTCATGAAGATGGTTCCATCAATTTTGAAGCTATTCCAGACTTGATTGAGCACCTTTTGGCGCATCATACGGATGGGATTTTGCTGGCTGGAACAACTGCTGAAAGTCCAACCCTGACTCACGATGAAGAGTTGGAATTATTTGCGGCTGTTCAAAAGGTTGTCAAGGGGCGCGTCCCTTTGATTGCGGGTGTTGGTACCAATGAAACGCGCGACTCTATCGAATTCGTCAAAGAAGTAGATGCATTTGGTGGTTTTGCGGCTGGTCTGGCAATTGTTCCCTATTACAATAAACCTTCTCAGGAAGGGATGTATCAGCACTTTAAAGCCATTGCGGATGCTTCAAACCTGCCTATCATTATCTACAATATACCTGGCCGGGTAGTAGTTGAGATGACACCTGAGACTATGCTGAGATTAGCAGAACATCCAAATATTATCGGCGTTAAAGAATGTACCAGTCTGGCGAATATGGCCTATCTGATCGAACATCGTCCAGAGGGGTTTCTGATTTACACTGGTGAGGATGGTGATGCCTTTCATGCTATGAATCTGGGGGCTGATGGAGTTATTTCAGTTGCTTCTCACACAAACGGTGATGAAATGTTTGCAATGCTGGATGCTATTGAGCACAATGACATCAAAAAAGCAGCAGCTATCCAACGGAAATTCATCCCTAAAGTCAATGCTCTTTTCTCTTACCCAAGCCCTGCCCCTGTCAAGGCAGTCCTTAATTACTTGGGCTTTGCGGCAGGCCCAACTCGCTTACCGCTTGTGCCTGCGCCCGAAGAAGATGCCAAACGCATTATCAAGGTCGTGGTAGATGGCGACTATCAAGCAACCAAAGAGACGGTTAAAGGTGTCCTGAGACCAGATTATTGATTGATAAAACTGAAAGAAATATTTCTAGAAAGGATTGCCCAGAGCGGTCCTTTTTCATATGGTCTTTTAAGGCTAAAAAAATGGAAGCATCCTTTGAAAAATATTGGAAAAAATTATATAATGTAAAGGTATGGTCTGACTTTGAGATTTCTTTTGGAGCAGACTATAGACAACTGGACTGGCAGCAGTCATGTTAGAGACATACATTAGATTAGAAATATATAATATAAAAGGAGTTTTTTATGCAAGTTATTAAACGGAGTGGTGAGGTTGTAGAATTTGACCCAGATAAAATCTATCAAGCGGTTTTAAAGGCAGCGCAGACTGTCTATGTGTTGACAGATGATTTGCGTCAGAATTTAGCGCAGGTTACAAAGAAAGTCGCTCTGGATTTGGAAGAAGCTAAGGTTGAACGTGCGACGATTAGCATGATCCAATCCATGGTTGAAAGCCGCCTCTTGGGTGCAGGTTATATTACCATTGCAGAGCATTATATCTCCTATCGCTTGCAGCGCGATTTAGAGCGCAACGGCTATGGAGATCATATCGCTGTGCATCTGCATTTTGAACAAGTAAGATAAAGTTAAAAAGGCCCAATAGGGCTTTTTTTACTCTTGAGGTAGAGAAGATCACTTTAGCATTCATCCGCTTAAATTCTAGAAATATGTTAAAATAGGTAAAGATATAAAATTTTATCAATGATATTCGTTGAAAGGATAAATTATGGCAACGATTCAATGGTTTCCGGGGCATATGTCCAAGGCACGGAGACAGGTACAGGAAAATATTAAGTTTGTTGATTTTGTGACGATACTGGTAGATGCGAGACTTCCTTTATCTAGTCAGAATCCTATGCTGACTAAGATTGTGGGCGATAAACCTAAGCTTCTGATTTTAAACAAAGCTGATTTGGCTGACTCTGTTCGTATTAAAGAATGGCAGAGCTATTTTGAAAGCCAAGGGATTCCGACCTTATCTATTAATTCCAAAGAACAATCTGCTGTTAAAAAAGTTACAGACGCAGCTAAGAATCTTATGGCTGATAAATTGGCGCGTCAGAAGGAGAGAGGAATTCGCATCGAAACCTTGCGTACCATGATAATCGGTATTCCCAATGCTGGCAAATCGACCCTCATGAATCGCTTGGCTGGTAAGAAAATCGCTGTTGTAGGGAATAAGCCAGGTGTTACCAAGGGTCAGCAATGGCTCAAGTCAAATAAAGACTTGGAAATCTTGGATACACCAGGGATTCTCTGGCCTAAGTTTGAAGATGAGACGGTTGCTCTCAAGCTCGCCCTGACTGGAGCTATTAAGGATAATCTGCTGCCTATGGATGAGGTGACGATTTTCGGCCTTAATTATTTTAAGGAGCATTATCCTGAGGAGCTGACAGCACGCTTCAAGCAGCTTGATCTAAGTCAGGAAGCACCTGAAATGATTATGGATATGACCCAGAAACTCGGCTTCCGCGATGACTACGATCGTTTTTACAGCATTTTTGTCAAAGATGTCCGCGATGGCAAGTTAGGTCGTTATTGTTTGGATACGGTTGGAGAACTAGATGGCAACGATTAAAGAAATCCAGCAACGTTTAGAGTTAGTGACAGATTTGACTGATCCTTTTCTGGCCGAAGCAGCTAATGACCAGCGGAGCGGAGTTCAAAAGGCGATTGAAAAGCGTAAAAGAGCCATTCAGGCGGAGCTAGACGAGGATTTGCGTCTGGAGCAGATGTTACGGTATGAAAAAGAGCTTTATCAAGCCGGCTATCGGGCGATCGCTGGGATTGATGAGGTCGGTCGTGGTCCTCTAGCTGGACCAGTTGTCGCTGCAGCTGTAATCTTACCTCCAGGATGTAAAATTAAGGGGCTCAACGACAGTAAGAAGATTCCTAAGAAAAAGCACCAAGAAATCTATCAAGCAGTCATGGATAAAGCCTTGGCAGTCGGTATTGGCCTGATGGACAATGAGATTATTGATCAAGTCAATATCTACGAAGCGACCAAGCTTGCTATGAAAGAGGCTTTGTCTAAATTGAGTCTCAAGCCGGATTATCTGCTGATTGATGCCATGAAACTGGATGTTGAGATTCCGCAAGAGTCCATCATCAAAGGTGATGCTAACTCTCTGTCTATTGCAGCGGCCAGTATTGTAGCGAAGGTTACTCGGGATAAGCTGATGACAGACTACGACAAGGAATTTCCTGGCTATGATTTTGCGCAAAATGCCGGTTATGGGACTAAAAGTCATTTGCAAGGATTGGAACGAAACGGCGTAACTCCTATTCATCGCAAGACATTTGAACCCGTAAAATCAATGTGTGAATAAACATGAAAAGGAGGATGCCATGCAAAGCGAATACGAAAAAATGATTGCTGGAGAGATTTACCGACCACAAGATGAAGATTTAAGAAAAATTAGAGCCCGATCCAAAGAATTTCAATATCGTTTTAACCAAGAGCAAGACAGCGACAAGAGAAGTGCTATTATCAAAGAATGGTTTGGCAGTACGGGAAATAATCTTGCTATGAAGCCAGATTTGGTTTGCGACTACGGAATTAACATTCATTTAGGAGAAAATTTTTGTTCTAACTGGAACCTGACTATGCTGGACGTTTGCCCGATTCGCATCGGAGACAATGCCCTGCTCGGTCCTAATTGCCAGTTTCTGACACCTCTTCATCCGCTTGATCCAGTGGAAAGGAATTCCGGAATTGAGTACGGAGCACCAATCACTATTGGTGATAATTTCTGGGCTGGCGGAGGTGTGACGATTCTGCCGGGCGTGACACTAGGGGATAATGTCGTAGTCGGAGCAGGAGCGGTTGTGACCAAGTCTTTTGGTGATAATGTAGTCTTGGCTGGCAATCCTGCTAAGATTATTAAGGAAATCCCTGTTCATAAAGAATAAAAGATGTGTTAAAGGCGATAGGCATAGAAACCAGCTATTGACAACATCAAATTTAATAGAATCGTAAAGAAGGAACTGTACTGCAGTTCTTTTTTTGAACTTTTTTACGAATAAGAAAGTGAGGTGAAAAAATGAATAATTTTGAAATTTATAAATTGAAAAAAGCTGGTTTGACCAATCATCAGGTTTTAAATGTTTTGAGATACGCCGAGAGTAAAGATGGCAAGCTTTCTCTGCGAGATAAGGCTGTCGTATCTGAGTGCCGCAATCCTGCCCTCTTTATAGAGAAATACAAGAGGCTTGATTTACCAGCTTTGAAGGAAGAATTTGAACTTTTTCCATCCTTTTCTATCTTGGATGATATCTACCCTTGGGATTTATGCGAGATTTACGATGCACCGACTTTGTTATTTTATCAGGGAAATCTAAATCTACTAGAATTGCCCAAGGCTGCAGTCGTTGGCAGTCGAGACAGCAGCAAGCAAGGAAATGCCTCTGTACAAAAGATTATCAAAGAGCTAAACAATGAGTTGGTTATCGTCAGTGGCCTAGCTCGTGGAGTAGATACGGCGGCCCATATGGCTGCCCTGCAAAACGGAGGTCAGACAATTGCTGTCATCGGAACGGGATTAGATGTCTTCTATCCCAAGGCCAACAAAAAACTACAAGCTTACATTGGCAAAAATCATTTATTGCTGACGGAGTATGGTCCAGGTGAACAGCCTTTGAAATTTCACTTTCCAGAGCGGAATCGTATTATCGCCGGTCTATGTCGAGGCGTCATCGTGGCAGAAGCCAAGATGCGCTCAGGCAGTTTGATTACCTGTGAGCGAGCCATGGAAGAAGGGCGAGACGTCTTTGCTATTCCGGGGTCAATTTTAGATGGAAAATCTGACGGTTGCCATCATTTGATCCAAGAGGGTGCAAAGTGCATTACATCAGGCTCTGACGTTCTTTCTGAGTTTGATTTTTAAAACAAGTTTTCCTATAAGAAAAGTTAGCAGTTGACATCTATCAAAAAATAGTTTAAACTCTATGAGATTTATTTCTTATAGAAGGTGTCTAAATTGGTAACAAAAACAAAGAAAAAGTCTACGACCAAGAAAAATCTTGTCATTGTAGAGTCGCCTGCTAAGGCAAAAACAATAGAAAAATATCTGGGACGAAACTACAAGGTTCTGGCCAGTGTCGGGCATATTCGTGACCTAAAAAAGTCTACTATGTCCATTGATTTTGAGAACAACTATGAGCCGCAATACATCAATATTCGTGGTAAAGGTCCGTTAATTAATGACTTGAAAAAAGAAGCGAAGAAAGCTAAGCAAGTCTTTCTAGCAAGTGACCCGGACCGCGAAGGAGAAGCTATTTCTTGGCATCTGGCCCACATTCTGAATCTGGATGAGAAAGAGAAAAACCGTGTCGTCTTTAATGAAATCACCAAAGATGCAGTCAAGAATGCTTTTAAAGAACCGCGCCAGATTGATATGGATTTGGTCGATGCGCAGCAGGCTCGCCGAGTTCTGGATCGCTTGGTTGGTTATTCCATTTCTCCTATTCTATGGAAGAAAGTCAAAAAAGGTCTGTCAGCTGGTCGGGTGCAGTCTGTCGCCCTCAAGCTGATTATCGACCGGGAAAATGAAATCAATGCCTTCAAACCAGAAGAATACTGGACGATTGACGGAACCTTCAAGAAAGGAACTCGTCAGTTTCAGGCCAGCTTCTACGGTATGAATGGTAAAAAGATGAAGCTGTCTAACAACGACGAGGTCAAAAACGTCCTTTCTCACCTCAAGGGTGATGACTTTATAGTCGACAGCGTCGAAAAGAAAGAGCGTCGACGCAATGCTCCGCTGCCCTATACGACTTCCTCTATGCAGCAGGATGCCGCAAATAAGATTAATTTCCGGACTCGTAAGACCATGATGGTGGCTCAGCAGCTCTATGAAGGGATTAACATCGGTTCTGGCGTACAAGGTCTGATTACGTATATGCGTACTGACTCGACTCGTATCAGTCCAGTAGCGCAGAATGAAGCAGCAAGCTTTATCACGGATAAATTTGGCGCTAAATATTCTAAACATGGCAGCAAGGCCAAAAACGCTTCTGGCGCTCAAGATGCTCACGAAGCCATTCGTCCTTCCAGCGTTTTCAATACTCCAGAAAGCATCGCAAAGTATCTGGATAAGGATCAGCTTAAGCTCTATACGCTGATTTGGAACCGCTTTGTAGCCAGCCAAATGACAGCAGCAGTCTTTGATACTATGAATGTTAAGTTGGGGCAAAATGGTGTCCAATTTGCCGCCAATGGCAGTCAGGTCAAGTTCGATGGCTATCTGGCTATTTACAACGACTCTGATAAGAATAAAATGCTGCCGGATATGGAAAAGGGGGATACCGTCAAACGTGTCAATACCAATCCAGAACAGCACTTTACCCAGCCGCCTGCTCGTTATTCTGAAGCGACTCTCATCAAGACTTTAGAAGAAAATGGTGTTGGTCGTCCGTCTACCTATGCACCGACCATTGAAACTATTCAGAAACGATATTACGTTAAGCTGGTTTCCAAGCGCTTTGAGCCGACGGAATTAGGTGAGATTGTCAATTCATTGATTGTCGAATTCTTCCCAGGCATCGTAAATGTGAAATTTACAGCCGAAATGGAAGCAAAATTGGATGATGTAGAAGTTGGCAAAGAGCAGTGGCAGAAAGTTATTGACGAGTTTTATCGACCTTTTGAAAAGGAAGTCGCTAAAGCCGAGACTGAAATGGAGAAAATCCAAATCAAGGATGAACCGGCTGGTTTTGACTGTGAGGTCTGTGGCAGTCCCATGGTCATCAAGTTGGGGAGATTTGGCAAGTTCTACGCCTGCAGTAATTTCCCAGACTGCCGTCACACTCAAGCTATCGTCAAGGAAATCGGCGTGACCTGTCCACAGTGCCAGAAAGGTCAAGTTATCGAGCGTAAGACTAAGCGAAATCGCATTTTTTATGGCTGTGATCGTTATCCTGACTGTGATTTCACATCTTGGGACAAGCCAGTCGGTCGGAACTGTCCAAAATGCGACCATTATCTGATCGAAAAGAAAGTTCGTGGTGGCGGCAAGCAAGTGGTCTGCAGCAATGGTGATTACGAAGAAGAAAAAGTGAAATAGTTATTTTTACATAATTTATATTATGTAAAATGTTTTTTCTGAAGAAGAGGTGCAGCTTTATGACAGATAAATTTGCAGAATTTCTAAAAATCGCGTCTCAACTGAACAAGATGGGAATTATTCCACTGCTAATGGGCTCCTTGGGGCTGGAGCAGGTTACTTGTCAGGACTGGCAGGCGCGGGATATTGATATTCATGTTCACGGTGATGAACGTGGCTGGGAAGCACCAGACGAAGAACGTATTTATGATATGGACAAGATTGAGCCTATGATGGAGTGCTTGGGCTATCGCTTAGTCGATTTGCACGAGCATGAATTTCAAAAAGAAGACTTATCTATTGAATTTGGAGTCATGGAAACCTTGGAGGCATTTTCAGGTGTGCCGCTAGAGAAGCTGTCTCGAAGAGAAGTAGAAGGTGTTCAGTTTCTACTGCCGACTGCGGAGCAATTTTTAGCTATCTACCGCGCTTCTTCCCAAGATTCTTACCGAAATGATAATAACAATCATAAGGATTTTGCTAAGATTGCTTATTTGGAAAAAATGACAAAATGATAGACATTCAGGAATTCTCCTGTCTGTCTTTTTTACTATCTTTTTGTTATAATGGTCAGAGTGAAAATCTAGAAATATCCAAGGGAGAGTATCATGTCATCATCCTATATCAATGTTATCGGTGCTGGTCTGGCTGGCAGTGAAGCAGCTTACCAGATTGCCAAGCGTGGCATCCCAGTCAAACTCTATGAAATGCGGGGTGTTAAGTCAACACCTCAGCACAAAACTGCAGACTTTGCAGAACTGGTCTGCTCTAACTCTCTGCGAGGAGATGCGCTGACCAATGCAGTCGGTCTGCTCAAGGAAGAAATGCGACGATTGGACTCGGTTATTTTAAAATCTGCAGAAGCGACTCGGGTGCCAGCAGGTGGTGCTCTAGCGGTTGATAGAGAAGGTTTTTCGCAGCTGGTAACGGAGCTAGTGACCAATCATCCATTGATTGAGGTCATTCGTGAAGAAATCACCGAAATTCCGGAGGATGCCATCACAGTTATTGCGACAGGGCCCTTGACCAGCGATGCTTTGGCGGAAAAAATTCACTCGCTCAATGGAGGCGACGGTTTTTATTTCTACGACGCAGCAGCGCCAATTATTGATGTTAATACCATTGATATGACCAAGGTCTATCTCAAATCCCGCTATGATAAGGGCGAAGCTGCCTATCTCAATGCACCTATGACTAAGCAAGAATTTATGGATTTCCATGATGCTTTGGTCAATGCTGAGGAAGCACCGCTCAATTCCTTTGAGAAGGAAAAATACTTTGAAGGCTGTATGCCAATTGAAGTCATGGCTAAGCGAGGGATTAAAACTATGCTTTATGGACCGATGAAGCCAGTTGGTTTGGAATATCCAGATGACTATCAAGGTCCTCGAGATGGTGAATATAAGACGCCATACGCTGTTGTGCAGCTTCGTCAGGACAATGCAGCAGGCAGTCTTTACAACATTGTCGGCTTCCAGACTCATCTCAAGTGGGGCGAGCAAAAGCGGGTCTTTCAGATGATTCCTGGTCTTGAGAATGCAGAATTTGTCCGTTATGGTGTTATGCATCGAAACTCCTATATGGACTCTCCAAATCTGCTTGAACAGACTTTCCGGTCTAAGAAACAGCCAAATCTTTTCTTTGCAGGTCAAATGACTGGAGTTGAAGGGTACGTAGAGTCAGCTGCTTCAGGTCTAGTTGCTGGTATCAATGCCGCTCGACTCTTCAAAGGAGAAGAAGCACTTGTTTTTCCAGAAACAACAGCTATCGGCAGCCTGCCTCACTATGTTACCCATGCTGACAGCAAGCATTTCCAACCCATGAATGTCAATTTTGGCATTATCAAAGAGCTGGACGGCCCTCGAATTCGTGACAAGAAAGAACGCTATGAGAAAATTGCTGTGCGAGCCTTGCAGGATTTACAGCCTTATTTGGATAAATAATCTATTTTCTATCATTATCTAATAAAAATCATCAAAAAGTTAGGAAATTCCTAACTTTTTTGCTTAATTTGTGATATAATAAATAAAAATTTTGAAAATAGAAAGTTTTCTGAAAATGAATAAATCCTATTTTTACCTTGAAATGAAGACACATGAGTTGGTCGTTCCTTATACTAAACAAAAACGCCGTGTCCGCATATTGCTTCCAAAGAACTATAGTCAGGACACAAATAAGACGTATCCGGTCGTTTATTTTCACGACGGCCAAAACGTTCTCTATAGCAAGGAGTCTTTCAGCGGCCATTCGTGGAAGGTGATTCCGACAATCAAGCGTAATCCAGACATTGAAAAAATGATTGTCGTGGCTATTGATAACGATGGTCAACGACGGATGAATGAATACGCAGCTTGGAAGTTCCAAGAGTCCAATATTCCCGGAATTCAGTTTGGCGGCAAGGGAACGGAGTATGCGGAGTTTGTCATGGAAGTCGTCAAGCCTTTTATCGACCAGCATTATCGGACCAAGTCGGATCGGCTGCATACAGCCATGATTGGGTCCTCTCTTGGGGGAAATATTAGCCAGTTTATCGGCGTTGAATACCAAGATCAGATTGGCTGTCTGGGCATCTTTTCATCAGCCAATTGGCTGCATCAGGAAGCTTTTGACCGTTATATTGAGAGAAAAACACTTCAGGCAGACCAGCGAATTTTCATTTATGTTGGTACAGAAGAGGCTGACGATACAGATAAGACATTGATGGCTGGCAACATCAAGCAGGCCTATATCAATTCATCGCTCAGCTATTTCCGACAGCTACTTGTGTCTGGAGTAGATTTGGCCAATATCCAGATTAAGATCCAGTCTGGAGCTATTCACAATGAAATCGCTTGGGCAGAGCACTTGCCAGACTGTTTCCGTTTTATCAGCGAGAAATGGTAATCTAGTCAAACAGTGAGAAAGAGGTAGAAACTATGCATGTAGAATTTTTAAGTCATTGGAGCGGCAATCTAGGCCGTGAAATGTATGTCAATCGCTATGGACATGCTGGACTCCCGATTATAGTCTTCGCATCATCAGGCGGCAGCCATAATGAGTATGCTGATTTTGGCATGATTGAAGCCTGTGCAGGTTTTATTGAGGCTGGTAAAGTCCAGTTTTTCACTCTCAGCAGCGTTGATAGCGAGAGTTGGTTGGCGGACTGGAAGCACCCACACGACCGAGCAGAAATGCATCGTGCCTATGAGCGTTATGTCATTGAAGAGGCGATTCCTTTCGTCAAGCATAAGACAGGTTGGTTTGACCCTATGATGACGACAGGCTGCTCTATGGGTGCTTATCATGCCCTTAATTTCTTCCTGCAGCATCCGGATGTTTTCAATAAAGTGATTGCCCTCAGTGGTGTCTATGATGCACGTTTCTTTGTCGGTGACAATTTGAATGACGAAGTCATTTATCAAAACTCACCAGCTGACTATATCTGGAACCAAAATGATGGCTGGTTTATTGACCGCTATCGACAGGCTGATATTATCGTTTGTACTGGCTTGGGCGACTGGGAGCAGGATGGCCTTCCTTCCTTCTACACGCTGAAAGAAGCTTTTGAGCATAAGAATATTCCAGCTTGGTTTGCTGAATGGGGCCATGATGTTTCCCATGACTGGATTTGGTGGCGTAAGCAAATGCCTTATTTCCTTAATGAACTCAATCTTTAAAGGAGGTTTCCTATGAATTATATCGTTATTTCTCCCTACTATCCGCAAAATTTTCAGCAGTTTACCGTGGAACTGGCTAACAAAGGAATCACTGTTCTGGGAATTGGTCAGGAGCCTTATGACCAGCTAGACCAGCCTTTGAAGGATTCATTGACTGAATACTTCAGAGTAGAAAATCTTGAAAATCTTGACGAAGTGAAAAGAGCTGTTGCCTTTCTCTTCTACAAGCATGGACCTATCGATCGGATTGAGTCTCATAATGAATACTGGCTGGAACTGGACGCTGAGTTGCGTGAGCAATTCAATGTATTTGGAGCAAAACCAAAAGACTTGAAAAAGACCAAGTTTAAATCAGAAATGAAGAAACTCTTTAAAAAAGCAGGCGTTCCAGTTGTACCGGGCCAGATTGTCAATACAGAAGCTGGGGCTGATTTGGCTGTCAAGAAACTTGGTCTGCCTTTGATTGCCAAGCCTGATAATGGAGTGGGGGCAGCTGCGACCTTT
Source organism: Streptococcus sp. AS14 (assembly GCF_000286495.1). Lineage (NCBI taxonomy): Bacteria > Bacillati > Bacillota > Bacilli > Lactobacillales > Streptococcaceae > Streptococcus > Streptococcus sp. AS14. The sequence continues at coordinate 93,277 of NZ_ALKI01000018.1, forward strand.
AAATTGGAAACAGCAGAAGATGTTGAACGTTTCAAGCAAGAATGGGATCACCAGACAGCTTATTTCTTTGAAAAGTTTGTCCAGTCTGGCGAGATTTGTACCTTTGATGGTTTGGTAGATAAGGACGGTCAGATCGTCTTTTCAACCACCTTTGACTATGCCCATACACCACTGGATTTGATGATCTATAAGATGGACAATTCCTATTACGTTCTCAAGGATATGGATCCAAAACTGCGTGCTTATGGAGAAGCGATTGTCAAAATCTTCGGTATGAAAGAACGCTTTTTCCATATTGAGTTCTTCCGCGAAGGTGATGATTATGTAGCCATTGAGTACAATAACCGTCCAGCAGGTGGCTTTACCATTGATGTCTATAATTTCGCCCACTCAATCGATCTTTACAGAGGCTATGCAGCGATTGTAGCAGGAGAGCCTTTCCCAGCTGCCCACATGGAGCCGCTGTATTGTCTGGCAACATCACGCCGTGCATCAACGAACTATGCTTACCCTGAGGCTGACTTGCTGGAGAAATACAGAGATAATTTCAAAGTTAAGAAAGACATGCCAGCTGCATTTGCGGAGCTGCAAGGTGACTACCTCTATATGCTAACAACACCAAGCCGTGAGCAGATGGAGCAGATGATTGCAGATTTTGCTAAACAGGCGGACTAATCAAAAGCATGCTCCGCTATTATTTTCGTATAACAGTTTCAAAGTAGTAAAAACTACTCTAGCACAAAAAGTTTGTGAAATTTCTATTTTGGCATCGAAAACCAGTTTATCCAATGGATTGACTGGTTTTTCTTTGTGAAATGCAAGTGAGCAAAAGTTTTGACAGTGCTTACAGCTTTAGATAGAATTAAATAGAAGAATTATGCTTAGAAAGGCAAAAAAATGGCAACTTTAGATAAAAATCTTTTGTTAGAGATGTTCCGTAAGATGGAAGAAATCCGTCGCATGGACTTAAAAATTGCTCAACTTGTAAAAAAAGGAAAGGTTCCTGGGATGACTCACTTCTCAGTAGGTGAGGAAGCAGCCAATGTCGGTGCTATGCTGGCCTTAAATGAGGATGATTTGCTGACTTCTAATCACCGGGGACACGGTCAAGCTATCGCCAAAGGAATCAACCTCAACGAAATGATGGCTGAAATCCTTGGTAAATACACTGGAACCTGTAAAGGAAAAGGCGGCTCTATGCACATTGCGGACCTAGATGCTGGAAATCTTGGTGCTAATGGTATCGTAGGTGGTGGCATGGGAATTGCTGTCGGAGCAGCTCTGACCCAGCAAATGCAGAAGACAGGTAAGATTGTTGTCTGCTTCTTTGGTGATGGTGCTACCAATGAGGGCGTCTTCCACGAAGCAGTCAACATGGCTTCTATCTGGAATCTACCAGTAATTTTCTATTGCATCAATAACGGCTATGGTATTTCTGCCGACATCAAGAAAATGACCAATGTAGAGCACATCCACGAGCGCAGCGCAGCTTATGGCATTCCAGGAATGTTCATCGAAGATGGCAATAATGTTTTGGATGTCTATGAAGGCTTCCAAAAAGCTGTAGAGCATGTTCGCAGTGGTAAAGGACCTGTCTTGATTGAGAGTGTGACTTATCGTTGGTTGGGACACTCTTCTTCCGACCCAGGTAAATACCGTACTCGTGAAGAAGTAGAAGAATGGAAGAAAAAAGATCCAATCGAAAATCTTCGTAAATACTTGCTGGAAAACAAGATTGCAAGCGAGGAAGAGCTGGAAGCTATCCAAGCTGGAGTCAAAGAAGCAGTAGAAGCATCTGTGAAGTTCGCAGAAGAAAGCCCATTCCCACCGCTTGAATCTGCCTTTGAAGATATTTACGCAGACTAAAGAGAGGAGAAAAAGAAAATGGAAACTAAAACTATGTCTTTTCGTGATACCATCATCCTCGCTATGTCTGAGGAAATGCGTCGCGATGAAAATGTACTCTTGATGGGAGAAGATGTCGGAGTCTTTGGTGGAGATTTCGGAACATCTGTTGGTATGCTGGAAGAGTTCGGGCCAGAGCGTGTACGTGACTGTCCGATTTCAGAAGCAGCTATTTCTGGAGCAGCAGCTGGAGCAGCTATGACAGGGCTGCGTCCAATCGTAGACATGACCTTTATGGACTTCTCTGTAATCGCCATGGATGCTATTGTAAACCAAGCCGCTAAAACGCGCTATATGTTTGGCGGAAAAGGGCAGGTGCCAATGACTGTCCGCTGTGCAGCAGGTAATGGAGTTGGCTCAGCGGCTCAGCACTCGCAGTCTTTGGAATCTTGGTTTACCCACATTCCAGGTCTTAAGGTTGTGGCACCGGGAACTCCAGCTGACATGAAGGGACTTCTCAAGGCTTCTATCCGAGACAACAACCCAGTCATTATCCTGGAATACAAGTCTGAATTTAACCAAAAAGGTGAAGTGCCACTGGATCCTGAGTATGTAATCCCACTTGGTGTTGGTGAAATCAAAAAAGAAGGTACCGATGTAACAGTTGTTACCTACGGAAAAATGCTTCGCCGTGTCATGCAGGCAGCGGAAGAATTGGCAGAAGAAGGCATCTCTGTAGAAGTGGTCGACCCACGTACATTGGTGCCGCTTGATAAAGATATTATCATCAATTCTGTTAAGAAGACTGGTAAGGTTGTTCTGGTTAATGATGCCCACAAAACAAGTGGCTATATCGGAGAGATTTCAGCGATTATTTCTGAGTCTGAAGCATTTGACTATCTAGATGCTCCAATCCGCCGCTGTGCAGGTGAAGATGTGCCAATGCCTTACGCACAAAACTTGGAAAACGCGATGATTCCGACTGTTGAAAGCATCAAAGACGCTATTCGGAAGACATATCATAAAGAATAAGGTATAATAAAGAAAAGGCTTTCTTATGGATTAGATTACATAAAATAGTTTATGTAATCTAATCTTGTGTAGAGGGTCAAAGTAACTAAAATTTTACTAATTGCAGACAATCGTTATTCGGACCGATTTTATCCGATGAACGAATTAGTAGGTCTACAAGGTTGGTCGCAGATAGCGGTAACTATAATAACTTTAGATACATTTGTATCCAAGTTACTTGTAGAGTTGCAACAGGAGAGAGTCGAATCGATAATATTCGACGAACGACTTAGTAAGTCTACTAGGTTGGCTGCCTGATAGCAGCAACCGAAGTAACTTGAGTTACGTTTTGTATCCAAGTTACTTGTAGAGTTGAACATGGGCTAAAGTCTGTGTGAAAAAGATAAACTTTTCTAGAAACGAAAATTTCTTCGTTAAGTTTTCTATTTTCACTTTGATTTTTAACGCCTTAGTATCATGTAATTGAATTCGGACGGAGGACTGCGAAAAAAAGATAGATTTCCTTGTGTTCATCGAACACAGCGTCAATCTCCTATTTTTTCATTGTCCTCTGCGTCCTTAATATCTTATAATAGAATTGGAGAGGTCATGGCTGATGATAAGCTAAGAGCGACTCCTGCGGCTAGAAAGTTAGCGGATGATTTGGGAATCAACCTCTATGATGTTTCTGGCTCAGGCGCAAACGGTCGTGTCCACAAAGAAGACGTGGAAACTTATAAAGATACAAACGTGGTGCGTATTTCACCACTGGCAAAACGAATTGCCCAAGAACACAATATTGCTTGGCAAGAGATTCAAGGAACTGGCCATCGTGGCAAGATTATGAAGAAAGATGTTCTTGCTTTCTTGCCTGAGAATGTTGAGAGCGATACAATCAAATCTCCTGCTCAAATTGAAAAAGTGGAAGAAGTACCTGATAATGTCACTCCTTATGGTGAGATTGAGCGTATTCCAATGACGCCGATGCGGAAGGTCATTGCTCAGCGAATGGTAGAATCTTACCTGACGGCGCCGACATTCACCCTCAACTATGATGTTGATATGACAGAAATGCTGGCCTTGCGTAAAAAAGTGCTGGATCCAATCATAGAAGCAACTGGCAAAAAAGTAACTGTCACAGACCTGCTTTCGCTGGCTGTTGTGAAGACTTTGATGAAACATCCTTATCTCAATTCGACCTTGACAGAGGATGGCAAGACCATTATCACACACAACTATGTCAACCTTTCAATGGCAGTCGGTATGGATAATGGCTTGATGACACCAGTTGTCTATAATGCAGAAAAAATGAGCCTATCAGAGCTTGTGGTAGCCTTTAAAGATGTAATCGGACGTACTTTGGAAGGCAAGTTAGCTCCGAGCGAGCTGCAAAACTCAACTTTCACAATCAGTAACTTAGGTATGTTTGGCGTTCAGTCCTTTGGTCCAATTATCAATCAACCAAACTCTGCTATCTTAGGTGTGAGCTCAACAGTGGAAAAACCTGTCGTTGTTAATGGCGAAATTGTTATTCGTCCAATTATGAGTCTGGGCTTGACCATTGACCACCGTGTAGTTGACGGAATGGCTGGAGCTAAGTTTATGAAGGACTTGAAGGCTTTGATTGAAGACCCAATTTCAATGTTGGTATAAAATTTTCTTTGCTAGTTTAAAAAGTAAAGAAACAAAACACTCAGCAAGTGAAAAAACTAAATTAGAAAAGGAAAGAAAAATGGCTTTAGAAGTAATTATGCCAAAAGCCGGCGTGGATATGACCGAAGGGCAGATTGTCCAATGGAATAAGAAAGTCGGCGAATTTGTCAAAGAAGGGGAAATCCTTCTGGAAATCATGACTGACAAGGTCAGCATGGAATTGGAAGCTGAAGAAGACGGCTACCTGATTGCCATTCTCAAAGGTGACGGAGAAACTGTTCCGGTAACGGAAGTCATCGGTTACTTGGGAGAAGAAGGAGAAAACATCCCAACCGCTGGCGGATCTGCATCTGCGGAAGCACCAGCTCCTACAACAGCGGCAGTAAGTACAGATGATGATAAGAGTGATGATGCTTACGATATCGTTGTTATCGGTGGCGGACCTGCTGGTTATGTAGCGGCTATCAAAGCAGCCCAGCTGGGTGGCAAGATTGCCTTGGTTGAGAAGTCTGAGCTCGGCGGAACCTGCCTGAACCGTGGCTGTATCCCTACTAAGACTTACCTGCACAATGCTGAAATCATTGAAAGCCTTGGCCACGCTGCTAACCGCGGTATCATCATCGAAAATCCAAGCTTCTCAGTGGACATGGACAAGGTTTTGGAAACCAAAAACAAGGTTGTCAATACACTCGTTGGCGGTGTTGCTGGCCTTCTTCGCAGCTATGGCGTAGATGTTCATAAAGGAATTGGTACCATTACTAAAGACAAGAATGTTTTGGTTAATGGTTCAGAATTGCTTGAAACCAAGAAAATCATCCTTGCTGGTGGTTCAAAAGTCAGCAAAATCAATGTCCCAGGTATGGAATCATCTCTCGTTATGACTAGTGATGATATTCTGGAAATGAACGAAGTGCCTGAAAATCTTGTAATTATCGGCGGTGGTGTTGTCGGTATTGAGCTTGGACAAGCCTTCATGACATTTGGCTCAAAAGTTACCGTTATCGAAATGATGGACCGCATTGTACCAGCTATGGATGCGGAAGTTTCTAAAAACCTTCGCCTCATCTTGGAGCGTAAGGGCATGACAATTCTAACTGAAACTAAGTTGGAAGAAATCATCGAAGAAAACGGCAAACTTCGTATCAAAGTTGAAGGAAAGGAAGATATCCTCGCAGATAAGGCTCTGCTGTCTATCGGACGCGTGCCAGACCTAGAAGGCATTGGTGAGGTTGAGTTCGAACTGGATCGCGGCCGTATCAAGGTCAATGAGTACATGGAAACTTCTGTTCCAGGTATTTACGCACCAGGAGATATCAATGGTACTAAGATGCTGGCTCATGCAGCCTTCCGTATGGGTGAAGTCGCTGCTGAAAATGCTCTGAAAGGTAACCACCATATTGCTAAACTCAATCTGACACCTGCAGCTATCTACACCTTGCCAGAAGTAGCAGCAGTAGGTTTAACAGAAGAGCAAGCTCGTGAGAAATACGATGTAGCAATTGGTAAGTTTAACTTCGCTGCTAACGGTCGTGCTATTGCTTCAGACGCAGCTCAAGGCTTCGTTAAAGTCATTGCTGACAAGAAGTATGGTGAAGTGCTCGGTGTTCATATCATCGGTCCTGCAGCTGCAGAATTGATCAACGAAGCATCAACCATCATCGAAATGGAAATCACCGTAGAAGAGATGCTTAAGACTATTCACGGTCACCCAACCTTCTCAGAAGTTATGTACGAAGCTTTTGCAGACGTACTGGGGTTAGCAGTTCACTCACCTAAGAAAAAATAATTTAAAAGATAGATTAGACTGGACATAAATCATTGTTCCAGTCTCTATCGTATAAAGAGGTAGCTTATGAAATACATTGTTAACTACTCAAATGATACAGCTTTTAATATTGCTCTGGAAGAATATGCTTTCAAACACCTCTTAGATGAGGATGAAATTTTCCTGCTGTGGATTAACAAACCCTCTATCATAGTGGGACGTCACCAAAATACCATCGAAGAAATCAACCGTGATTATGTTCGTGAGCATGGCATTGAGGTCGTACGTCGTATCAGTGGCGGTGGAGCTGTCTATCATGATCTGAACAACCTCAACTACACCATTATCTCCAAGGAAAACGAAGATCGTGCCTTTGACTTCAAGAGTTTTTCTACGCCGGTTATTAATACCTTGGCAGAGCTTGGGGTAAAGGCTGAATTTACTGGACGTAATGACCTGGAAATTGACGGTAAGAAGTTCTGTGGCAATGCTCAGGCCTATATTAACGGCCGTATCATGCACCATGGTTGCTTACTCTTTGATGTTGATTTGTCTGTCTTGGCCAATGCGCTTAAGGTTTCTAAAGACAAGTTCGAATCAAAAGGGGTTAAATCTGTCCGTGCACGCGTGACAAATATTGTCAACGAATTGCCAGAAAAGATTACTGTCGAAGAATTCCGTGACCTGCTTCTGGACTATATGAAGAAAGAGTATCCAGAAATGACAGAATATGTCTTCTCTGAGAAAGAACTAGAAGAAATCAAGCAAATCAGAGATAGCAAGTTTGGAACTTGGGACTGGAACTATGGTAAATCACCTGAATACAATGTCCGCCGTGGCACCAAGTTTACCAGCGGTAAGGTAGAAATCTTTGCCAATGTTGTTGAATCTAAGATTCAGGATATTAAAATCTATGGAGACTTCTTTGGTATTGAAGACGTAGCAGCAGTAGAGGATGTGCTGCGCGGTGTTAAATACGAGCGTGAAGATGTACTTAAAGCTCTTGAAAGGATTGATATTAGCCGTTACTTTGCTGGGATAAGCAGAGAAGAGATTGCCGAAGCTATCGTCGGTTAAAATATGACATAAAGAAAACCAAGCTCTCGAAGAGTTTGGTTTTTCATGTAAACAGTATATTTCAAATCAACAACATTCTTACGTTTCCTTAACCAGCTAGTTTTCTCTAGGCTTTATCTAACAGATATGATAAAATGATAGGGAATTAGAGAAAGGGGTGCCTTGATGCAGAAAGTCCCAGTAGAAAGCCTTGGTCTGTTTGAGCAGTTGGACCGCACAGTTGTAGCTTTTCTGAAGAAAAAACCATCTCCTAATCCAGACAATTTTTATGTTAGCATATCTCCAGAAGATTATGAGAAAAAGAAAGAAGAATTTGAAAAATCAGGCTATCAAGCTGTGAAATTACCGCTTGGCATGGCGTTGGATAATGTTATTCAGCAACCTTCTTTCCAAAACCTAGTCATTGGCGGGCTCTACATGGTAGATGTTTTCGTTCCCAAGGAAGACCTGATGCCCTTGAAGGATCTTGTAGACAGCTTTTGTATCATGTTTGCAGCAGCTAATAATCGAATAGAGAATATCAAGGCTTACGATCTGATGAAGAGTAAAACGGTCTATTTTATCGGAAAACTCTTCACGGATAATCCTCAGCCAGGCGATGAAGTTAGCTTCGAAGGGCTGAATAGAGAGACAGCAGAAGGCTCCTACGAAGCAGTCAAATGTTTCCTAACTAGAGAAAGCGCTGAAAAGTACAACTCCAAGAATCGACCTGTCACAGCAGCAAATCTGGAGCATCTCAAGCACTTCTGGGGCAGACCGCTTATTATTGAACCTCATCGGAACTATTGGATTGAATTTTTATAAAAGAAAGAGCGAAGCATCTAAACTAGATTTTCGCTCTTTTGTTGTTATTGCTGTCTCTGTTGTTACATATTTTAAATTATGTAATATTATAATTTATCCAAAGCATTCTTTTGCTCATCATTGACAATATGGGTGTAGAGGTCCGTTACCTGAGTGCTAGCATGCCCTAGCTGATGACTTACGAGAACTTGAGATTTGGTTGCATCATATAAGCGTGTAGCAAGCGTATGGCGGAGTTTGTGAGGAGTCACTCGCACTTTGAAGTCCTCAGAATACTTGGCCACCATTTTTTCAACACTAGAAGCATCAATTCTATTAGGAGTGCCACGGTATTCAGTCAAAAAGAAGGCTGTATCAGTCTTTTCGGCCTTGTATCGTTTGCTTCGAATACTCAGGTACTCCTCTAAATAGGACTTGGCAAAAGCAGCAACATTGACAGAGTCCCTTTTTCCGCCTTTTCTTGTCACTTCAATGACCATCATTTTGAGATTGATGTCTTTCAGATCCAGATTAACAGCTTCAGACAGACGAACGCCAGAGGCTAGTAGCAAGGCAATAATGGCTAGATCACGTTCCTTGTTCTTGTTGAAGGAGGACAGAGCTCGATTAGAGAGTTTCTTGGGGTACTCCGTATCAATATACTGGAGAAATTCTTCTGTCTCATCCCCTAAAAAGAGCTTCTGCTTAATATTCTCTGCACGGGCTGCCAGAGTTTCCTTTTTCTTCTTAGTAGCAACTTTTTTCATCACATTTCGATAGAAGTAAGGCTCGCCCTGTTCGTTTTCGACTTCCTCAGTCAAATATTTGTAGAGGCTAGATAAAGCCGAAAGAGTCCGGTTAATGGTTGTCTGGGAAACACCATTTTGAGTTGTATTGGCATTGAGAAGCGGCCGCTCGCGCAGATAAAGAATGAAGGCTTCCATGTCTTTTTTGGTCATATTTTCCAAGATTGAGAGAGGAATCTCAGCAATATGCGAAGCATCCGTGATACCAGATTCTAGCATCCAGTTAAAAAAGCGATCATATTCTTTGAGATATTCGTATAAGGTTGTAAAACTATAAGGCACCGCCAGCTTAGACTGGTAATATTCCAGAATGTACCAGGGCATAGTGGCTTTGAGTCTATCAATTCTTTCTAATAACAGTTCACGTCTCATCACATTTCTCCGTTTTTTCTATAATGGTAGTATAGCATATCTAGATATATTTTTCAAGAAAATTATAGTTTTTCGGAAAGATGACAGAGGGAAGTAAGCAATCTAACTTTAATACAAAAAAGATAATAAAAACAAGACAGAGTTTAGTTTCTCAACTCTATCTTGTTTTACCTAAAACTTATTCTTCTAATTTGATTTTTTTAAAATAATCCAGTTGCCATTTTTGTGTTGCCTGAGCTGTTTTATTTAAATTTGTGCACCAGGACGGATAAAACCGCATAGCCATCTTTCCTTTACAATCCTTTGTAGAAAGAATTTTTTTACTAATAGCCACCCCTTTGGGAATTATAAATATACCGCAATGACAGTCGTCAATAACGACAATAACTAGTTCATCACCCAAGTCTCTATCAGTATAAGGAATATTCTTGTTGTTTTGGTCTTTTTTCCAAAAGACTGTAAAGTAGCCTTCTTTTTTGGGTGTTTTCTTTGCCAAACGGCATCTTTTATATTCTTGATTATCCTTTGGCTTAATTAAAATGCTTTCATAGTCTTCGTTCCATTTTTCATTTACCAGATCAAAGTCACCATAATACCTATAAAGAATGTCTGTCATTTTCATTCTTTTATTGCCTTTCTGATTTTTACTAAAATTAAATTATGTAAAATATTTACTAGAATAAAAACTCCCTAATCAAATCAACTACCTGTTCATTTTGCGGCAAGGAAGAATGATGGGCGTCCTTGCCTACGATGACGACCTCTCTGTGTGAAGCGATTTTTCCTTTGTAAATCAAACTCCCAGCCTCTACACTGCTTTTATGGACAATTCCGTCGCCATCTCGGAAAAAGATTCCCAAAATTGACAAATGCTCCAGCTTCTTAGGCAGTTTTTCCTGGTTGTCTACAAAGTCAACTAACATCGCAACTCGATGATTGAGATTTTTCTTGTTCAGATTATAAGGACTGCCGATAGTCAGGAGCTTTTCCATCTCTAGCCCAGAATGGTTTGCAAGGTATTGCTGCAGGAATAATGTATAAACTAGACCACCGTTAGAATGTCCAAGCGCCTTAAAGCTGTTAAAAGAATACTTCTCTCGCAAGGCAGTCAAGACAGCGTCAAACATTGCTGCTTGATTCTTGATATTTTCATAACCATCGCGATTATTTTGAAAGCCAACTACAAAAATGGGATTTCTATCCTTTCGCTTCAAATGCCCTCGGTAAGTTATATGCCCGTCATTCCAAATTTTAATACGGAGCAAACTATGATGCGGATGCTGATTACGATTGAGTTTTTTAACCATTCGATTAAATCGATTCTCTGTCGCCGAACTACCTGGAATCATGATAATAGGATGTATTTTGACCTTGCTGGCAGGTAGATGAGAAATAGGGTGGGAAGGCAGCTTATTCAATAATTTTTGAAAGGTTTTAGCAAGTCGATGAATGCATCGAGTAAAAAAAGGCTTCATTATAGTCTCCGTATCTGAATCTGATGTTTCCAAAAACAAGCCACATAAAACTTAGTTATGCGACTTGTTTTTTTGTTATTACTTCCGCTTCTTCTTGTTTTTCTTCATTTGCTTGGCCATCTTGTTCATGCTGCGGCGCATCAGGAACTCTCCAGCCTTGCCCTTGAGTCCGCCGCCAAACATTTGGCTCATATCCGGCATGCCGGATCCTCCTAAGCCTGACATATCTGGCATACCGCCTTGACCCATCATGCCTTCTAGAGCTGACATGTCGGGCATTCCTCCGCCGCCAGGCATGTTCTTAGGCATATTGTTTGGATTGAGCCCCATTTGCTTCATCATCTTGCTCATATCGCCTGACAGAACGCCCTGCATCATCTGCTTAGCTTGATTGAAGTCTTTGATAAATTTATTGACATCGACGAAGCTGTTACCTGAACCATTGGCAATCCGACGGCGACGGCTAGGACTCAGCAAGTCAGGATTTTCCCGCTCAGCTGGTGTCATAGAGGATACGATGGCACGCTTGCGAGCAATTTCTTTCTCATCTACTTTGATATTCTTGAGAGCAGGATTATTGGCCATACCTGGAATCAGCTTGAGCAAGTCTTCCATAGGTCCCATGCCTTGTACCTGATCCAGCTGATCAATGAAGTCATTGAAATCAAAGGTGTTTTCCCGCATCTTTTCAGCCATTTCAAGCGATTTTTTCTCATCGTATTCCTGAGAGGCTTTTTCGATCAGAGTCAGCATGTCCCCCATGCCCAGAATCCGACTGGACATGCGGTCTGGGTGGAAGGTTTCGATATCAGTAATCTTTTCACCGGTACCAGTAAATTTAATAGGCTTACCAGTAATCTGACGGACAGACAGGGCTGCACCACCACGGGTATCGCCATCAATCTTAGTCAGGATAACCCCGGTCACCTCCAGTTGACTGTTAAATTCTCGAGCGACATTAGCCGCCTCCTGACCAATCATGGCATCTACAACCAAGAGGATTTCATTCGGATTAGCCAGCGCTTTGACATCTGACAGCTCCTGCATGAGCTTTTCGTCAATCTGAAGGCGCCCAGCCGTATCAATCAGGACATAGTCATTGTGGTTTGCTTTGGCTTGCTCCAAACCCTGACGGACAATCTCAACTGCTGGAACTTCCGTGCCTAAAGCAAAGACAGGAACATCAATTTGCTGTCCAAGTGTTTTCAGCTGATCAATAGCCGCCGGACGGTAAATATCCGCCGCAATCATGAGAGGACGAGCATTTTCTTCTTTCTTGAGCTTATTAGCAAGCTTTCCAGCAAAGGTGGTCTTACCAGCCCCTTGCAGACCAACCATCATGATAATAGTTGGAATCTTTGGTGACTTGATAATCTCAGCAGTATCAGAACCCAGAATAGTTGTCAGCTCTTCGTCAACAATCTTGATAATCTGTTGCGCTGGATTGAGGGTGTCGATAACTTCATGGCCGACAGCTCGCTCACGGACTTTCTTGATAAAGTCTTTGACAACTGGCAGGGCAACATCGGCTTCTAAAAGGGCCAAACGAATCTCTTTGGTTGCTTCCTGAACATCGCTTTCTGAGATTTTTCCTTTTCTGCGCAGATTTTTAAAGACGTTCTGCAAACGTTCCGTTAAACTTTCAAATGCCATTTTTTTATTCTCCTAGTTTCTATTTCGATCAATTCAGTGGAAATTTTCCAAAACGTGTTAAACAAGCGTATTCCTCAGCAGAGACTTCTTTCATAATCTCATTTGGGTAGCCCCAGCAGCTGAAGCCTTCTTGCATTGCCTTAGAAAGATCGTCAGGGGAGATGATTTGTACCCTGGCAGGAAAAGATTCTTCCAACTCTAACAACCAGCAAGACATTCCCTTGTAGATAACTTGTTTAGCCATGATTACTCTCGGTTGTCAATACCAGACAGAATCCCAATCTGCTCCTGCAGATAGCTGTCGTTAGGGTATTTCTCTGTAATCTGGTCAAATATCTGGCTTCTAACAATGTAGTCCGAGTACATGTGCAGCTTTTTCTCATAGTCTTCCAGAATCTTCTCCGTCCGCTTGATATTATCATAAACAGCCTGACGGCTAACACCAAACTCCTCAGCAATCTCTGCCAGACTGTAATCATCTGCATAGTAGAGCTCGATATAGTTCATCTGCTTGTCAGTCAAAAGCGCCGCATAAAACTCAAAAAGAGCATTCATTCGGTTTGTTTTTTCAATTTCCATAAGAAACATTATACCAGAAAAGCATGATAAACTCTAGTCTGACAAGGGAAATATACACTCGAAATATGAGATTGCAAAACTACAATCAGCTTTTTCTTCCGAGTAAAAGACAAGTTAAAAACCCTTGGTGATAACCAAGAGTTTTGCAATAATTAATTGTTTTCCAAATAAAATTCAAAACGATCGCCGACATACTGACTTTTTACATATTCAAAAGCTGTGCCGTCGTCAAAGTAAGAAATCTGAGTCAGTCCTAAGATGGCATGACCACGAGGAATATCAAGGTAATTGGCGATTTTTTCCTTAGCCAGCCGAGCATAAATCGTCTGCTGGGACTTGCCAATCTTATAGCCATGTTCCTGCAAGGTCTGAAAGAAATGACTTGTCACCTCTTCTTTTTTGAAATTCTTAATGAACTTCTCTGGAATTGAAGCTACCTCGTAAACCACTGGCAAATCGTCAGCGTAGCGAACCCGCTCCATCCGAATGACATTTTCTGTCTTATGGATGCCTAGCTTCTCCACTTCCTGCTCACTCGGCAGAGTGCGTCGATAAGAAATGAGCTGGCTGGACGGCGTTTTGCCTTGAGCTTTCATGATTTCCGTGAAGCTGGTGGTGCCGCGCATTTTCTCCTGAACGCGTGTGCTGGCTACAAAGGTTCCACTACCGACCCGACGCTCCAGCACCCCCTCCTCAACCAAGAGTGTGATGGCCTGACGCAGGGTCATACGGCTGACCTTAAAGGTTTCGGCTAGATCTCGCTCACTGGGCAGGCGCTCTCCAATCTCCCAAACGGCATCGTCGATGTCTTTCTTAATCTGATCATGAATTTTGATATATGCGGGCAACATGTTGACTCTTCTTTCTTATTTGGTACCTTCCTTTATTTTAGTACCAAATACTTCAAATGTCAAACTAAATGATAAGGATTAGCTCTCAAATACTTGCTTTTCTCACGATTCTAGCAGTTTTGTCAAATAAAGACTCATATTCGTTTTTTCAGCACTCTTGCTCCTTATTACCTTGGAAAAATTCCTTTTTTGTGATAAAATGAGGGGAAAAGATTACTTCTTTTAAGAAAGGGAACAGATGACAACTAGAACTGAATTGCAAGATGTCGAAAAGATCATCGTGCTTGATTACGGAAGCCAGTACAACCAGCTGATTTCACGCCGCATTCGTGAAATCGGTGTTTTTTCTGAGCTCAAGAGCCACAAGATTACTGCTGACGAAGTCCGTGCTATCCAGCCTGTCGGGATTATCCTTTCCGGCGGTCCAAATTCTGTATATGAAGACGGCTCCTTTGATATTGACCCAGAAATTTTCGAGTTGGGCATCCCGATTTTGGGGATCTGCTATGGTATGCAGCTTTTAACTCACAAGCTGGGCGGCAAGGTTGTCCCTGCTGGTCATGCTGGAAATCGTGAATATGGTCAGTCGACTCTGTCACATACTGCCAACTCCAGCCTTTTCAACGGAACACCTGAAAGCCAGCTAGTTCTTATGAGCCATGGAGATGCAGTAACAGAAATTCCCGCTGACTTTGTCCGTACTGGTACTTCTGCTGACTGTCCTTTTGCAGCAATTGAAAATTCTGCTAAGAAAATCTACGGCATTCAGTTCCACCCTGAGGTTCGTCATTCAGAATTTGGTTATGATATCCTGCGCAACTTTGCTCTTACTATTTGTGGAGCCAAAGGCGACTGGTCTATGGATAACTTCATTGACATGGAAATTCAAAAAATCCGCCAAACCGTTGGTGACAAGAAGGTTCTGTTAGGACTTTCTGGTGGTGTAGACTCTTCTGTCGTCGGTGTTCTCTTGCAGAAAGCAATCGGAGATCAACTAATCTGTATCTTTGTGGATCATGGCCTTTTGCGTAAAGGCGAAGCAGATCAGGTCATGGATATGCTGGGCGGTAAATTTGGTTTGAATATCGTCAAGGCTGACGCGGCTAAACGTTTCCTTGATAAACTAGCCGGCGTCTCAGATCCAGAGCAAAAACGTAAAATCATCGGAAACGAGTTTGTCTATGTCTTTGACGACGAAGCCAGCAAACTGAAAGATGTGAAATTCTTGGCTCAAGGGACTCTCTATACAGACGTTATCGAGTCCGGAACTGACACCGCTCAGACTATCAAGTCTCACCATAACGTTGGTGGTCTGCCGGAAGACATGCAGTTTGAGCTGATTGAGCCGTTGAACACACTTTATAAGGACGAAGTGCGTGCCTTGGGTACCGAGCTTGGTATGCCTGATGAAATTGTCTGGCGCCAGCCATTCCCAGGCCCAGGGCTTGCTATTCGTGTCATGGGAGAAATCACAGAGGAAAAATTGGAAACTGTCCGCGAATCTGATGCTATTCTCCGCGAAGAAATCGCTAAAGCTGGTCTTGACCGCGACATCTGGCAATACTTTACTGTTAATACTGGCGTCCGATCTGTTGGGGTCATGGGAGACGGCCGGACTTACGACTACACAATTGCGATTCGCGCTATCACTTCTATCGATGGTATGACAGCTGATTTTGCCAAGATTCCTTGGGATGTCCTGCAAAAAATCTCTGTTCGTATCGTCAACGAAGTAGACCATGTCAACCGCATTGTCTACGATATCACCAGCAAACCACCTGCAACTGTAGAGTGGGAGTAACAAACAAATCTTATTTTAAATGATAACTGTAGAAACAAACAAGGCTAGAACTAAAATGTTCTAGCCTTGTTTTAATACAGTCTTGGAATTAACCGCCAAACAATCCTTTAAAGAAGTTGACAATGGCATTCCAGATATTAGAAAAGAAATTACCGCCTTCTTGAATGAGGCCGTTTGCATCAAAGTTGAGGTTAATATTGTTAAAGGTATCCCCTGCCTTTGAAACAATGCTGTCTTTCAAGTCACTAAGGGTCTTCGTAAAGTCAGAATCTGTAATGACTCCACTGTTTGAAAGATTGATAGCAAAATTCACGATGAGGTTAATTTGGTCACTGGTCACTGACTGAGACAGGCCGTAGTTTTTCAAGGTTTCTTCAACAATCTTACGGACATCATCTGCTGTCAGATTGCTGTTGTTCTTCTTAGCGTTGGCGATAGCCGCTTTGATATCAGCCAGAGCTACGTTAAGCTTGTCCGCATCATAGCCTTCCTTACCTGTATTTTCAGCATTGATACCAGAAAGGGCAGCCAGTTCTTCCTGCGCTAGGTTTTTATTTTCCTGAGGAATGGTCGCGCCATTATCCTCAAGAGAGTAGTAAATCCCTGCCAAAGCACTCTCACCTGTTACCGGAATCGGTGCCGCAACGGTAATCTGCGCGTGCTGAACACCTAGAGTAACAGCCGCGTTGCGATACATATCTTCTGTAACCTTGGTGATGTTTTGTGGAGTGACAATTTTGACCTCTAATGGCTTATTGCTGCCTAACTTCTGGATTTTTACAGAAGAATAAAGCTGCAGGCTAGGGTCGTTAGCAACATCCATGATTTTAGAGTAGACTTCTGGAGTCATGGTCTTAAGTGGCTTGCTATCACTGGATGAATTGTAGCCAAGCATCTGCAAGGTCTGCTGTTTTTGGCTCTCATCTAAGGAGTAACCCAGCACATACTCAGGCTGCACGTATGTCTCATCAATGACTTTCTGAACATTTGAATCGGCAGCTGCGGTTGATACAGTAAACAGAGTAGCCAGTAAGGCTCCTACTGTCATTAAAATTTTTTTGAATTTCATATTTTTTCCTCTTTTCCTCCCGCTATAGTTTCCCAAATTCTATAGCTTTTTTATAGAGCAAACTTCTTTCTGAGTGCCTCGAATTTCTGTTTCTTGAGCTTGTGATTTTCGCTCCTTTTGATGTTTAGAGTGCTTCAGTTAAGTTGCTGCAATGATGGAGTTATTATTATCTCATCCATTGAGGGCTTGAGATAATAGATACATTTTACAACATTTCTCAAAGAAGTTCAAAGAAAAAACAGTCACTGGATTTGCTTGCCAGTAACTGCTCTTTCCTACTTTTTCCAAAGGAAGTCAATCAGTAATTCGTCTACTTCTGGATTCTCATGCAATTGGCTGTGCTGAGCCAACTGACCTGTGATTTTCTTTTCCTGGTAAGATTTGGCATTTTCAACCATGAGATATTTGAGGCTGCGAGAAGAAATATTGAGGACAGAACCGTCGGATTCGTTTTTAAAATCACCGTAAATGTTCAGAACATCTACTTGTTCTTGCGGGTAAACTTCTCGTAATCCCAGTAGTTTTTGATAAGTCTGGCTCATAGCACTAGGCTGGCCAGTTTGGTCGTCTAGAATTGTCAAATCTTCAGGCAAGTCCCTTCCTTCCAGACCATTAACATGGTTGGCAATATTGACCTGCTTTTGCAACTGAGGAAGATTTTCATCCTGACCGTTCTCTAGCATATAAAAGAGGATGGACATATTCCCCATCGAATGGCCTACCAGATTCATCTTATTAAAGCCATAAGTCTCTTGTAGCTTACGAATCACAGCAGCTGCATACTTACCATCTTGAGCATAGTCGGCATTGCGGTTATCTTCGTAGTTTACCTTAATAATGGGATTGATAGCACCTTTCGGTATCTCGCCTAATAAGCTTACTTGACCGTTTTTACTGACATTTGCTGTGATAATTGTCTGAGTGACTCCAGCTTTTTTGGCTGCCTCTGTCATATGATTTTCAGCATTAGAGCTGGATCCAAAACCGTGGAAAAACAAGGTCGGCGTTGTTGACTGAACATATTGTTTTGTATTGAGTCCACCGGCTTCTTTATGGTTGTAAAAAGCTGTTAGACCGGCAATTGTCACCAAAACTAGAATAAGGAGCTTAAAACCAAGTTTTTTGTTCATTTTTCATTCCTTTTTATGATAGATGTACAAAATTATATCATGTATCCATCGTGGTTACAAATATCCGGATTATTACTTCACCATCAAAAAAGAAAGAAGCTTGAAAACTTCTTTCTAAAACCATTTTAAGAGGCGCATGATATGCATGTTCATCTTGACCTGACGGGAATAATAATAATTACCGCCGTTGATATAGAGCTCTGGGCCGTGGAAAATAGAGATCAGGTTATAGTAGCCGTAGGTCTTGCCTGTTACATTCCCTAAGCTTGGCGCCACTACATCTTTTGAATATTTCTTAGCCAGCTCCAGCGTATTTTCGCCACCATTTTTAGCGACATAGTCGATATAGGCTTGACCGAAATTATAGGCTTGTACTGCTGTCCAAACGTCCACCTTTTTCTCGCTGGCTAACTCCAGGTTATCAGACAAGGTCTGGACGCCCTGGCGAATACTTTCTTTGTTATCCGTGATGGCATTGGTCTGACCAGTCGCGCTTTCACTGGACTGCATGACATCGGTGTCTTTTCCCTTGGTTTCTGTATAAATCATGGCCAGTACCAATTCTTCATTGGCCGCTGTGTCCTGTTCGTCTAGCACTTCTCTGACCAAAGTCTGATACTTCATGACCTGCTTGACATCATGATGAACCTGATAAATCTTATAGCCAGCAAAGAGCACGAAAAGGACTAGAATCAGTCTTCTTAGAAATTTAAACATTATTTATTTTGGATATCCTCGATGTTCTTAATCAAAATAGAATAGGTCCCGTTGTCGTTCTGGATAAATTCTACCGACTCTGCGTCCTGATAGATATTATTGGGAACGATGAGCTCAATTCCGTTTGAAAGGGAGAGTTTCTGATTTTCGAACTTTTTCTTCTGGCGGCTGCTGTCAATCTCATCAAACTTGACTGGCTCAGGAATAGCTTCCTTGACTTGGTCGATAAAGGTAAGACGGGCAGTCAGATTGCTGTCAAAAAGATCATCGGCCAGTTTCTCAGGCGACAGTTCGTCATTTTCTTCCAGATTTTTGAAAATACTGGATTTGACCTTGGACTGGAACTGAAAATCGTCTTTATTAAAGCTTTCTGCAACCTTCTGAGCCGTCTTCTCAAGCGCTTTGATTGATTTCTTGGCTGAGATTGTCGGATTGACCTGCAAGAGATTGTCTGACATATAATTGAGAAAGGCTCCGTTATACTTGATGCGTTTTTCAATCAGATGGTACTTGCGAGACTTGAGATTAATGACCAAAGCCTCGTCTGCCCCCGTACCAAAGCCAGGCAGATTATTCTGCGTCAGCTTGATAGGATTGTCCACCTCTCCACCCAAATGGGTCAGAGTTTCCCGTAGAGCAATCCGCAAAAAAGCGAAGTGCTCCACACCTTCTTTGTCAAACTGGACAAAAATCAGATCATTAGTTTTCTGGTTTTCACTGACAGAAAACTCCTCCTGCCAGAGCTTGGCCACTGTCACTGATGTTTCCAGTAGATCGTCTGAAAGCTGGGCTAAAAAGACGTTTTCGGGATCGAAAACACCTGTTTTAGCATCGTCAGAGTAGACCCGCTCAATCTTCTTGCGCAGGTACTCTTCAATCTTGGGAGTAATGTTGAGAAACTTATCCGCCAGCAGTAGTTCGGTATCAGCTGGGCTGAATTGATGAATAATGGCTTTTTTTACGTAAATATCCATCTTAGTTCAAGCCCTCATAGAGTGGAAAAGCGTCCGTTAGTTCGCGAACTTCCGCCCGCACCTGATTCAGCACCGCTTCGTTTTCAGCATTTTCCAGAGCCTTGATAATAAGCTCGGCCACCTTGATACTTTCTGTTACACCAAAGCCTCGAGCTGCAATAGCTGCTGTACCGATACGAATCCCGCTAGTCTTAAATGGTGACAAAGTTTCGTAAGGGATGGAGTTTTTATTAAGGGTAATATTAACCTCATCCAAGAGATTTTGTGCTACTTTTCCATTTTCTACAACCTTAGTAACATCTACCAAGAAAAGGTGATTTTCAGTACCGTCAGAAATCACACGGAACTTATCATGCTGACGGAAGACTTGAGCCATAGCTTGGGCATTGTCCAAAATCTGCTGAGCATAAACCTTGAAAGCTGGGTCAAGCACTTCTTTAAAGGCCACCGCTTTGGCTGCAATAACGTGTTCCAATGGTCCGCCTTGAATGCCTGGGAAGATGGCTGAGTTGATTTTCTTAGCCAATTCTTCATCATTTGTCAAAATCAATCCACCGCGAGGTCCGCGCAAGGTCTTGTGTGTCGTCGTGGTTGTGATATCCGCATAAGGTACCGGGCTTGGATGGAGACCTGCAGCAACCAAACCAGCGATGTGAGCCATATCTACCATCAGCTTGGCACCTACTGCATCAGCGATTTCACGGAATTTTGAAAAGTCGATGATATGAGAATAGGCTGAAGCCCCCGCCACAATCAGCTTAGGCTGCACTTCCTTGGCTTGCTGGAGGATAGCATCAAAGTTAAACAATTCTGTTTCTGGATCAACACTATAGGATACAAAATTATAGGTTTGACCAGAGAAGCTGACTGATGCACCGTGAGTCAAGTGACCGCCAGCAGACAGATCCATGCCCATAACTGTATCGCCTGGCTCAATCAAAGCCATATAAGCTGCACAATTAGCCTGGCTGCCTGAGTGAGGCTGAACATTAGCAAACTTGGCACCAAAAATTTCCTTGGCGCGTTCAATTGCCAGACTCTCAATCACATCCACTACATCTGTCCCACCATAGTAACGGCGACCTGGGTAGCCTTCAGCGTACTTATTGGTCAAAATAGAACCTTGAGCAGCCATGACAGCTTTAGAAACGACATTTTCTGAAGCGATCAGCTCAATATTATGCTGCTGACGTTCTTCTTCTTTGGCAACTGCTTCCCAAATCTCTGGGTCAAATGCTTTGTAGTTTTCTTGGTCAAAAATCATAAGGTGTCTCCCTTCTTTTGCGAAAATAGGACCTTAGGTCCTAAAGTTAAAAATTTATATCATTTACTTGGGCGAGAATATCCTCGCGCGTGATTGCCCCTTGGCGTAAAATGAGTGCCTTCTCTCCAGACAAGTCCAGAATAGTTGAATCCTGACCTGTCAAAGATGCATCATCTTCTACTCCCGAGACCTCCTCTTGAAAATCCATCATAATCTGCTGGAAAGAAGTTCCACTAGCTTTTCCAGAAAGATTGGCGGATGGACCAATCAAGGGCCCGTACTTGCGAATCAAGTCAAGCGTAACCGGATGCTTAGGAATCCGAAAGCCCACAGTTTCCATACCTGAGTTGATCCAAGTCGGCACTCGGTCATTAGCTTGAAGGATAATAGTCAAAGGCCCAGGCAGAAAGGCTTGATAGAGTTGCTTCAGATAACTGGGCTGTTTCTTAGAAAAAGCATAAATCTCTTCTAAACTCGCCACATTGAGATTAAGAGCCTTGTCACGAGGTCTTCGTTTTAATTCGTAGACTCGCTCAACTGCCTCTTCATTTAAAGCCTGAGCAAAGAGGCCATAAACAGTTTCTGTCGGCAGGACAACCGCTCCACTGGCCGCTAGAATCTTTTCTATCTTATCCATTGTCCATCGCCACCATCCTATCTTTGCCAAATTGATCTTTCAGGACTCGGATTCGTTTTTGAGGGAAGTTTTTTTCCAGCAACTCCCTGACACCGTCTCCTTGCTTGTAACCAATTTCCAGATAGATTTTTCCTATTTTTGTCAGATAGTCTCCTGCCTGCTCGGCTATTTTCCGATAGACGGCATAGCCATCTTCCTCAGCAAAAAGGGCCATGTGAGGCTCTGAGGTCAAAACATTGAGTCCGACTTCGTCTTTATCTGCTTCTGAAATATAGGGCGGGTTAGAGACGATAATGTCAAATTTTCCTTGAATTGCATCCAAGCAATCAGACTGGACAAAAACAAGGTTAAGTCCGCTGGATTGAGCATTTTCTGCTGCTAAGGCAAGAGCATCGCCAGAGAGATCAGAAGCAGTAATCTGCCAGTCTGGACGGCTGTTTGCCAGTGCCAAAGCAATGGCTCCGCTACCCGTTCCGATATCCAAGACAGACAGAGAACTTTCAGGATTTTCTGACAAAATCAGCTCCACCAGCTCCTCCGTCTCAGGCCTTGGAATCAGAACTCGCTCGTCCACCTTGAGAGTCAAGCCGTGAAAGTCACTGCTGCCAATGATATATTGAGCCGGCTTATGGGCAAGCAGCTGCTCTTGAATTGCTTTTAGCTGTTTACGGTCTTCCTGGCTGACTTCTGTCCAAAGTTTGAGAACAAAGTCGGTAAAGGAGAGCTTATTGAGAGCTCGATAAACGAAAGACAGGCTTTCTGCTTCTTCTCCCGCTGCTACTAACTCCTGCTCTAGCTCCACCAAATATTGAGCCAATGTCATTATTTATTCAGCTCTTCTAGTTTTTGCGTTTGGTCATAGAGAACCAGAGCGTCAACGACTTCATCCAGTTTGCCAGCTAAAATCGTGTCCAGCTTTTGCAAGGTCAAGCCGATACGGTGATCTGTCACTCGATTTTGCGGAAAATTATAGGTGCGAATCCGCTCTGAGCGATCACCTGTACCAATCGTGGACTTGCGCTCTGCATCCTGCTCATCTTGAGCGATTTGAGCAAAGTGGTCTGCTACACGAGCTCGGATGATTTTCATAGCCTTATCTCTATTCTTCTGCTGGGTCCGCTCTTCCTGCATTTCGACCTTGATATTGGTAGGCAAGTGAACGATACGAACAGCAGTTGCAACCTTATTGACGTTCTGTCCGCCAGCACCAGATGCATGGTAGATGTCAACGCGCAGATCTTTAGGATCAATGTCGTATTCTACTTCTTCGATTTCTGGCATAACCAAGACAGTTGCTGTGGAAGTATGAACGCGACCTTGGCTTTCTGTTACAGGAACCCGCTGTACGCGGTGAGCACCTGATTCATACTTAAGCTTTGAGTAGACCGACTGACCCGAAACCATAGCGACTACTTCCTTGATCCCGCCTACACCATTATAAGAAGCCTCCATGACTTCGAAGCGCCAGCCTTGGCTTTCAGCATATTTTTGATACATCTGCAAGAGGTCACCAGCAAACAACTGCGCTTCGTCTCCTCCCGCAGCCCCGCGGATTTCAAGGATAATATTCTTATCATCGTTTGGATCCTTCGGTAAAAGGAGGATTTTTAGTTTTTCCTCGTATTCCTCTTTTTCAGCCTTGGCATCTTTAAGCTCTTGCTTAGCCATTTCTTCCAAGTCAGCATCACCAGAGGCGTCTTTTATCATTTCTTCAGCGTCTGTGATGTTTTGAAGGACTTTTTTATACTCACGGTAAGTTGTCACTGTATCGCGGGTGCTGGCTTCTTCCTTAGAAAGCTCCATAAAACGCTTGGTATCGCTGACTACATCAGGGTCGCTTAGGAGTTCACCAAGTTCTTCATAGCGATCTTCAACTGCTTGTAACTGTTCATAGATGTTCATAGATTTTTCATCATCTCCTTTATTTCTATCATTGGATTATTTAATGTCAGGGTTAAAATAGTGCTTGCGGCAGACTGAGGTATAGGTCTCGTGGCCGCCAATTTTAATCTGTTCTCCGTCATAAACCGGCTTTCCGTTATCAGTCCGTAAAACCATGGTGGCCTTACGAGAGCAATATTGGCAAATGGTTTTAATCTCCTCAATCTTGTCAGCCAAGAGCAAGAGGTGTTTGGATCCTTCAAAGAGTTCATTGCGAAAATCATTTTTCAGACCAAAAGCCATAACCGGAACATCCAGCTCATCCACCACTCTAGCCAAATCATAGACATGATGGCGTTTCAAAAACTGGGCCTCATCAATCAAAACACAATAAGGCTTTTCAGGCAGCTGCTGGATATAGCCAAAAATATCCGTCTGATCTTCAATAGCCAGAGCATTCCGCTTCATGCCGATACGACTAGAAACAACACCAAAACCGTCGCGGGTATCAACAGCCGAGGTCATGATAACTACGCTCTTGCCTTGTTCTTCATAATTGTGGGCCACTTTCAAAATTTCAATGGTCTTGCCCGAATTCATCGTGCCATATTTGTAGTATAACTGAGCCATAATTTAAATCTTTGCTAATTCACTATCTCCATTTTTACTTCACATTATTTTACCATAATTCACTACTCTTTAAAACCTCATTTGTGATAAAATAATGATAAAGAAATAAAGGAGGCAGAAAATATGCCATTTGTTAGAATTGATTTATTTGAAGGTCGTACTCTGGAGCAGAAAAAAGCTCTCGCTAAGGAAGTAACTGAAGCTGTTATCAGAAATACAGGCGCACCTCAGTCTGCTGTCCATGTCATTATTAACGACATGCCAGAAGGAACCTACTTCCCACAAGGTCAAATGCGAGAAAAATAAAAAAGAAAGGCCGGCAGTGTATAGGAATATAAACTGCTGGCTTTTTTCTATGAATGGGTTCTACTGTTTTCTCTTTTGCTCTCAAATTCTTTAATTAATTTTTGATACCAGTAAAAACTATCTTTTCGAATCCGCTCTAGACTACCACCTTCTTCCTCATCACGGTCTACATAAACAAATCCATAACGCTTGCCATAGCCGTTGAGCCATGAAAGTAAATCTGTGAAAGACCATGTACAATAGCCGATGACTTGGCAACCATCTTCTATGGCATTTTGTACAGCTGTAATATGCTTATCAAGATATTCAATCCGATATGGGTCATGTATCTTTCTATCTTCCGTTAAGGTATCATACTCTCCTAGCCCATTTTCAGTTATCATAATCGGGATGTCATATCTACTGGTAATCCGCCGTAAAGCAATTCGCAAACCAATTGGATCTATTTCCCACTCCCAGCTAGTACGCTCTAAGTGTTCATTTGGCACATGCTTAAACTGGTCCGGCTCACCAGCTTCAGCATTCGGAACATTAGCAGCAAAAGTATGAGATTGGTAATAGTTGACGCCTATGAAATCTGGACGGCCTGCTTTTAAAATCTCTAAATCCCCTTCTCGAATATCTAATTCTATATCGAATTGATTTTTCAGATAAGCTAAGGCTGTCTTTGGATAACGTCCCAATAGATAAGCATCCATCCAGTACCAAACATTAATATCCAAGGATTTCTCCATAGCTAGAACATTCTCTGGCTGATTATCCAGAGCATAGAGGACAGGAAAAGCAAAGCTTGGACCGATTTGACCTTTTATTTTCAAATCATGGAATCGTTTGATAATCGTTGCATTAGCCAAGTTGACAATGTGATTTACCTGGTGCATTAACTGAATATTTTTGATTCCTGGTGGAAAACGACCATCCCGATAGCCTAGTCCAACAAAGACATTTTGCTCATTGAGTCCAATCCAATATTTCACTCGATCTCCAAAGTTTTTGAAGAGAACCTCTGCATAATACAGGAAATCGTCGATTATCTTTCTGGATTCCCAACCGCCGTACTCATCTTGCAATACTTGAGGTAAATCCCAGTGATAGATTGTGATAATGGGTTCAATATTATATTTGAGAAGTTCATCAATCAGATTTGAATAAAATTCAATCCCTTTCTGATTGACCTCTCCTCGTCCCTCAGGCAAAATACGGGTCCAAGCAATAGAAAAACGATAAGCTTTTAGGCCCATTTCGGCCATCAGTTTAACATCTTCTTTATAGTGATGGTAATGATCCACTGCCACGTTGCCAGTCGTGTTTTTAAAAGTCCTATTAGGCTGGCGAACAAAGACGTCCCATATAGATAGACTCTTACCATCTTCATCCCAAGCTCCTTCAACTTGATAGGCAGCTGAAGCCGATCCCCAGAGAAAGTCTCTGGAAAATTTTGTTACATCAATCAAGCTGCTGCACCTCCTTTGGCTTCTATTGCTTCCGCTTCAGCTTCTTGCTTAACCAATTGCTCTTCGTATTTCTTGAAGAATGGATAGTAGATTAACATAGCTGGTAAAATCAAGATATAGTCCCAAACGAAGTTTTGCCAACGAAGGGTTGTCAAGTAGTTGCTGAATCCCATTGGCAACTGCGCACTAACCACTATCCAAGCAGGAATAATAAAACCTGTTTGGTAAGCAAAATAAGTCAAGATCATCATAATTGGCACATTGAGTACATAAGGGATGCAAAGAATTGGGTTGAACATAATTGGCATACCAAATGTTACCGGCTCATTGATACCAAACCACCCAGGAATGAGCGAAATCTTAGAAACGGCACTAATTTGTTTGGATTTTGAGCGCAAGCCCATCAGGACTAGTGCCCAAGTATTCCCAGTACCGCCAACTAAAGCCATAGAAGTGTAGAGCAAAACTGGGAAGAATTGCATTGGCTGACCGTTCGCATGAAGAGCAGCATTGGTTGTTGCCGCTTGAATCCCAAGTGGAGAAATGATTGGAATAATGATGAGGGTACCATGAATACCGAAGCACCAAAGAACCAGCGCTAACATACAAAGCATCACAATCCCTGGAACAGATGATACAGCGCCAAGCGGTGCACGCAAGAGAGCCATAAAACCAGACGGAACGTTGTAAGCTCCTGCTGTCAAAGCACCAATACCAACATTCAGCAAGAGGAAAAGAGTAATGGAGAAAAATACTGGCAAAATAGAACCAAAACTATCTTGAAGAAATTGTGGCACTACATCTGGCATCTTAATTTTAATATCTTTTTCATAGCAGAATTTTTCAATCTGTACAACGACAAAGACAATGAAGAAGCTGATGAACATACCTTGTGACCCAAGATAGTCTAACTGTAGTCCGGAGAATTTTTCAGTATCAACAAAAGCTCCTGCTACCAACATGAAAGTAACTGCTGTATCAACCGCAGCCATAATAGGAGATTTCAATTTCAAATTCTTAGCATAATGATAAGCAAAGAAGATAGCAACCCAGATAGAGATAAAATCCATCGAATAACGGAAAGGCAAGGTCAATGTATTATACACTGCATCCCCTGTTTTGAACCAGCCTAAAGCTGTTTCATTTCCAATTGCAGCTAAGACTTGAAATAAGGAACCCACGGTAATCAATCCCAAGAGAGATCCTAATCCAGCTTGTAAAGACTGTATAAACACATTGTTGGCCAGTTTATAACCAATTTCCTGAAGTTTGGTCATAAATTTACTGTTAAAGAATTTTTCCATCAGAAAATCCTCCTTAAGATATTGCTTTAATTAATTGAAAGATATTCTTACAATCTCCCATTGCATAATCCATGGCTGGAATGGTGGCAACAGGTTTTGATACTGTCTCTTTGACCGAATCAAGTTTATAAGAGACCTGAGGGCCTAATAAAATCACGTCATAATCCTGAGCATAATCTTGATAGTCCATCAATCCGACCGCTTTGATATCGAGGTCAATACCTTGGTCATTTGCATATTGCTCCATTTTTTTCATCAGGATGCTCGTGGACATACCAGCCGCACATATTAATAAGATTTTCATTGTCTTTCTCCTTCTCGATTGGAATACAGCTCAATCATCTCAGTGATAAGGTCAATGGCCAAAAGACTGGTCATAAAATGGTCTTGCGCATGAACAAGCAGTATACTCAACTGATGACCGTTTCCTTGTGCTTCTTCCTGCAATAAATCTGTTTGGGAATGATGGGCCTTTAAAATAACACTATTTGCCTCATCCATTAATTCCTTAGCTGCATCAAATTCTGCTAGTTTTGCTTTTTTAAGTGCTTCAAAAGCTAAGGATCGGGCTGCACCAGAATTGGCAATTAAGGACATGGCAATAATCTCTGCTGAACTATTCCATTCTTCCATACAAGCTCCTCCTTTCCAGTTGACTTCTTACCCACAGTTTACTATAGCTCTATTCCACTGTCAAAAACGTTTACATTTTCTTGATATACAGTTTTCTATCTTAGTGTATCCATTTTCAAATGCCATTCATACTCAATTTGTTATAAAAAATTTACAGCAATAGTTTCTTGCGTGCTTTACCACTGGCACTCGCTATTTTTAAATAGTTCCCTTAATATATTTTAGAACCTATCGTAAAATTAGTGTATAAAAAATAATCGTTTTTTATGATAATGTATAACACAAAGCTAAAGAGTATAAAAAAGCGCTAAAAACCGTCTCATTTCCCTAAAGGGGTTACTTTCCACAAGGGCTTATTATATACTTAATTTATGAAGATTATTAGAGAACTCCAAGTCACTTCAGACGAATTTTATGACTTCTTGGAAAACGAGTTTCTGAATCAAATCAATCAAGCTGACAATCAAACAAAAAAGATAGATAGGTTAAAGAAAGGACTTCGTTACTCAAAATTGTCAGACAATATTTACACTAAGACTGATTATGAGATTCTGGACTATCGTCGCCATGAAACCTACGTTATTCAAATCTCGTCCCATAGTGAAAAAACGATTACTTCCTACAAGACCAAGCCTTGCGCAAAAGGGCTAGAAGTTACACTAGAACAAGAACAAAATAAATTGACAAAAAATTCAAAAAGCAAGCTCATCAAGTGGATGGGAGAGCTACTCTACTTTGGTCGTCTTTCGGAAAATCTTTATAAGATTCAAGGCGAAATCGAGAAGACTAGAAAAGAGAAAACTCAGTAACAGGCAAATCCGATTCATACCTTCTTTTTGCGCCCAGATTTATGACTTGCAGATATTCAGATAGTTCAAGGAGCAGATTATGAAACAAGGCATCACACCTCAATATTGGAAACAAGAAAACAACGGTCGCTATTTCACTAAAGAAACTCAAATATTCAGCCCTCTGCCTATTTTAACCGACACTTTACTGGCTCATCCAAAAGCAAGAAATGATGGCCAGCTGGCTTTCCCTGCTATTCATTTCATAGAAGGGATTTCCCGAGAAGTCGGACTAGAGGTCATGCAGTCCTTTTCACTTCCCTATCCATCCAATCCTGAAGCGCACATCGTAAAGATTGCTCAAGACGGCATTTTCGTTTATGCCTTGTCTCAGCGTGGCTTATTTTATGGGGCCATTTCAATTATCCAAATGTTGCAGGATGGCTACTTGCCTTATGGCTTGGCCTACGACGAACCCGTCTGTTCCGAGCGTGGTCTCAAGGTCTTTTTACCGTCTCGTAAGAATATGGATTTCTTCAAGCAATTTGTGGATATGCTTGCTTTTTTCAAGTACAATACGATTATGATTGAAATCGGCGGTGCTATGGAATATAAAAAACACCCTGAAATTAATCAGGAGTGGATTAAATATTGTGCTGATATGGCTGAATACTCTGGCAAGACCAAAGAAATCCAAGACTATACCTTCCCTTGGTACAAGAATGCCATTCACATGGAGAATGGTGACGGGGAGTTTCTAAGTCAAAATGATGTGAAAGATCTGGTCCTCTACTGCAAGGAACGATTTTTTGAGGTGATTCCTGAGGTTCCCTCTCTTGGACACTGTGACTACCTGATGCTTGGCCACCCTGAAATCGCAGAAATCCCTGAAGATCCTTATCCGGACACTTACTGCCCATCAAATCCTGCCTCTTATGAACTCCTATTTGATGTTCTGGATGAAATCATTGAGGTCTTTGAACCTGAAATCATCAATATCGGACATGATGAATACTATTCAATTGCCATGTGTGAGCGCTGCAAAGGGAAGGCTGGAGCTGATATCTTTGCAGAGGACATTATCAAGATTTATGACTACCTCAAGCAGAAAAATGTCCGAACCATGATTTGGGGAGACAAGCTTCTGAAAAACGCTATCGTTCCTGATGCAGGGCCTTTTGGTGGAGCAGAAATCATCATGTACACTCCCCAGTTCAAAAAAGATACAGGCAAAAAAGTTGGCATCATGCCGGCAACCTGGCAGGCCATTCACCAGATTCCCAAAGATGTCGAAATTCTTCATTGGCTCTGGAGTTTGGATGAAAAACTGGAAGATGAAGTTTTGGAAGAAGGCTTTAGCATCCGTTATGGTAATTTTGAAGGCAATCTCTTTCCACATTGGGCTGAGCATTTGAAGAAGGGGAGCAAGGGAGCTATCATCTCCAACTGGAGCACCTTAAACGAGGTAATCCTGCAGAGAAATGTCATTTTCTTCGGCTTGGCCTATGCTTACGAGATGTTTTGGAATCATGACTATCGTGATGAAGACTATGCGACTATCCGTGATAAAACCTTATCTTATCTCTTCCATTACCACTATCCCGACCTTCAAAACCACACGCGCAGTCTTGAAGCACTGGCTCACCCTAGCTGGATTGAAGTTGGCTATGCTACTGACTATTTTGTGGAATACCAATGGTTTGTGGACGGTGTCTTCCCTGAAATGGAAACCTATCAAATCGGCAATATCCTACTAACCTATGCTGATCAAACCGAGTTCACTCTTCCCATTATCTTTGGAGAAAACATTGGCAAAACAAGTGTTAACTGGGAACGGTCTAGCAATACTAACCCTCTACCTGGCGAACCCATCTATAAGGTAGATGAGCAATTATTTGAAGTCTCGCTTAGCACCAAACCTTATCAAAAAGACGGCCAGACTTTCTTTGCCTTTCCAATCCAAAATCCTTATCCAGAAAAGGAATTGAAGAATGTAGAGGTTCAAACAGAAGCTAATAAAGATTGTCAAATTTTTGTTGATCAAATTGCCTATTATCACTAAACTTGAGGCTTATTTCAAGCTATCAGGTAGAAAGAGCGAAGTTTATTCGGAGTCAGAATCATCCAATTCAAAAAGAACTACAAATTTCTAGATATCAGGTTACTAGACATACTGATTGCTTATCCTATTTGAAACGAAGGGAGGTGGGACAGTGAGTGAAAAGAAAACATTTCTGAAACAATTCTTACGTCTCAGTCTACCGTTTTCTCTTCAATTTCTACTGGCCAGCGCTGTCAATCTAGCTGATGTTGTCATGATTGGACAGCTAGGGGAAAAACAAATCGCAGCTGCTGGTGCTGCCAACCAGATTTTCTTTCTCTTGACTATTGTACAGTTTGGTATCGGTAGCGGAGCTTCTGTCTTCATGGCCCAATACTGGGGAGCCCAGCGAATTGCTGATATGAGAAAAACCTTGGGATTAGTCTATATGCTGAGCGGACTCATCTCCGCTTCCTTTACTTTAGTCGCTTTACTTTTTCCCAAGCAACTGATTGGTTTTTATATTCATGATACCGAAGCTATTGAGTTGGGCGCCCAGTACTTATCTATCGTCTCCTGGACCTACCTGATGACAGCTATTACAACTTCTCTGGCTACTATGTGTCGGTGCAGTAACGAAGTTTTCTTACCAACTCTTGCAAGTCTCCTATCCATGGCGACCAATATCATTGGCAATGCCGTCCTTATTTTTGGGCTGATTGGGTTTCCTAAACTTGGACTGGTTGGTGCCGCTATTGCTACCTTTATGGCTCGATTGCTAGAGCTTTGCTGGTTAGTCTTTGGTGTCTATCGAACAAGGATGGCTGGAGCCGCTAGCATAGCAGAACTCTTTGCTTTCCACAAAGACTTCGTTTATCAATTTTTGAAAAAAACCTTGCCAGTCGTCTTCAATGAAGGCGCCTGGTCTTTTGGAACATCAATTGGCTTGGCTATTATCGGATTATTAGGTACTGAAGTGGTGGCCTCCACTCAGATTGCTAGCGCCATTGCCCAAATTGGATTTGTCTTTGTACGCGGTGCGGGAAATGCCGTAGCTGTTATGCTAGGCAATACCATCGGAGAGAATCAAGTAGAAAAAGCCTTACAAGATGCCAAGCGCTTCTTACTTCTATTACCTCTCATCGGACTCACTGTCAGCATCCTACTCATCTGGGCCATGCCTTTAGCTCTGAAACTCTACAACTTAAGCAATCAGACAGAGCAGCTAACCATCTTGATGATTCAGTTAAATGCCCTGTTGTTTATTCCAAAAGCTTTTAGTGTTGTTTTAATCGTTGGGATTTTACGTAGCGGAGGCGATACCAACTATGCCTGCCTTCTAGATATTTTACCTGTCTGGCTCTTCAGCATTCCACTTGGCTATGCCTTGGTTAGCCTGCAGGCTCCCATTTGGCTAATCTTTCTTGTGATAAATGGCGAAGATGTTCTCAAACCAATCTGGGGCATCCCTCGTGTTTTCTCAGGAAAATGGCTGCATAATCTTGTGCACGAGCGCATGTAAAAAAGCATCTAAATCACAACATTACCACAGAAATCGGAAGTGTAAATCCCGACTAAAAAGGGTAATGAGAGTTAGGTGCTTTTTTATTGGTTTGCTACTCTAACATACAATTTTATAACTTGCGCAGCATCTGAATTAAAACACTAATCTCTGCGTCATCTATAAGAATCTTAAAGCTTCGCTCCACTGTTCGGATGATTTTCCTAACATGCTTATAGTCATCAGGGAATTTTTCGATAACACCAGCAATTTCTTTACTGCCCTTCTTCAGGCATTCTCCTGAAAGGGTTCGCTCCACCAGACACGCAATATGAACAAACAAGCCTATTGTTTGCTCCTCTGTCAGCTGATAATAAAAATCAAATTCATC
Source organism: Streptococcus sp. AS14 (assembly GCF_000286495.1). Lineage (NCBI taxonomy): Bacteria > Bacillati > Bacillota > Bacilli > Lactobacillales > Streptococcaceae > Streptococcus > Streptococcus sp. AS14. Next base: position 125,668 of record NZ_ALKI01000018.1, read on the forward strand.
TAAAATAGCAGGAAGAATCTTTTTAATCTTAGCTAAGGAAGTATAGACAAATTGCTCTTCTAAAAATTGGTAAACTTTCTCATAATCGTAGCTATTTACAGAGGTCGGTACAAACATCAATAATTTATCTAGGTGCTCCTTGGGCTGCTCAAAAACATCTTTAATAGAAATGAAAGGGATACCCATAATTTGGGGGTCGAAAGTTCCAACAAAAGCATGGACTTGATAGGTCTTTCTTAAAGCCATCACTTCCTCAATCAACATCTCCTTATTGGCAACTGACAAAGCAATGACACGGTAACCCAACTTTGAATACTGATCAAGATAGTGCTTTAGCTGAAGAGAACCGCCCTCGCTAGTATAACAGAGTGTAATGATGATTTTTTCCTGGTCCCTATTTTTATACAGCTGATTCATTTCCATATGAAAAGCATGAAAGACACTGTCAATATCATTTTCTATCAAACAACGCCGTGCAATCCCCATGCCAATCATAGTAATGGGAATTTCAAATTCTCTGATCTTAATCAGAGTTTCTTCTCGAATTTTATCCAGCATTTCTTTAATTGATCCCATATCATAGATGACGATGACACCTAAACCTTGGTCTAGCCCCTCAATTCTCTCTTTTAATTTTCGATAGCTTTCCTCTAGAGATTCTTCTAATAGAATATCAAAGCCATACACTTGGTTATTTTTAGTCAGCATTTTGGTTGACTCAGCCAAGGACTTGGCAACCCCTTTACCATGCAGGACGTAGAGCAAGATAGGTCGTAGACTATCTTGTTTCTTTTCGGATTCAATAATAAACATGGTTAGGATGACGATTTCATCTATTGGAACAGCTAGTTGAAATCTTGTTTCTAGTTGTCTGGCAAATTTAGAACATTGTGCATACTCAATTGGATAATCCCGAATCACTTTCACAATAGCATCATTATCCAACTGCCGATTCAACGAGCCTTTCTGCTTAATCATCGCATTGACATGAAGGCTGATGCCATAATATGCCGTCGAATTAAGCTCTAGATTGAGTTCTTTTTGAACAGATAGAACAAAGGCTTGTACCAACTGAATCACTTCAGCAGAAACAATCGTCTCAAGCTGATTAAGATTTTCCAACTCATCTTCTTTCTCGACAAAAGGTTTGTATTCAATATAACTTTGAATATAGTTTCTCACTGCCTCAAAAACATCATCCTGCTCAATGCCTCTTTCTGATAACTGAGTATATTCTGATTTAATTTTGTTATATAAATCATCCGACTCTTGCTCTGAAAAATCCAGCAATCCCAACTCCTTATCATAAATTAGCACCTTACGTTTTCCAATCAATTCATCGATTTTAACTACATTATGACTTCCTAAATGACGAATCCCTTGATAAGGAATGGGTAAATCGTCATTACTGAGTGTTAAATCTTTTAGCTCTGATCTCAGACTTCTTACAAAAGCATTGGCGCAAGCTGTTCGAACTGCATATTCTAATTCTTTTATATTGCTAATATTCGCTGATAGGATGAAGGAATGAATGACATCACGCGGCACTTGAATATCATGCGCAGAATTCTTTGATTCGATAGCTAAAAAGTAATTTAGTAACTCTAGCTTTTCACTAATCGGTCGATTCGGATAAGAAGGCAGCTGGATTACAACAGGAAGTTTATTGGATAAATGTTCAGATAGCTTAGCATTACTTCCGATAATTACCAAACCTTTCTTCTGACGTCTCTTTTGTTCTCCTTCTCTGTGATTCAGCCAGGAAATCAATCTATTTTGATCCGCCGAAGATAGAACCTGTATGTTATCTATAAATAAAATTCCTTCTGCCACTTTCTCAAATACAGACTTCGTCCCCTCTGAGCCAAATAACAACTTCAGCAAATCATCCAGAACATCAATATAGTCTAAGCAGTTAATTTTTTCAAACAACTGAGGTTTACTAATCGCTTGATTTTGAATGGCAAACTCCATCATTTTATTAACGAAGTAAGTTCTACCAGCACCGACCTCGGATAAAATGAGAACTGGAAGGGCATAATTTGGGTATAGAATAGCTGCCTGTGCTAACTGGATGGCTGTTCGCAAACTGCCATTTTCACCTATAATGCTTGGAAAATCCAAAGGATTTTCTACAAATATCTCTTTTAACTTGTATTGAACTGGCCTTGTATTTCCTTTAACAAGCATCCCTTCTTTTACCAATTGATTCAAAATGGTACTCACATTTGAGCGTTGCATTCCTAAAGCAGCAGCAATCACTTTTGTTTCAAGGCCTTGCTTATTATTCTTTAGTAATTCTTGCTCTAGATATTCTAAGACTAGTGTTTTGGCAACCTTCATATTCTACCTCACTGATATTTTTCTCCCATTATCGTCATTCAATTTATCTTATACTGCAGCTTGATTCACCTACTTAGAGCCTTAGAATTTACTCCCTATCATCCTGTCATTTCCTTATCTAAACATTATAAATTGAAGCAAGAGAATGATAGAATATATAAAAGCCAACTGTTAATGAGTGATATAAACAGCTGGCCTCTTTCTTTATCATTCAGGAATGAAATTCTTTATTCATTCTTTTATCAGAAAACCAAGTCGTAAGGAGATTCCAACTTGTCCGCTAAACTGGCTAGAAACTCCGCTGCAGGCTGACCATCTACGACTTGATGGTCAAAAGTCAGGCTGAGCGGCAGGAATTTCTGCTCATAGACCTGTCCTTGGCTGTCAAGAGCCAGCGCCGTTTGCAGGGCACCAACTCCTAAAATGGCCACTTCTGGAGTATTTAGGATAGGAGTGAAATATTCAACCCCTGCTGCCCCGAGATTGGTAATACTGAAGGTTGAACCTGAGTAAAGAGCTGGATCTAAAGTGCCTTTACGAGCTTGGGTGGCCTCTGTTTTGATAGCTAAGCCCAAGTCAGCCAGCGTTAGCTTATCCACGTGACGAATGACTGGCACCACCAGACCATCACTCAGCGCCGTCGCAATACCGATATGAATATCTTCTACTTCCTGATACTGACCATTGAAATACCAAGCGTTGAGCTGAGGGTGATCTTTCAATGCCTTGGCAACTGCCTTTGTCAGCAAAGTCGTGATGCTGATTTCTCCGTTTTCTAGTGGAGAAGCCACCTTATCCTTCATATCCTGTCTAAAGGCCATCAGCTGACTGATATCCACCTTACGGTGCAAGGTCACTTGAGCCGATGTCTGGAGACTGGTCATCATCCGCTCCGCAATAGTCTTGCGCATGCCTGTCAATCCTGCGCCATAGTCAGCCTGACTAGCCGGCTGAAGGATCGCAGAGCTATTTTCAGGTGTTTGGTTTGGAAGCGCCTCTGGTTTATAGTTTTCCACATCCCGTCGGGTAATACGGCCATTGCCTCCCGTTCCTGAAATCATGGAAATATCATATCCTTTTTCCTTAGCAATCTTGCGGGCCAGCGGAGTGATAAAAATACGTCCCTGTTCACTTTTTCCAACAGTGTTGGAACTTGCTGCCACAGTTTTTTCAGCTAGCTGTGGCTCTGAATCAACTGCTCCCTTATCACTTTCTGATTTATTCGCAGAGACTTCTTCCGTCTCCATACCTGGAATAGATTCTCCTGCTTCACCAATCCATGCAATTACTTTCTTGCACGGGACAGTATCGCCCGCCTGACTGATAATTTTTAAAATCACTCCTGCGCTTGGCGCCTCTACATCGCTGGTCAATTTTTCAGAACTGATTTCCAAGACAGGCTGACCAGCAGCTACGGTGTCGCCTTCCTTGACCAGCCAGTTATTTATCAGACCTTCGGTCATTGTTAAGCCTAGCTTAGGCATTACAATTTCTGTAGCCATACTTGCCTCCCTTCTATCTCTTCAGATCATCAATCAATTCTGCAGCAACAGTCAAAACCTTATCAGCATTAGGGATATAGAGCTGTTCCAAATTCACCGCAAATGGTACTGGCACATTTGGCGCGCAGACGCATTTCACTGGGCCGTCCAGATAGTCAAAGCATTTGTCTGTCACTGCTGCTGCAATATCCGTCGCTGTGTTATTATGAGGGTTGGATTCATCAACGATAATCAGCCGTCCAGTTTTCTTGACTGATTCAAAGACAGTCTCCTCATCCCAAGGGGCTACCGTTCTCAAGTCAATCACTTCAACCGAAACACCATCTTTTTCCAAGCGATCCGCTACCTCATAAGCAACATAAAGCATTTTACCGATAGTAACGATAGTGAGGTCTGTTCCTTCACGGCGGACAGCAGCCTTTCCAATTGGAACTGTATAATATTCTTCTGGTACCTCTCCCTTGATACCATAGAGAGTCTTATCTTCTGAATAAATCACGATATTGTCGTCTTCAATGGAAGCCAGCAGTAACCCTTTAGCATCATACGGAGTTGCTGGAACAACTACCTTTATACCAGGAATGGATCCAAAGAGACCGTAATATGAACCCGAGTGTTGAGCTGCAGCCGAAGCTCCTGCCCCATGCATGGTCCGCATTGTCATCGGAACCTTGGCCTTGCCACCAAACATATAGCGCATTTTTGATCCTTGCCCCAGAATGGCGTCAAAGCAGAAACCGATAAAGTCATTGAACATCAGCTCCGGTACTGGACGCAAGCCAGTCAGAGCCATTCCAACAGAAGCTGACACGTATCCGTGCTCTGAAATCGGAGTATCAATCACCCGCTCTCGGCCATATTTTGGCATAAGCCCTTTGGTTACACCCATTACACCGCCCCAAGCATCTTCGTTTTCTTCTTCCAAGTGCTTGATTGTTACACCGCCAGCAATATCTTCTCCCAGAAGGATTACGGTGTCATCTTTTGCCATTGCCTGATCCAGCGCTTCATTGATTGCTTTCATAAATAACAGTTGTCTAGCCATTTGATCAACCTCCTTCTATCAATCAGCAAATACATCTTCCAGCAGAGAGTCGGGACGAGGAATAGGACTGTCTTGAGCAAATTTGATAGCTTCTTCCACATCCTTTCGAGACTCTTCTAAGATGGCATCAAGTTCATCTTCAGTCAAGAGGCCATGCTCGATAGCGTAGTCACGGAAGACGTCCAGAGCATCCACATCAGCCCAGTCTTTTTCTTCACCTTCCAAAGCCTTATACTTCTGCTCATCCCCTTCAAAGTGACCATGATCGCGATATGTTACAGCTTCAATTAAGGTAGGTCCTTCACCTCTACGAGCCCGCTCTACAGCTTCCTTGGCTACTTGGTAGACAGCGAATAAATCCTTACCATTAACCCGAACGCCGGGCATATTATAAGCAGCCGCTCTCTCAGCAATGGTGCCAGACGCTGAAGAATACCATTGCGGTGTCGATTCTGCAAAGAAGTTGTTTTCATTGACAAAGATAACTGGCAGTTTCCAAATTGCTGCCATGTTGAGACATTCATGGAAATTTCCTTCATTGGCTGCACCATCACCGAAGAAGCAGACAGCTACACTGTCAGTTTTCAAATACTTGTTGCGCATAGCAGCACCAGTTGCTAGACCAAAGCCTCCGCCAACCATACCATTGGCGCCGAGGATTCCCTTGTCCAAATCGGCGATGTGCATAGATCCGCCTTTTCCTTTTCCAAGTCCAGTCTCCTTGCCAAAAATTTCTGCCATCATTCCCTTTAAATCACCGCCCTTAGCAACACAGTGACCGTGTCCTCGGTGAGTACTGGTAATATAGTCCTGGTCTGTCAGATTGGCACAGACACCCGTAGCAATCGCTTCCTCTCCGGCATAAAGGTGAACAAAGCCAGGAATCTGTCCTGCAGCAAAGAAACGCCGAGTATTTTCCTCAAAATTACGGATATCCCACATGGTTTTATACATGGTCTTGGCTTTTTCTTTGGAAATCTGCTCCACCTCAACTTCAGTAGCATCATGGACTTTTAAATCGACTAGCTCCGATACAGCCCCTTGGCTTCTTGTTTTGGTCAATAGTTGTGGTAAATCTTTATAATTTGACATATTTTTACCTCCTCATTAATCGTCCTGAACGAGTCTTTTAGCGACTTCTTGTATTAGTTCTGATGTGGTCGGATGAGCAAAGACCGTTTCAAGAACTTGATCCAGCGTTGCTTCGGCCTGCCTCAGCAAAATCAAATTCTGCAGAAGATCTGTACCGTTCGGACCGACGATGACTGCACCTAGCAGAAGATGGTATTGCTTTTCTGAGATTAGCTTGACATAGCCCTCCGTCTCACCTATTGCGATAGCCCGCCCATTATAAGAGAAAGGCAGCTTCTCGACCAGAACATCATAGCCGGCCTGCTCAGCCTCTTCCTTGCTGAGACCAAAAGAAGCTACTTCAGGATTGGTGTAGAGTGAACGGGGAACACCCAGCGGATCAACTGCTTCTTCAGCTCTCCGGCAGATAGCTCTTACAGCCTTTATCCCTTCTGCACTAGCTACGTGAGCCAGCATATAAGATTCCAAGAGATCACCGATAGCATAAACATGCTCTTTGGATGTTTCATAGTATTGATCAATCTTGATAAAATTCCGTTCTGTCAAGGCTAATCCCATATCCTTTGCTAGCTCTAGATTTGGTTTGCGGCCAGTAGCGACCAAAAGATGGTCAAAAGCAACCTGCTCATTCTCAAGCAAGACAGAATTACCAGTTACTTCCTTTATCTGCGCTCCCTGATAAATCATCACCCCCATTTTCTTTAATTTCTTTTGAATCACATGCCGCGCTTCAGCTTCTTCGGTCAAAAGAATTTCCGGCGCAACCTCAATAACAGTGACAGCAACACCCAGAGGAGCCATAGCGAAAGCTAGCTCAATTGCGATAACGCCACCTCCGATAATGACTAACTTCTCAGGAAGCTCCCTCAAGTCAAAAAACGTATCCGTCGTTAGATAGTCAACCTGTTTCAACCCCTTAATAGGAGGCACAAAAGGATAACTGCCAGTAGCCAAAATAACATCTTTACCACTGATTTCTTTACCATTGACGGAGAAGGTTCGGTCTTTGACAAACTTGGCCTGACCTTCTATATACTCAATGCCTAAAGACTTAAAGCTAGCATGAATTCCCGATTGCAAACTGGCAACAACTTGATTCTTTCGGTCTACCAATTTCTCAAAATCAATCCTTTCAAGCTTGCTCTCAATACCATAACGTCTGGCATCTTCCATTGTCAGCAGCCAATGACCGTGCTGGAGATAGGCCTTAGACGGTATACATCCTACATTCAGGCAGGTTCCGCCAATAGACTTCTTTTCTACCACAGCCACTTTCTTGCCCAAACGAGCTGCTTCTTCAGCAGCCACATAACCGCCCGGTCCAGCACCGATAATCAAAACATCATAAACAGACAAAACACTCCTCCTTTCATAAAATACAAAGGGTGCTCCAACAATCAAAATGATTGCTGTCGGCTATAGATACAAAAAGTATCTCATTATTTTACGTATACCTAAGACTCATTTCAAAATCTCAGGATAGAGTCTGCTCAGAAACCATGAACCCCCTTTCTTTGTTTTTCTTTGTATATACATAGTAAGCGCTTACTTTTAGAAGAAACTTATACCAAATAATTAAAATCCAGTTGCCTATCCTTCAAACTGACTTGAACTGTCATTTCAGTTGTTTCCTTATTTTCTACCAAATAACGAGCCAAAGGCGTTTCGAGATAGCGCATAATGCTTCTTTGAATAGGACGGGCACCAAATTCTGGTTGGTAACCTTTCTGGGCTAAAAAAGCATAGACTTCTTCGCTCAGATGAAGCTGAATCTTCTGATGTTCCAACCTTTCCTGAAGTTGCCGAACCATAATTTTTACGATATTGATCATATCTTCTGTCCTCAGAGGATTGAAAACAACCGTCTCGTCAATCCGATTTAAAAACTCTGGCTTAAAGCTATGTTGCAGCAAGGATAGAACTTCATCCTGCGTTTCAGAAGTCAGTCCCTGTTCACTTTTGAGACTTTCCAAAATCTGCTGGGAGCCAATATTGCTTGTCATAATCAAAATAGTATTTTTAAAGTCAATAGTACGGCCTTTAGAGTCTGTCAAGCGTCCTTCGTCCAAGACTTGCAGCAGAGAGTTGAATACATCTGGATGGGCTTTTTCAATCTCATCCAGCAAAACAATCGAATAAAGCCTCCTACGGACAGCTTCTGTCAGCTGTCCTCCCTCTTCAAATCCGACGTAACCTGGTGGCGGACCAACTAAACGAGCTACGGCATGTTTTTCCATGTACTCAGACATATCCAGCCGGACCATTTCCAGCTCATTACCAAACAGCCGCTCAGCAAGGGATTTTGCCAGAGCAGTCTTCCCGACTCCAGTCGGCCCCAGAAAGAGAAAGGACCCAATAGGACGCTTTGGATTTTGAATTCCTGCTCTCGAGCGCAAAATCGCCTCCGAAACCTTTTGAACAGCTTGGTCTTGCCCTACAATTCTCTGGCGCAGGAGCTTGTCTAGATTTAGAAGGTGTTCGCGCTCATTGTCCATGATTCCCTGCACTTTGATTCCCGTTATACGCTCTACGATACTAGCTATATCTTCACGACTGACGTCTGGCTGCTCAGTTTGCGCTTGACCTAGCTGGATTTTCTTAACAGCACACGCCTCATCAATCAAGTCCAGTGCCTTATCAGGCAAATAACGATCTGATAGATAACGAATTGAAAGACTGATTGCTGCCTGCAAGGCTTCGTCCATCAGCCTAACTCCGTGAAAATCCTGGTAATTCTCCCGCAGTCCTTGCAGAATTGTCAATGCCTTATCTTGATCGGGCTCCTCAATGCGAATCCGCTGAAAACGCCCCTCCAAAGCTTGATCTAGCTCGAAGCTTTCTCGATAAGCAGCAAAAGTTGTGGTTCCGATGATATTAATCTGTCCCTGAGCCAAGAGCGGCTTTAAAAGATTGCCTGCATCAAGAGAGCCCTCTGTCCGACCTGCTGTCACGATTTGATGGATATCCTCAATATAAAGAATAATCTTCCCCTTAGCAGCCAGCACCTCATCCAAAACAGCCTTGAAGCGCTCTTCAAACTCTCCTCTATATTTAGTCCCGGCAATTAGTCCGCCTAGATTTAACTTAAAAACTTCCTTTCTCAGTAAATGTTCAGGAACATCATCAGCAAGCAGTCTGCCAACAAACCCCTCTATCACTTTGGATTTTCCAACACCTGGAAAACCTAGGAGAATGGCATTACTTTTCTCTTTCCTACACAGCACACGGATAATATCGTCAATTTCGTCTTTTCGACCAATTACCTGTCTATCGGTCTGGTCAGCCAGCCACTGATTAAAGTTAGTCGCATATTTGCTCAGGGCTTGATAGCGACTCTCCTGACTGGAAGAGACAGCTCGTTTGCCTTGGCGAACCTTATTCAACTTTTTCGCAACTAGCTCCTTATCAATCCCTGCCTGCTTCAAAAAGACAGTTATCGGATTCCTTTGCTGATGAAATAGACAGAGAATCAGGTGTTCTACTGTTACTACCTCGTCCCTCAGTTCCGCCCTCTCAGCCACCGCATCATCCAAAAGATTCTTGAGACGCTGGCTATACTGACGTCCAAATCGGTTCGTTTCCGTATGTGAAAATACAGGAATCTTGGCTAGTTCCTGATTGATGACGCTGATAAATTCATTAATATCAAGGTCCAGACCGGCATAGAATTCCAAAGAAAAAGCCTGAGGCTGGGTCAGCACTGTCCAAACATGCGGAATGTCCACTTGATAATTGTGTTTTTGAATAGCTAATTCCTTTGCAGCATTTAGTACTTCTTGCAAAAGATGGGTATAGTGTTCGGTCATATAGTTTCCTCGCTTTTCTACTGAAAACCAAAGTCAACTGCAAACAATATTTTAAAAATTAACCTATTTTAACAAAAACTTAACTTGATAATCTTATGTTTATTATATCATTTTCACAATCAATATACTAGAAAAAATGTAAGCGTTTTTCATGTTTTAATCTAATTTTAACAAAAGATTGTGAAAAAAAGAGCACTAATTTATCCTAAAGGGACAAACCAACACTCTTTAATTTGTAATATTTTTAGCCAAACGATTAAGCCGCCACTGAAAGAGAATGCCACTCGTCACCAAGCTGGCAATGAGACCAATCCAGTATCCATAAGGGCCTAAACTAGTATAGTAATCTAAGAAGAGCCCCAGAGGCAGCGAAACTCCCCAATAAGCAATCAAACCTAAGTAAAATGGCACCTGAGTATCCTTGTAGCCCCGAAGAATGCCCTGCAAAGGAGCCGCAAAAGTATCTGCTAATTGGAAAAAGAGGCTGTAGGTCAGAAAAACAGATGTCATACGGATAAACTCGGTATCCGAACCATAGAGAGTAGCCACTCGGTCTCGTAAGATATAGAGAAAGAGAAAGGTAAATCCAGCAATTCCCAAGGCCGTCAAGCGCCCAAGTTTACAGAATTTCTTAACATCGTCAGGACGATTGGCTCCAATTTCATAAGAAACGATAATAGACATTGAGGTTGAAATACTCATAGGAAAGGCATACATTAAGTTTGAAAAATTCATGGCCGCCTGATGACTGGCAATGATTAATGACGAAAACTTAGCCATGACCAGGCCAACAACAGAGAAAATCACTACTTCAGCAAAAAAGGTTCCGCCGATAGGCAGTCCAAGTCGAATGCCTTCAATTAAGCCCTTTTTATCTAGCAGTCGAATCTTCCATAGTTCATAGACTCGGACTTTTGGATGTTTGACTGCTACTAACAAGGATATGAGAAGCAAAACCCAATAAGCCAAAGAAGTCCCAAGTCCGGCTCCAGCTCCGCCCATTTCTGGAAAACCAAATGCTCCGTAGATTAGGGCATAATTAAAAGTGCCATTCAAAGGTAAAAGTAAGAGCATGAGATACATGGAAAGCTTGGTCAACCCCAGAGCATCAAACAGAGAACGAATGGTGCTAAAGAGCAAAAGAGGGATAATGCCGAGCGCTAGATACCAAAGATAGTTCTTTGCCACTTCTTCTACCAAAGGCTCTAGGCCAAGGTGAGACAAAACTAGAGGAGCGCCCACAAATACCAAGGTAAATAAAATTAGCGATAGCCCCAAAGAAAGATAAATAAACTGATAAAAATCAGAAGCAATCTTTTCTTTTTTCCCCTGCCCTAAATGGTGCCCGATTATGGGTACCAAGGCAGACACAATCCCTATCAACAGGTCGAAAAATGGAATCCAAAGACTAGTTGCCATAGAAACACTAGCCAGATGCAAGGTGTCATACTGACCAGTCATGGTCGTATCAACAAATGAAGCAGAAAAATTGGCCAGTTGGTAGATCAAAATTGGCAAAAAAATAGAAATAAAGAGCCGCATCCGCTGATTTAAATTATGAGTTTGGTGCATAGAAATCCCTCAAAAACTTTTCCTACCCAAGTAAAATCAATGAGCTTAAATTTTTAAAATATCAACTATCTTTACTATACTATAAGCCAGACAGATAGTCAAAAGGAAAAGGAAATCATATATCTGCCTCAGTAAAGACAACCTGCCCCTTCTCAAAACCTGCGATTCGCGCCAAAGAAAGGACACGATAACCGGATGTTTCCAAAAGTTGACGGCCATTCTGAAAGGATTTTTTAATGACAATGCCAACTGCCTCAACCTGCGCTCCTGCTTGCTCGATAATGGTAATCAAGCCCTTGGCTGCCTGACCATTAGCCAAAAAATCGTCGATAATCAGCACCTTATCATCAGAGTTGAGAAATTTCCCAGCAATCGAAACGGTCGAAGTCACTTGCTTGGTAAAAGAATAAACTTCGGCCGTCAAAATCCCTTCTGTCATCGTGATGTTTTTGGCCTTCTTAGCGAAAATCATTGGTAGACCCAGTGCCTCTGCTACGTAGACAGCCGGAGCAATTCCAGAAGCCTCAATGGTCACTACCTTGGTAACTCCTGCATCCTTTACCGCCTCCGCAAAGACCTGACCAATCTCTTTCATCAATGAAAAATCAACCTGATGGGTCAGAAAAGAGTCAACTTTCAAGATATTTTCACCTAAGACTTGTCCATCTCTGAGAATTCGTTCTTCTAATGTTTTCATTTGTACTCCTTCCTTTCCAAAATCCATCTTGATTCTAGCAGAAAAAGCACAGATATCCGTGCTTTTCCTTTACTCTTTTTCGTTTTTATTCTCGGTCTTTTCTTCTTCTCCAGCATGATTAACTGCTTTTTTGAATTCTGAAAACATTTTACCGATAGATTGCCCCAGTTCGGGCAGGCGTTTTGGTCCGAAAATAAGCAGGGCTCCCAGAACAATAATGATTACCCCAGGTACTCCGATGTCTTTTAAAAGTCCCATTAGTTTCTCCTCATTGATTTTCTTTGATAAATGATGCGACTGAGCAAGATGCTGACTTCATAGAGCAAAATCAAAGGCACTGTCATAGACAGATCGCTGATAAAGTCGGCCGGTGTCAGGACAACAGCTAAAACTAGCAAAATGAAGTAAGCGTATCGTCTATATTTTACCAAAAATTTCGGATTGAGCAAACCAATAGAAGTCAGAAAGGACACAAGAACAGGCAGCTCAAAAAGGCAGGCAATCGGAATAGTGGTATGAAAGACGAAACTAAGATAATTCTGCGCTGTCAGTCGTGTCTCAAAGAGGCCCTCACCCAACGACAGCAAAACCTGCAAAATAGCTGGAGTTACAAAGTAAAAGCCGAAAGCCAGTCCCAGAACAAAACAGAGAAAGGTAGCTGGGATATAAGCGAAAACAGCCCGAGCTTCATTGGCCCGTAAAGCTGGTCGAATAAACTCCCAGACCTGATAAACAAGAAATGGCAAGGTTAGGGAAAAAGCGACCAGACTAGCCAGACTGATATAAATCCAAAGGATATCATCCGGCCCCAGCACCAGCAGCTTCTGCTCAAAATTACTAGTCAACCATCGATAAATATCAGCCGAAAAAAGCAAGTTGGCCAGAAAAACTACGAAGAAGCAAGCCAATACCGCTAGAAAACGCCGTCTGAACTCAATCAAATGCTCAATAATAGTCTGCTCTTTTTTATCCATGCTGCTGCTCGCTTTTCTGATTTTTAAAGCTAACATAAACGACTAGCAGGATAAAGAGGGCCTGACTGACAACTACTTCCAGGCTTGGATAAATCCCCATCCAGTCTACGGTCACAAAGCCATTGATTAGGTGAGTCGGTAGGATATTGGTCAGCTGAAGGGCATGGATGCTGACGCCCAGCATTTTAAAGGCCAAGGCATAGATTAGCCAAGTCAGCCAGAAGAAAATGCTGTGTGGTTTGAGAAGACCAGACGCCTTGCTCATGATAAAGGCTAGCAAGACCAAGACTAGAACGGCCAAGCCGATTCCCAAAAGAAAATCAGTCATAGTGATGCGCGGCAGAATTCCTGCATAAAAGAGGATAGTCTCAGCCCCTTCACGGAAAACTGCCAGAAAGCTAAGAGCAAACATGGAAAGAAAACTGCCTGTGACTGTTACAGCCTTCATTTGGCTTTCCATAAAGTCATTCCATTTCTCAATAGATGCCTTGCTGTGCAGCCAGATACCAACTAATATCATCATGGCGACAGCGAAAATTCCCACTGCACCTTCAATAATTTCACGATTGGATCCGGAAGCAACTGCTGGGAAAAGAAACTGCAACAAAGCTGCAATCACAGCGCTGGCTAGAACTCCACTCGCTGCCCCGGCATAAACCCATTTGAGCCCTTTTTTCATCTTAGAGGCTTTCAGAGTCGTTATCAAAGCCATGACAATCAAGAGCGCTTCTACACCCTCACGCAGCAAAATCAGCATAGCATCAAAGAAATGATAGGAAGCTGTCGTGTCAATCTGGGACAGCTCACTAATCAAGGATTCTAGCTGCTTTTGATACTTCTCTTCGCTCCCCTTGACCATAATAACAGGCGTCTGACTCTCAACCTTGGTATAAAGTGAAGGATTATTGACACTGACATCTCCTTCAATCGTTGGCCAAATGGTGATGAACTCTTTCATCTTGGCAGCAGCCTTTTTATCATCTCCGCTTTGAAAGAGACTCAAAGCCTCCTCTAGCAGCTTAATCCCATCTTTCAGCGTTAGATTGCCAGCAGTTTCTTGGACTTTCTCTCCTTTGACAAAATTATCAATGGCAGTTTTCAAATCATCAAAAGAAGACTGAATCATATCAAAGTCAGTAGGCTCCGTCTCAATGGCGCTGCGCAGGAATGAAATAGCTGTTTCTACCTTGCCATAATGAGCTGTGCTGTTGTCTCGCACCACGCTTTCATTGGTAGTCCAGGTGCTATTCATCTTCTTGTATGCTTCTCGTGTCGCTTCTAAATCCTTAGCACTAATAGCCTTTTGTAGATTTTCAAATTTTGGCTCTAGCTTACTGAGAAGCTTCTTTTTCTCAGCCTCTAAGTCGACTGGATTCTGCTCTTTCTCAAATTTCAAAAGGGCAGAAGAAATCTGTGTCAGCTTATCCTCAGTCACCTGACCCGATAAGTCTAGTGTCTTGCTTACCTCTTGTCCCGCTGCTGAGTCATGATTAGTCACCTTTTCAAAGTCAGTCTTGATTTCTCCGACTAGCTGCTCGGCTTTTTCCTGATCTTTCTGCTTGACGGCAGTGCTGGCATCAGTGATTTTGACGAATAAACTGCTGTAGCTCTCGTCCGCCAAAACCGGCTTAGCCAAAAAGATCAGCAAGAGCCCCAAGACAAGTAAGCTTTTATTCAAATAATTTTTGACCAAGGTATTCTCCTTTTTTCACTCCACCAAAGCAGGCAAACAAGCCACTGCCAATATGCGTGATGTATTCATTCATCTTATCTTGAGCGCCTAGATTAGTCAGAACTTTGACAAAGCTGTCAGGATCTTTCTGGAAGGAAAGAAAGAGTAAGCCTGTGTCGAACTGACCAGTAGTTTCATCAATCCCATCCGAGTAAGAATAAGACCGGCGATATATAGGCTTATCAACCTCCTTGGCCAGACGGACGTGTGAATCCTCTGGCAGCAATTTCAAGTCAACCTCATCAAACTCGTCTTTCTTGCCAAAAGGCGCTCCGCTATCTTTATAGCGGCCGAAAGTGTTTTCCTGCTCCTGCAGATTGGTCCGGTCCCAGGTCTCAAGGAACATCTGGATCCGGCGGACAGCCATGTAAGAGCCGCCCTGCATCCAGTCCTTGCTATCGCACCAAATGACCTTGTCAAAGTCTTTTTCCTTGGTCACATTGGCTGTGCCGTCCTTAAATCCAAAGAGATTACGAGGCGTTGACATCCGGTCTCCGATAGCTGCAAAGCCTGACTGACTCCACTTCATAGTGATGGCATTTCTCCCCTTGCGGACCAGATTGCGGACCGCATGAAAGGCTACCTGCTCATCATCCGCGCAGGCCTGGATGACAATATCGCCACCCGTATATTTTTCTTTAAGCTGCTCCTTTGGAAATGGCGGCAAATCACGAAAAGCTTTAGGTCGTTTGTCTGACAAGCCCATTTTTTTCAGAAAAGAGGCTGAGACCCCAAAGGTCAAAGTCAATCGATAAGGGTTGAGACCAACAGTTTCTCCAGTATCCGTTGGCGGCAAAAGAGCATTGGAATTATCTTTTTTGACCAATTCTCCATTTACCAACTTCTCGCTATAGGCTGTCCAGTCCTTAAAGAGCTGGATAATGGCTTCCCTATCTGTCGTATGCAAATCCAACACAACAAAGTAGATATTCTTCTGCATTGGAGTTGTGATCCCCGCCTGATGCTCCCCGTAAAAGCTGATTTCTTCCTCACCGTCAGCGAATTTCTTATCTTCCTTGGCCTGATTAGCGAAAAAAGCAGATGCACCAGAGACACCCAGTGCAAGACCAGCGCCTCCAATCCCTGCTTTTTTAAGAAATTCACGACGATCCATCTTTTTATTAAACCATTTTTCGTCGTTTGTCATATGATTACTCCCCGTTTAGAATGACTCCCATTTGTGAAAGAGGCTCACCCAGTTTGGTCACAGCTTCCGCCAACTCTTTGGTGTCTTCTTTTGTCAATTCTGTATAGAGTTTGTAGTTTTCAGAGTCAGTCATGTGCTTGTCTAAGAGACTATTGACGTTTTTAAACTCAAGTTCCAAGGTCTTGACGAGTTTCTCGTCCTTATCCTTAATCAATGGCTTAAAGAGCTCAAAAATCTTTTCTGCTCCTTCAATATTTGCTCGGAAATCATAGAGATCTGTATGAGAGAAAACTTCTTCCTCACCTGTAATCTTGCTGGTCGCTACTTCATTGAGCAAGTCAACAGCGCCTGTCAGCATCATATCCGGCGTCACTTCAACTGTTGCGATTTTAGCTTTTAGCTCCTTAATATCATTGACCAGCTGATCGGCATAGCTTTCCGTTCCCTTGGTCGTATTTTGCTCCCACATGATTTTTTCGATGCGGTGGAAACCAGACCAGCCTTCTTCAGTCTTGTTTTCATCCACATAGTCAACTAAGCGGAAGTCAATTTTAACATCTGATTCACCAAAGCTCTCAGCAATCGGTTCCGAGCGCTCGTAGGCCATACGAATAAGCGGATATTGCTTTTTAGCCTCATCAAGCTTGCCTTCTTTAAGGGTATCACGAAATTTCTCCGTATCTGTCAGGAGCTGATCGATTTGTCCTTGGACAAAAGATTTGTAATCCGCTGTCGCCTTGTCCAATTCTTTCTGATTGACAGCCGTTTGACTGCTAGATGCTTGACTGCTTGAGTCAGTCTTATTTGAAGAATTGTTGGCTGCACAGCCAGTCAGTAAAATTGCCGTTGAAAATAGGACAATGCCAATTTTTTTCATGGTGACTCCTTTGTTTTCTCTCTGATATGAGATTATTTCCTGTAAATTATACCAGTTTTTCTCTTATATTTCAAGAAATTGTCTGACAATTTAATCAAAAACTATATTTAGACCGCTAAAGCAGTGCTTCTTTAACTTTCCCGATTTCCGTCTTTTTCAGCACCAAGTAAATCGTATCTCCTAGATAGAGTCGCGTGCTACCATTGACCGTTTGAGTCTTTCCCTTGTGGACATTCATGGTAATCAAGACCCCATCAGGCAAGTTTAGCTCATGCACCTGCCGACCAGCAATCTTTTCAGAAACAGGGATTTCAATTAAAGTAGTATCTCCTTGGTCCTCGATACTATCTGGCAACATTTTTTCCAGCATGGCTTCATAGACTGGCGCTCCTTTTAGCAGATCCATGATAATGTAAGCAGTCAGAGTGACCAGTCCCAGCGGCATGAGATTACGGATGTCACCGACCATCTCTGTGACCAGAATCATAGCTGTCAGTGGAGCCTTGGAAATAGCTCCAAAGTAGCCACTCATGCCCAGAATAATGAAAATCGGAAATTGCTCCTGAGAAATCAAACCTAACTGAAGACAGACTGCCCCCATTGCTCCGCCCAGAAGTGAACCCAGAGCAAGGATAGGCAGAAAAATACCACCTGGTAGCCCGCTTCCGTAACTCAGCATGCTCCAGATAAAACGCAGAACAAAAAATAAGAGCAAGGTTCCCACAGTATAATGACTAGCAGTCAAAGATAAAATCAACTGATTGCCCCCGCCCAGCAAGTGAGGCAGGAAATAACCAATCGGAATAATCAAGGCAAAGGCCAGAATAGGATAATAAGCTTCTGAAATTCGAAACAAGCGCCCCAAAAACTGGTAAACCTGCTGAATATTCAAAATGACTTTCTCATAAATATAACCTGACAAACCTAGCAGCAAGCCCATGACTAGGTAAATCCAATACTGCTCCAGCTTCATGACCGGGATATTATCCGGCATGTCCAGCACTGGCGTTAGGCCAAACATGGAGAGTGAGACAAAGTTAGCAACTAGACTGGCCGCCAGCGTAGAAACCCAGAAAAAGCGTGAAAAATGACGGTAAACCTCTTCTACTACGAAAAGCAGGCCTGCGATTGGTGCATTAAAAGCTGCTGCTAAGCCTGCTGCTGCACCGCTAGCAATGAGCGCTCTCTCCTCAGCAGCACTCAAATTCAGAAATTTAGAGACGCCTTTGCCGCTCATAGCGCCTAGCTGAATACTTGGTCCTTCTCGACCCAACATCAGACCGCTAGAAATGGCTAAAATCCCCAATACAAACTTCTTCCAGAGAACACTCCACCAAGAAAGTGACATCAGGCCTTTCAGCGCTGCTTCAACCTGCGGAATCCCTGACCCCTTAATGTTTTTCTCCGACTTTACCCAGCGAGCGTTGAGAAAGACGATGAAAGCATAAAAGAACACCAAGGCCAGTAACCAAAGCAAAGACTGCTGACTCCTATGGTAGACATCCTGCACTAAATGAAAGATTTTTTCAATCAGAAAGCGGAAAATCCCGACTACCAGTCCAGCAAAAATCCCAACTAAGACACCTCGCAAAACCTGGGAAATAATCGAATGAGTTGTGAAGTTAAATTCTCTCTTAATATCGTCCTCTTGCGAGATAGACTCTTTTGCCATTCCCAATCTCCTCTAAATTGTTACTTTACCAATATTCTAGCACAAAGCAAGCCTGATAAACAGATGAAATATAAATTTCTTCTTTCAGTTTTCTTTTTACAGGCTCTACAAAAAAGTCTGGAAATTTATTCCAGACTCATTTTCTTATTTTGCTTTCAAAGCTGCTTGAGTAATGTAGTTGTACGGTTTGTTGAAGTGTGGCAGGAAGAAGAGATCCAGCAAGGCCAATTTATCAATTGTAACCTTTTCCTGAATGGCCAATGAGAACATGTGAATACCCATAGACATATCTTCTCTAGAAACCATCTGAGCTCCAAGAACTACACGCGTGTCCTTATCATAAACAATCTTAATTGTAACATCGTGGTGTTCAACTTTTTCAAGGAAGGTTGGTTTTTGAGTATCTTTAAACTCGACTACAGCTGGGCTGTAACCAAAGCGTTTTGCTTTTTCTTCAGTTAGACCAGTTGAAACCATCTTCAAACCAAAGATTTCGATACCGTTAGAACCTTGAACACCATTAGACTCCAATTCATGTCCGCAAGCATTATGAGCTGCTACGATACCAGAGCGCAGGGCGTTAGAAGCCAAGGCGATGTAGTTTGTATCATTGATAGAGTTATCGTAGACAGTCGCACAGTCACCGATTGCATAAACATCTTTGATGCTAGTTTCTTGCTTCTTATCCACCAAGAAAGCACCATTGCGGAATGTTTCCAGCTTGCCAGCACCAAGACCAGTGTTTGGACGGAAGCCAACTGCCAAGACAACCATATCTACATCATAGCTAGCCTTATCTGTTACAATGCGTTCTACCTTGCTTTCACCTTCAATAGCCTGAACAGTTTGACCAAAGGCTAATTGAACACCATTATCTTCAAGATTTTGACGCATCATTTCAGACAAGTCGTGGTCATAGTAACCCGCCAAGCAAGTATCCACAACGTCGATCAGAATCACTTCTTTACCAAGGCGTTTGAAGGCTTCTGCCAACTCAACCCCAATGTAGCCAGCACCTACTACTGCCACACGTTCGATATGTTTGCTCTTGTCTTGCAATTTTTCAATAACATCTGCAGCATTTTGATACAATTTAACAAACTGCAGATTTTCCAAGGTTGACTTAAATTCCCGACTGTTAGGATCCATTTCAGCACCTTTAATCGGAGGCAGAATTGGCTGAGAACCTGTTGCCAAAATCAATTTGTCATATGACTCTACATGCTCTTTACCGTCTACAATAGCTGTAACTTTTTTCGCATCATAATCAATTGACTCAACTGGTGAATTCATATAAACTTTTGCGCCTTTTGCTTCAAAAGTTTCTTTATCTGCATAAAAAAGTCCATCTGGCTTGCTGATTTGCTGTCCAATCCAAAGGGCCATTCCGCATGCCAAGAATGAAATGTTTGAGTTTTGGTCAAAAATAACTACTTCGTTTTCTGCACCATAATTGTCCAACATTGTATTAATACACGCTGTACCTGCGTGGTTTGCACCAACTACAACGATTTTACTCATAAGAATAGTCCTACCTTAATTTATAATTTACTAGACCAGTATATCATCTCCTGTGAGCGTTTACAAGAAATTTGCTCGAGATTTTCAAAAATTCTTATACAGCCTAAAAAGCTATACTACCGCTGTCTCATCGCTTCGAAAATACAGCTTTGTGCGAAAGTTAATTTTCTGAAAATATAACAATTTTAAGATTGTGAAACCGGTATCTTTTTGGTATAATAAGGTCAGAGAGGTTAATTTTAGAAAGGTTGTGATAATGTGGACTTTGCTTCTCGCTCGCTTCATTTGATGGGGTCTACAATTTGCATCTCTCTCTATCATGAGCGAGCGGAAATACTCTTAGATGAGGCGGTCCAACTGCTTCATCTCTATAAAAATCGCTTCAGTGCCAATGATGAAGACTCTGAACTTATGAGTATCAACCATCTGGCAGGAGTTAAAAGCGTCTCAGTTCATCCAGAGCTTTTTGAACTGATTGAGCTGGGAAAATATCACAGCCTAGCAGAAGGCAGCCACTTAAATATCACTATTGGCCCTCTCGTTCAGACCTGGCGGATAGGATTTTCAGATGCCCGTCTACCAAGTAGGGAGGAGATTCAGCAAGCTCTAAGTCTGACCGACCCAAACTTGCTTGAGGTGAATCCAGAAGATTGTAGTGTCTTTTTGACTAAGAAAGGCATGAAGCTGGATTTAGGCGCCTTGGCTAAAGGCTATATCGCTGATAAGATTAAGGACTATTTGCTAAGTCAGGGAGTAACTTCTGCTCTTATCAATCTCGGTGGCAATGTCCTAACGATTGGGCAAAATACAGTCAGTCAGCGCGCTTGGAGAATTGGCATCCAAAATCCCAAGCTGCCACGTGGCAATCACTCAGCTATACTAGCTGCCACCAATCAGTCAGTAGTCACATCAGGAATTTACGAGCGAACCCTTACAGTTGAAGGACAGAACTACCATCACATTCTAGATCGCAAAACAGGCTATCCTATCGAAAATCAATTGGCTAGTCTGACCATTGTTTCAGACAAGTCGGTAGATGGCGAAATCTGGACGACTCGTCTATTTGGTGAAAGTCCGACATCAATTCTGTCCCAGATTGAACAGCAAGCAGGGATTGAAGCCTTGATAATCACCCAAGACAGTCAGCTCTTCTGTAGCTCAGGTCTTTTAGAACAGATAATTCCTGCTTCTTAATTCTCAAAAGTGATGAATTCGCTACAGCACTAAGCGGTAACTCTATCGCTCTAGCTTTTATAAACAATGCCCATTTAAAACGCCCTCTTTTTCTTCAGGTTTTTACTTGCCTTAAGAAAAATAAATGCACCTACGAGGGATTTGTATCTTCATTTCAGAAAGGAAATTTTATGTTAAAACTTATTGCAATTGTTGGAACAAATTCTAAACGTTCTACAAACCGGCAACTTCTTCAATATATGTCTAAGCACTTTGCTGACAAGGCTGAAATCGAGCTGGTAGAGATTAAAGATATCCCAATGTTTAATAAACCTGCAGACAGAAATGTGCCTGAATTGGTATCAGAAATTGCCAAAAAAATAGATGCTGCGGATGGCGTACTTATCGGTACACCTGAGTACGACCACTCTATTCCAGCTGTGCTCATGAACGCCCTAGCTTGGCTTTCTTACGGAATCTATCCATTGCTGAACAAGCCAGTCATGATCACTGGTGCTTCTTATGGTACACTTGGCTCCTCTCGTGCACAGTTGCAGCTCCGTCAAATTTTGAACGCTCCAGAAATCAAGGCAACTGTCCTTCCAGATGAGTTCTTGCTTTCGCATTCTCTTCAAGCTTTTGACCAAAGCGGAGACTTGGTAGATCTTGATGTTGTCAAAAAATTGGATGCTATCTTTGATGACTTCCGTATCTTTGTCAAAATCACTGAAAAATTGCGCAACGCACAAGAATTGCTTCGCAAAGATGCTGAAGAATTTAACTGGGAAAAATTGTAAGATAGGAGACCGAAAGAATGAAATTTGTTGGAATTGTAGGATCAAACTACGAACAGTCATACAACCGAAAATTATTGGAATTCATCCGCCGTCAGTTCAAAATCAAATTTGAATTGGAAGTCTTAGAAATCGATGAGGTCCCAATGTTTAACCAGGATGAAAAATGGGATGAAAGCTTCCAGTTGCGTTATTTGTATAACAAAATCACACGTGCAGACGGTGTCATCATCGCAACTCCTGAGCACAATCATACTATCAGCGCTCCTTTGAAGAGCGTCTTAGAATGGCTCTCTTACGAGGTTCATCCTTTCGAAAACAAGCCTGTCATGATTGTCGGTGCTTCTTACTATGACCAAGGAACTTCTCGTGCTCAAGTTCACCTGCGTAAAATCCTAGACGCCCCTGGTGTCAATGCTTACACTCTTCCAGGCAATGAGTTCTTGCTGGGCAAAGCCAAGGAAGCTTTTGACAATGACGGCAATATTACCAACGAAGGAACTGTGAATTTCCTTGAAACATGCTTAGATAACTTTATCAAATATGTAGAGGTCGTTTCAAAATTGAAAAAGCCAAAACCAATCGAACCTGAAGACTTGGACTGCGGAAAACCAATCGCTACGACAATTACAGAAGTTGATCCAGATGATCCAGAATGGGTGGAAAAAGTCGCTGAAATCACTGGAGCTGTTTCTGGTGATACTTATGTCAAACTTGACCATGGTATCTTGACAGTTAACCAGATTGATATGTTCTTGAAAGCTATGCCATTTGAATTGACATACGCTGACGATAACAACCAATTCCTCTACTACAACAACGCCCACCAAGACCCAGACACCATGTTTGCCAAACGTGTGCCACCTCAATCAGGTAGCCGCATGTCAACTGTTCACGGCTCTCTTCCACCAGCTAGGATGAAGAATGTAGAGTGGGTTATCGGAACACTTCGCAACGGAAACCAAGAATACGTACGTACAATCGTCCCAGGTTCACCTGCAGGCGTTATCAATACCCACAACTACCAAGCTATGTACTATCCTGACGGATCATACGCAGGTATTAATGAAATTGTCTTTAATTTCCAACCATGGCTTGACTGGTACTTAAAAGAAACTGGTCAACGTTTGGTTGGAGGCAGCGGACCATTTGCTCCTGCCGGAGGTCATGGAGACGCAGACGCTACTTCTGGTGCTTCTGATGCCGGAGGTGATGGCGATGGAGGTCACGGAGGCGGAGGAGCCGATGCGACATCAGGTGCTAGCGCTTAATTACCTTACAAACTAAAAAAGAATGGATGATAAGTCCATTCTTTTTCGCTTTATTTCATTTCCTTGAAAGCTGCTTCTGCATCAGCATTACTGATAGCTCCAAACTGGATTTTACCGATTTTCCCTTGACTGTCAATGAGGATTTCAGTTGGGATGCTACGAATCTGATAGGCTTGGAAAATTTCTCCTGAAGTGTCAAATAGAACTGGTACATCTTTATAACCTTGTTCTTGAAACCATTTTGGAAATTCCTCGACTGACTTCTCTCCTTGGAGACCTGGTGCTACAACTGTCAAGATTTCAAAATCACGATCTGTTTTACCAGCCAATTCGACCAATTCTGGCATACTCTTCTTACAAGGTCCGCACCAAGAAGCCCAGAATTTTAGATAAACCTTCTTGCCTTTATAGTCAGAAAGTTTGACAGTTTTTCCATCCATAGACTGCAGAGTAAAGTCGGGAGCCTCTTGACTGACAGCTGCTTGAGTGACTGCGCTTGTCTGAGCTGTCTCACTAGACGAACTGCTGGTTGTGGGCATAGTCATAGGTTTATCCTCCTGCTCCGAGCAGGCTGCCAAAAAAGCTACTGCTGAAACAGTTGCTAATAATGTAACGATTTTTTTCATATTTCTTTCTCCTTTTATCCAAAAAGTCCAGACAGGGCGTTGAGCTGTCCTAGCATCAGCAGAATTCCCATCAGAATAATCAGGGCTCCGCCGATTTTCTTCATCAGGCCCATATAAGGCTTGATTTTATTGAAATACTGCATAACAAAGCTAGATGCCAAAGCTAAGATTAAGAAAGGCAGGGCCATTCCTAAGGTGTAAATCAAGGTCAAAATTGCTCCCTGGAATGCACCATTCCCACCCGAAGCTGCTAAGGCTAAAACTGAGCTGAGAATGGGACCAATACAAGGAGTCCAGCCAAAACTAAAGGTAATCCCCAGTAAGAAAGCAGACCAAAAATGATGTTTCTGACCGTTCTTTTTGAAAGTCAAACTCTTTTGAATCTGTAA
The DNA here is from genome assembly GCF_000286495.1 of Streptococcus sp. AS14. Taxonomy (NCBI): domain Bacteria; kingdom Bacillati; phylum Bacillota; class Bacilli; order Lactobacillales; family Streptococcaceae; genus Streptococcus; species Streptococcus sp. AS14. The sequence continues at coordinate 149,901 of NZ_ALKI01000018.1, forward strand.
CTGGCGAATATTAATAAGCTCCATCTGGTGCAGACCTAGCAGAATGATGAGGCCACCCATCACATAACGCAAGGTTGGACTGTAAATAATAGTTCCTAAAAATCCAGCCCCAAACCCTAGCAAAAAGAAGACTGTTGAGATACCCGCAATGAAAAAGAGTGTTCTAACCATTCCCTGCCAAGCAAGCTCTCGGCCGAATACTTTCAGGGTCTTGACCTCCTTGTCATCCAACAAAATGCCAATATAAACCGGCAATAAGGGAAAAATACAAGGGGAAAAGAAGGACAAAATACCCGCTAAAAAAACTGAAACAAAAAATAAAGGTGACTCCATTTACTCTCCTCTAACTCCTTACCTAGGATATTCATTCATTTATCATTATAAATGAATCTTATAGATTTTTCACAAATCCGCTACGGTAATTTTCTGGTAAACATAATGTGACTAGGAAAATAGAAAAATTCGCTTGATGAACAGCAAAATCAGTACATTTTTTCAAACAGTAAAAAGCCGGAGAAAATCCTACCGGCTTGAATATTTTAAAACTTAATAGATTTAATCATCTGTAACTAGCGGTAAATAAAGACTAATCCGAGTGAATTTATCTGGTTCGGACTGGATTTCCATATGGTAGTCGTCTCCGAACTGCAATCTCAAGCGTTGATCGACATTTTTCAGACCGACACCGCCTAAGCGAGGGAGAGTCATGTCCGTAGAGTCGCGGAGTTCAAAACCACGGCCGTTATCATAGATAGACAGTATCAGCTGCCCCTCTTCTGCTGCTGACGTCACCCGAATCATGCCTTGTCGGTCAATTTCCTTGATACCATGGTAGATGGCATTTTCAACCAAAGGCTGAAGTACCAACTTGGGCAATTTATAATCAGCTATAGATTCATCCTCTTCAATCTCATATTGGAGCTTGTCACCATAGCGCTGCTTCTGGATAAAAAGATACTGACGAACGTGATCAATCTCATCTTTGAGAGCAATCTGTTCATGTCCTTGATTGAGCGCCAAGCGGAAATATTGAGCGAGTGATTTTGTTACCTCAACAACACGTTTGCTGTCATTAAACTCAGCCATCCAGACAATCGTATCTAAGGTATTATAAAGGAAATGGGGATTGATTTGAGCTGAAAGAGCACGGAGCTCATAGCGGCGGACATTTTGTTCTTCAGTCTTGACAGCTTCCATCAGTTGTTCAATTTGGTCCAGCATTTTATTGAACTGCTGAGCCAAGTCAACCAACTCTGGAGAACCCTTTGCTTCCGCTCGCAGATTTGAGTCGCCTGCTCCAATCTTCAGAATAACTGCTTGTAGATTCTGGAGAGGCTTAATCCACAAACGTAGGACAAACCAAATACCAGTCAAGCACAGCAGGAGTGCTAAAACGCCCATTCCCACAAAAGAATAAAGCATTTGTGACTGAAGCATCTGCAATTGCTCTAATGAGGCGACGCCAATTAAAGTCCAGTCACTATCTTGAATGTCAATCTGATAGACAAATGCCTGCTTCTGGTCTGCGTAACCATCCTTGACCGAGATATAGGGCTGCATAGCTTTCATTTCCTGACTAGAGGAATAAACACTCTTCTTGGGATGATAGACAAATTCATGCTGGCTATTGACAATAAAGCTAAAGCCCTTCTTTCCTAGCTGAAGCCTATCCAAATAGGCTTTGAGACTATTGTAGCCAATATCCAAACGTAAAACACCGAGATTCTGCCCTGCTTCATCCACCACTTCTTGAGTGACAGAAACAACCCACTTCTCCTTCTCAGATGATAGAGATTCTTTCCGAGCAGGAGTCAAGACAGGCATGGATTTGGTATGAACAGCTTCCTGATACCATTTTTCACTCATCATATCAGAGGATGTCTGCATGCTGATTTGAGTATCTGTCGAGACCACGCGCCCGTCCTTGGTAACCAATACTGCCGACACCAAATCTGGATCAGTCTCAATGATGGTTTTCATCAAAGCCTGTACTGACGTTTCGCTGCTTTCTTGATTCTGAGCAAACTTACGAATTGTTTCTTCCTTGCTCAGTGTGGAGGTGGTTTGTTTTAATTTCTGCAAATAGGAAGCAATGAACTGCCCGCTTTGCTCCATGCTATTTCGCGTCGTCCGCTCTGTCAGCTGCCGAATAGTCCCCGAGCTAGTCTGATAGTAAAGACTCCCAACAAATCCCAAGAGTAAAAGAACCAGCAGAAAAATATAGACAATCAACTGGATAAGAAGCGGATATCGTTTCATTTCTCCTCTCCTTTTTTAAACTGCCGAGGTGTCAGCCCGACCACCTGCTTGAAGCGCTGAGAAAAATAGTTCATATCTTCAAAACCTACCTGCTCTGCTATTTCATAAATCTTCAAATCTGTAGTCAGGAGTAAGAGTTTTGCTTTTTTCATCCGCTCTTGGATCAGATAATCTTGAAAGGGCAAGCCTAGTTCTTTTTTGATAAGAACGCTAAGATAGGACGGACTAAACCCCAATTGGAAAGCTAAACTTTTCAGGCTTAATTCTGAATCAACAAGACGCGCATGAATAGCCTCTTCCAACTCAGAGCGCTGCCCCTGATCGACCAAGTTTTGAATCTGGGCTCTTTTGCGTTCTTTATCAAGCTTGGTCTGAACCTTGGCCAACATCTCCTCAACATCATCCTTAGAAAACGGCTTAAGAAGATAGTCATCTGCACCTAGCTTAATGGCCGACCGAGCATAGTCAAAATCATCATAGCCCGTCAGAAAAACAATATGGCACTTAGGAGCCTGCTCTCTGACTAGCTTGGCCAGTTCAAGACCGTTCATCTGTGGCATATTGATATCGGTCAGCAGGATGTCAGCAGGATTTTCCTGAAATTTCTGCCAAGCTTCTATTCCATTTTCAGCCTGGGCAATGACTTGCATGCCAAACTGTTCATAGTCTACCAAGGACGCAATCCCCTGTCTTACCAGATACTCATCCTCTACAATCATAATTGAATACACAAGATTCAACTCCTTATTTATACTGGATTTATTATAGCAAATTTTCAATCAAAATGCTCTTAAACATAATCCAAAAGATAACCGTAGCCCTTCTCCTCCATTTCAGCTTTTGGAATGAACTTGATTGACAGACTATTGATGCAATAGCGCAAGCCACCCTTGTCCTTAGGACCGTCAGTGAAAACATGGCCCAGATGGGAATTTCCAACTCGACTGCGAACTTCTGTCCGTGTCATGTTGAAACTCTTGTCTTCTTTGTAAGTTGCAACATCTGGACTGATAGGACGGGTGAAACTCGGCCAACCGCAACCTGAGTCAAACTTATCCTTTGATGAAAAAAGAGGCTCGCCTGTCACCACATCCACATAGATACCAGCATCAAACTTATCCCAATAGCGGTTAGAAAAGGCCCGCTCTGTGTCATTCTTTTGTGTGACTGCATATTCTTCTGGCGAGAGCTTAGCCTTAATCTCTTCATCGCTAGGCTTAGGATAGCGACTAGCTTCGATAACTGGGTAAGCAGCTTGATTGACATCGATATGGCAATATCCATTAGGATTCTTTTTTAGGTAATCCTGATGATAATCTTCTGCTTTGATAAAGTTTTTCAGAGGTTCTTTTTCAACAGCTAAAGGCTTATCATATTTCTTAGCAACCTCATCAAAGACCTGGTTAATCGTATCTAGATCAGCTTCTTCCTTATAATAAACACCTGTCCGGTACTGAGTACCCTGATCATTTCCCTGCTTGTTTTTAGAAGTTGGATCAATGATGCGGAAATAATGCAGCAGAATTTCTTTGAGAGAGATTTTTTTGGCGTTGTAAGTAATGTGAACAGTCTCAGCGTGACCAGTTTGAGAGACCAATTCATACTTGGTCGTGTCTCCCTTACCATTTGCATAGCCTGATACTGCATCAAGTACACCTGGCACGCGAGAAAAGTACTCTTCTACTCCCCAGAAACAGCCGCCAGCCAGATAAATCTCCCGCTTGTCCTCTTCCTTGACATCTTCTGTCTTTTGTTTGGCTACCGCTTCTGTCTTGCTCATTGAAGCTTTCTTAATCTGTTCAGGTGACGATTGCTTACCATTCCCTGCAATCACATAGACCAGTCCAAAGCAGACAAGCAAACCAAGAAGAACCAGAAGAATTTTCCATTTTCCTTCCATGTTTATTGCTCCTTTTTACTTGATTTCTTTCAGTGTTTTCTCAATATCTTCCTTGCTCATGTAGCCAATATGTGTCTTGGCAAGAGAGCCGTCGCTGCCTACGAAAAGTGCAGATGGATAAGAGCGAATCCCGTATTCTTTCAGTAATTCACCCTTGGTGTCCATGAGAACTGGGAAGTCTTTGTAGTCCAAAGATTTGTACCATTCCTTGAAGTCATCGGCAGACTTTTCTCCATTAAAAGTCGGAGACACCACCGACAGGACAACATAATCTTTTCCTGACTGCTCCTTAGCCAAATCATTAGTATCACCAAGTGTGGATAGACAGATAGAACACCAAGAAGCCCAAAATTTTAGATAGACTTTCTTACCTTTGAAATCAGACAACTTGTAGGTCTTGCCATCTACTCCTTGCAGACTAAAGTCTTTTGCCATCTTGGTAGATTGCTCAGAATCAGCTTTTGTTTGCATATTGCTTTTATCACTTTTAGAAAGTTCTGAGTTCATTTTCTGATTTGAACAGGCTCCCAAAAAGCCGACACAAAGCAGACTGACAGTCAATATCGATAACTTCTTCATCTTTTTCTTTCCTTTCAAAATAAGGAGAAAGCCGACAAAAACTGACGACTTTCTTTCCTATGGTGGAATTCTTATTTGTCAGATGACATTTCGGATGAATCTTTCATGTCATCCTTCATGCTTGAATCACTTGATTTCATATCATCTTTCATATCAGACTTATCGTCTGACATCATAGAAGAATCCTTCATGTCATCCTTTTTCATTTTATCATCAGACATGCTGGAGTCTTTCATATCCTCTTTCTTCATGTCGTCTTTTTTCATGTCATCTTTCTTCATCATGCTGCTGTCATCCGTCTTCTTCATATCCGTATCTGACTTTTGACTAGAACAGGCAGCTAGGACAAAGATACTAAGTGCAGCGATTGTAAGTGTAGTGATTTTTTTCATGATGTGTCTCCTTTAATTATATAATTTTTATCCAAATAATGATGCTAAAGCGTTTAGATTTCCAAGCATCAGCAAAATTCCCATGAGAATGATGAGTACACCGCCGATTTTCTTAAGCGTTCCCATATAAGGTTTGAGTTTTGCAAAGCGCTGTACTACCCAGCCGGAAGCCAAAGCCATTGCTAGAAATGGAAGGGCTAATCCAAGTGTATAAACCAACATAAGCAAGCCTCCCTGAAGAGCGCCGTTGCCCCCAGAAGCTGCAATTGCTAAAACAGAACTTAGAACAGGTCCCACACAGGGAGTCCAACCAAAGCTAAAGGTAATACCCAAGAGAAAAGCGTTAAGAAAGTCACTTCTTTTACTATTCTTTTTAAGTTGGATGCTCTTTTGCTTTTGCAGCTGCTGGATATTGATGATCCCCATCTGGTGGATTCCCAGCAGAATGACAATCCCGCCCAAAACGTAGCGAAACCAAGGGGCATAGAGGACTTGCCCTAGAGCGCCAGCTCCATAGCCCAAAACTAAGAATACAGTTGATAAGCCAGCTATAAAGCAGAGAGTCTTAGCTAGACCATACCAGGAAATATCTTTTCCCATAAACCGAACCGTTTTCGGCTGATCCGAATCCAGCAAAATCCCCACATAGACTGGCATAAGTGGTAAAATACAGGGCGAGAAAAAAGATAGAATCCCCGCCAGAAAAACAGAAATAAAGAACAAAAAACTTGTTGCCATTTCAAAAACCTCTCTATCAATTTCTGACTCTAGTATAAAATAAAAATCCCCCTAAAAATAGAGAGAAAGATTTGAAAAAACTTGAATTTGATGTTATATTGCTTGAGATTTCTGGATTTGGCAAAAAAATCCACCACATTGTGGCGGATGTTATCTATTAGCTCTCCATCTCAAAACTCTCGCTCTTCTGCTTGTTTGGTAAAAAGAGAGAAAGTAGGATTCCAACTAGAGCTGGCACCAACCAAGGCAATGAAGCCTGAGCAAATGGAAGGGCATTTACCTTATCACTTACCCAAGCGATATGGAACTGCTGCCCAAGAATGCCCGCAAAGGAAATCACAGTCACTGCTGCTACTGTCAATTGCATACCGATTTTGGATAGTGGCAAGAATTTATTGACAATGACAATCAGTACGATAACAATGGTAATTGGATAGAGAATTTGCAAGACTGGAACAGAATATTGGATAATGGCATTGAGGCCAAGATTGGCAATCGCAAATCCAATCAAAGTAAAGACAGTTGCGTAAACTTTATAAGATACCTTAGGGAAAGTTTTATGGAAGAATTCCCCAGTCGATACAATAAGTCCCGCAGTTGTTGTAAAACAAGTCACAGTAACCATAGCTGCAAGGAAAATCTGTGCTGTAGGTCCAAAGATAGCCTGTGTCGCCTGCGATAGGACATAAACACCTGGATTGCCTTTGGCAATAATCTCGGCTGGAACTGGGAAATGATTGCCCAGAAAAGCCAAACCGATATACATGGCGCTAAAACCCAAGGCTACCATCAAACCAACAACCCAGATGGTTAAAACATATTCCTTTTTATTCTTGAAACCTAGCTGGTTAAGAGTTGTTACCGCAATGACACTGAAAGCCACAGAAGCCAAGGCATCCAAAGTGTTATAACCTTCCAAGAACCCTTGCCCAAAAGCTGACGCAGAATAAGCTTCCGCAGCCTGCTGAGGTGTCGTTGTTCCGTATTTCAAAGCTCCTAGAATGACTAAGATGATGATCAAAACTGCAAAAACCGGCGTCAGAATACGTCCAATTCGATCCAAAATCTTAGATGGATTCAAAGAAATCAGATAAGCAGCCGCAAAGTAAAGGGTCGTGAAAACAATCAACCCGATACCTGTCATATTTTTAGACAGCATAGGAGCGATACCAACTTCATAGGCCACCGTCGCAGTCCGCGGGATAGCAAAGAAGGGCCCGATTGACAGATACAAAGCTACAAGATAGACAATAGCAAACCAAGGCGCAATCTTCTGAGAAATCTCGTGGATATAGCCCTTAGGATTGAGCGTTCCAATAATCAAAGTCAGAACAGCAAGTCCAACCCCAGACAGAACAAATCCTGCAATAGCTGGCCAAAAATGCTGGCCAGATAATGTCCCAAGCGAGGGCGGAAAAATCAAGTTCCCAGCACCAAAAAATATTCCAAATAAGAGCAAGCCTGTCAAGGCACCTTTTTTAATCACAGGAATCTCCTTTAAATTTTTTCATGCCTTATCATTATATACGGAAATGGCCCGCTCCGCAAGACTTTTAACTTTTTCAGAATATTGATTCAAATCAAAAAAATATATGATTTAAATCGAATCATTTATCTGGAATTTTGAGCAAATTCCTCGCTTATTCACAGATTTTTTGGAGATTTTGAATGTTATAAAACGAAATAACGCTTTTTGTTTTAAATCGTATTCTGCTAACCCCACTATTACCTATATTTTAGATAGTTTACTTTCTTTAAACAGACATGCTCTACTGTTGCTGAATGCGAGAAAAATACAATATTGTACATCCTGATCCAAAACAAAATAAAAGAGATTTTTCATAGTAAAAAGGTTGAGACATCTTATCTCAACCTTTTAAAAATAACTATAAACCTTTTAGCACTCTTTACACATCGCTAAATCTTCTGTACTTAATTTCGAATTCAAAGAAGTTCTTCTCTTGCAGCATATGGAAAATATCTCGATAAGCCTCCTCATCAAAATGATGTCCCAAATACAAGATTTCAAAGCTTAACCCTTCATATTCCAGAAAGGCATTGGTCGTTCGAAAGCCATTACGCTTATAGAAGTCCATACGTGCTTGACGTTGCTCTAAATTATCACATTCTTCATCGACACGTTCTACCTCTAGAACCATGGTCTTTTGATAAAACTCTGTCAGTTTATGAATGATTTCTCCCCCATAGCCATGGCTGCGAAGGTGCGGCATAATCGCAAAGAAGCTGACATAGAACATTTTTTCGTTATAAACTGCAAAAGCAAAACCAACAAATTCTTCCTCATTATAGAAGGCAAAGAAATGAGACCGTTCATCATTGGTATAGCGGAGAAATTCATTAATAGGAACTCTCTCTTCTTCTGGAAAGGCTTCTCGATTAAGAGCTTCTACCTTATCTAAATCAGGAAATTCTGCTGTAATAATTTGACTCGTTAAAGACATTGCTACCTCACTTTGCTTATATTCTAGCAGTTATCAAATGATTTAGCAAACCTTTTAAACTTCTTCCGCTTTTTTAGAAAATTGACTCTGGTAAAGGTCATAATAGAATCCTTTATCTGCCAAGAGACTCTCATGATTGCCTTGCTCGATAATCTGACCATCCTTGAGTACCAAAATCTTATCTGCTTCTTGAATAGTCGACAGACGGTGAGCAATGACAAAACTGGTCCGACCCTGCATGAGTGTTTTCATAGCCTTCTGAATCAAGAGCTCCAGTCGTGTATCGACAGATGAGGTCGCCTCATCCAAAATCAAAATCTTAGGATTGGCCAAAAGAGCCCTCGCAATCGTAAGCAACTGCTTCTGCCCCAGCGAGATATTGCTGGATTCTTGGTTCATTTCCATGTTGTAGCCGCCTGGCAAGGTACGGATAAAATGATCCACATTAGCCGCCTTGGCTGCCTCTACAATTTCTTCATCAGTGGCTTGCAGATTGCCAAAACGAAGATTTTCCTTTATAGTCCCCTCATAAAGCCAGGCATCCTGCAGCACCATACCGAACTGTTTACGGTAGTCCTGACGGGACAGATGTCGTATATCATGCCCATCCACTGTAATCGCGCCTTTGGTCACATCGTAGAAACGCATAAGAAGATTAATCAGCGTGGTCTTACCAGCACCAGTCGGACCTACAATGGCAACCATTTCTCCAGGTTTGACCTCCAGATTGAAATTCCGAATGAGCGGCTTGTCTGCTACATACTGGAAGTCCACATCCTTGAAGCTAACCTGACCTGTCAGATCTTGATCCAGCTTTTCTGTCTCATCATTGACTTCGTCCGCTTCGTCCAGCACTTGGAAAATTCGATCCAAAGAAGACTTGGCACTCTGAAGCTGACCTGCCAGCTGAGTCAGGTTTTGAATAGGCTGATTAATTTGCCAGACATATTGAACAAAAGCCTGCATATTTCCGACTGTCAAGCGCCCAGCGATAACCTGAAGACCGCCCAGCAGAGCCAGCAAGAGATAGGTCAGATCTGAAATAACATTCAAAACAGGCATCATCAAACCCGAGATAAAGCTGGCTTTAAAACCTACTTTCTGCAAGTTTTGCGTAATTTGACGAAAATCCTCCTGGGAGCTTTCTTCTCTGACATAAAGCTTCAAGATATTAAAACCAGTCAAATTCTCCTGAACAAAGCCATTCATAGCTCCCAGTGCATCTGCCTGCTGTTTAAAGTAAGGCTGGGATTTCTTCACGATAAAGCGAGCACTAAGGTAGGTAATCGGAATCGAAATTACCACAATGATACCCAACTGCAGATTGAGTACTAATACCATGACGATAACCAACATTAGAGTAAAGACTGCGTTGATAACCTGCAGAAAGGACTGCTGCAAGGCATTGGAAACAGCTTCGACATCGCTGGTAAAACGCCCCAGCAAGTCACCAAATTGGTGCTTATCAAAGTAAGAAACGGGAATACGATTAATCTTATGACTAAGTTCATCTCGCAAGTCACGAATGGTAGCCTGTACTGCATTGGTCATAAAGTAATTAGAATAGTAAGAACCGATTTCATAAAAAATCGCCCGCACAAAATACAAGACCATGACCCAGCCAACATAGGACGCATTAATTTGGGCGCCAGCTACTCCCTTTGCCATATCCAGCAAATTATTTGTCAACTCTGTAATGGCTAGACCTAAGACAAAGGGCTCGACAACGCTCATAACGACACTGAGAATTTTGAGGAAGATGGCAAAGGCGACTGCAAATTTATAAACTTTTAGGTAGCTCCATAGACGAGCAAAACTTGATGTGTTTTTCATGTCAGTCTCCTTTCTATTCCTCTGTCAAAGCTTGATTCTTCAGCTGAGAATCTGCAATTTCACGATAAATATCATTGGTTTCCATCAGCTCTTCGTGCTTGCCGCGTCCGACGATTTCGCCCTGATCCAAGACGATAATCTGGTCAGCATCCATGATAGTTCCCACCCGTTGGGCCACAATCAGCACCGTTGCTTGACCTGTCACTTCCTTGAGACGACGACGCAGCACCGCATCCGTCTTATAATCCAGGGCAGAAAAAGAGTCGTCGAAGATATAAATTTCCGGCTTTTTGACCACCGCGCGGGCGATAGAAAGCCGCTGCTTCTGCCCTCCGGATAGATTGCTGCCTCCCTCGGCCAGATGAGTCTCAAAACGCTCTTCCCGACTCTCGATAAAGTCCTTAGCTTGAGCCACCTCAGCTGCCTGACTCAGCTCTTCCTGACTGGCCTCTTCCTTTCCATAGCGTAGGTTTTCTGCGATAGTTCCAGTAAATAGCAGAGCCTTCTGCGGAATAAAGCCAATCTTCTGACGCAAAGCCTTCAGATTGTATTCACGGACATCCACACCATCCACTAAAATCTTACCTAGTGTTACGTCGTAAAAGCGCGGAATCAGCTGCACCAGTGTTGACTTACCCGAACCAGTAGAACCGATAAAGGCAATTGTCTCACCCGGCTTAGCCTTGAAGGAAATATTATGAAGTACAGGACTCTCCGTCTCACCTGGATAAGCGAAGGTTACATTGTCGAACTCCAGATAACCCTGCGTATCAGTCTTGGTTATACCATCTTCATTAGGATTGATTGAAATGGGCATGTCCATGACTTCCTTGAGCCGCTGGCTCGATACCGCCGTCCGAGGATACATAGTAAAGAGATTGGCCAGGAAGAGGAAGGATAGCAGGGCGTGAAAGCTGTATTCGATAAAGGCAACGAGATTTCCGATTTCAAGACTGCCGTCCCGCAAAGGGTCTAGGGCAAACCAGACAATGGCCACAATCATCGCAATAATAATCTGCACAAAGAGCGGCTCAGTCAGACCAGTCAGCTTAAAGAGCTTATTGGAGTTTTGCGCATAGACCTCATTTTCGTCAGCAAAACGCTTCTCTTGAAATTCCTCTCTTGCAAAAGCTCGTATAACACGCAGACCAGTCAGATTTTCCCTCACATACTGGTTAATCTTATCAAGGGTCTTCTGCTGCTTTTCAGACAAGGGCTTGGTTTTAACCGCCACATAAATGACCACGACAGCCAAGAAAGGCACTGAAACAGCTACAATCCAGGCTAGAGATGGGCTGGTCAGAAAAATCATGAGAATACTGGACAGCATCATCATGGGAGTAATGACACCCATTTTCAGGGTTTGCTCTGCAAACTGCATGAGTACAAAAGCATCCGAGGTCAAGCGCGTGACTAAAGAGGATACACCGATTTGCTCATACTCATGATGAGAATACTCTTGCAGCTTGGCATAGAGATCATTGCGCATGTCCTGCACCATGGTCGTCGTTAACTTTCCAGCAGCATAAGCCAGAACGATTCGCCCCAGCACTCCTAAGATAATAACGCCAAACATGACCCAAGCCCAGAAAAAGAGCCGGTCTGTCTGCTTGGGATTGATTCCCTCATCAATCATCCGAGCCAGCACCGTTGGCAGACCTAGATTGACGATTACAAAAAAGATTGCCGCGACAAAGTCCAAGACCAGCCACTTAGGATATCTCTTTAAATAAGACCAAATGTATAACATAACTCCTCCTTCACCATCTATTCAAAAATAACTCACTCTAAAGCACTCAATGCCTTTAAAACACAGAAAAGAGCGCGCAAATGCACGCTTTAATATGAATATTATAACAAAAATATGAAGTAGGGTAAAGGTCATTTCAGACTTTTTTCTGCTTATCATCAGCCTCATAAATGACTGTCAGAAGCAAACTTCCTGAAAGCAGACCAGCTACAGTTTTAATTGCATGACTTATATAGAAAAACGAACCTAGTTCTCACTAGGTTCGTAATTTCTTATCTGCAAGAAAGTCTAAATCCAAGAGTAATTCAAGCTCTGCCCTAACATTTCAGGCTTGCAGCTCTGCAGACCATTTGACACACTCAAACCAATCACTTCTGGTTTTCAAAGATTGATTTTCTGAAATCATTGGTTTGATCGAGGTAAGCTTTGAAGACTGCTTTTTTGAGCTTGTGGACAGCACTGTTATATTCTGGTTTATAGCCGCTCCAAGAATACCAATTATCATTTGCATCTTTGAAAACTGCTTCATCCATCAAGGCTTGCAACTCTCCCACGGTGCTTATAGTCTTAGTAGCATAACTTGTCCATGGTTGTCTCGTATCATCAAATGTGACCTTGTTCAAGCTGTCGAACTTGTTTTTACGTTCTTCATACATAGCCTTCTTAAACTCGGTCCAATTATTAAACTGACCATTGAAGACCTTGCGTAAAACCAAGTCATCTGTTACCAGACCTCTGGTCTTACCATAGATACTGATTGTTTTCCCGTTTTGCTTGGCATCATCTTCATATTGATTAGAGATATAAGGGACCATACCATCTTTGAAGCCCTTGGCTGCCAAAAGCTCATAAGCCATACGCCGTCCCATAAGATCTCCAGGCGTTCCTTTTTCACTGCTTAATGCAGAATAAATCGGAGAGAAGAGTTTAATCGTATGGTAGCCATTTCTTTCAACGTCACCATTTTTGTATTCACGCGCTGAAAGAATATCATTTTCAATGAGACTGTCGAATGAGTTTAATTTTTGTGCATCCGCCATTGTAATATTTTTTATCACATTGGTTGCGTAAACATCATTTCCATCAGCATCTCGGACATATTTATTCTCAATCTTCCTCAGAGCACTCACTTTCTGCACATCAGATAGACGGTTAACGATTGACATCCCTTCTAGGTACTCCAACATATAAATGACATCAAACATGTTGTGAACATAATTTTTCAGATCATCCGCATTTTGGAAACGTTCAGTTGGATCCAGGACCTGCAAACGAGATTTTTCAGTTGCATCATTCTTGTCATATTTGAGAATTGAGTTGACCGTGATGGTCGCATCATCTGGATGGTCCGGTGCTTGCAACAAGCCCTTGGCAAAGAATTCTGGACCAAGTCCGCTTCTTCTTCCATATCCACCCAAATAGATCTCATTATCAGAATCATGGGTCATTTCATGGGTATAGGTAATAGCTCCGTCCTTGTCCAGCATACGATAGCCCATGTAGTAAACCCCGTCTCCAGTAGCGTAAGCTCCGTGCTTATTGTGTACAACCTTGTTTCCAACAGGTCCAAAGAAGTACTTCATAGCTGGATTAGAACTGTCAATTTGCGCCTCTGCTGTAGCTTTGCCGACAGTAGTATCATCTCCAAACTTATAGGCATCATAGACCAAGATATTTCGATAGAGCTTTTCACGGCCCTGCTCGTTTAATATTCTATACCAATAGTCATAATGATCGCGTTGGCGTTTTGCAGTTTCCTGAGCATTATCCTCAACAAACTTATTGAGTTCTGCTCCTGCTCTGTGCTCATTATTTCTATATCTGTCATAGGCACCAAAACCAAGACTGGATATAGTCGATATGACAAAGACAGATCTTTCAGGCATTGTCAGCAAAGGTAGAACCATATTTCGGTATTTCCAAGTGTCGCTGGTAATTCGATCATAAACCCCGATAGAGTATTTGCTGCCAGCCTGCTCTTGTTTGACCCTCACCTCATCAATAGCTGATTTTTCTTCAACGATATAAGCCTTGGTTTGCTCTTTGAACCATTGATTATTTGTTTTGTGTGGTAAAAATACCTCTCGATAATTGACAAGCGTGCTGAACAGTTCTTTTGTTCCATTATTGTTTGCTAGGCTGATGCTATAAGCATCTACGTTGTTCTTGGCCAGAAGATTGTTAAAGCCAGATTTCCCTAATTCAATGATCGTGTCTATCGGTGATACGTTGCCCTTACCAAAGAAATCCATGTGATACATGACTAAGTCTTTGACATTCACGTCACCATAGTTAAAGTTGTACCAGCGCTCTAAATAGGTCAAACCTAGAAGCAAGGCTTCCTTATTGCGTTTGATTTTATCTATAACGTAACCATTAATCATTTGATTTTCGCTGGCAATGACTGCATCGGCAGACAACAGTTTTTCCAGTGTATTTGCTAGATTTTCCTTTGTTTTGGCAAACTGCTCTTCTAAGTATAATTCCGTCAGTGAAACTCCTGAAGAAATACCTAAGGTGTTTCTGATAGCCTCTGACTGATAATCGACCGCTCCCAAATCAGGCAAAACTTCATTGATGATCGAACCATGACTATGCAAGAATTGATTTGGCGTATAGATGAGACCTGTATCTCCCACACGGTATTCCGCTAATTTACTAAAATCAGATTGGTAGGTGAGATCTAGCTTTTCAGATGAATGATCTTTATAATGAAGCAAGAGCTTATTTGCCGCCTCTTTATGTGAAGCAATATCTGTGATCACTTCATTATCCTTCATCATGACTGCAGATAAGACTTCTTTTTCATACAAGGCACTATCTTCTTTTACCAGATTACCGTATTTGACAATGGTTGCCTTATTATAAAACGGCAGTAATTTTTCAATATTCTTATATGCTAAAGCTCGACTAGCTTGATAATTTTCAACCTTAGAAAAATCACTTTCTTTATTAGTGCTAGTCAGAAAGGTTTCGACAGTCGGTACAGAAAGCGGGTTGATTTCAGTTTTCTTACTTGCGATTTGAGAAGCATCAAGGATTGTTCCTCTCTCTTCGAGAGATTCCTTAGTTACAACCTCATCCTTTTCAAGAGTCACTTTGTAGACTCTGTTATCTTTGTTGCTATATGAGTCGGTTATCCTCATTCCTTTATAGTTATAGCCACTAATCGCATTCCCGTTCATAACATTGACATCGCTAAGAACATTATGCAATCTTCCAGCGTGTCTCTCTTCGCTAGAATCTCTATCCCATAAGTAGCCAGCTATACCAGCAACGCTTCCAAAGCGCTTCACATTATTAATGTTGCCCTCAGCATAACTATTGCTGATAAGCGCATCTTTCTCGACAAGACCTGCAAGTCCGCCGACAGTTTGGTTTGTGCTATCCGCATTTGATGAGATGGTAATCGTAGCTTTTGACTTATCAACTACTGCATTGATGCCAGTTAGTTGACCTACTAATCCTCCAATATTGTATGGTGACCTCGTTTCATAGGAGTTAACAATTCTTCCCTTGAAACTGCTATTGGTAATCTTAGAATTATCTGCCCTCCACACTAAGCCACCAATACCTCGTTCACCAGCCAGAACACCGTCTACATGGACATTGTTAATCCTTGTTGCATTATTGGCTTCATTTGCAAGGGCCCCAATATCAGTTTTTCCTGAGATATTCACATCTTTAAGAGTCAGATTTTCTACAGTAGCAGCGCTCAATGTGTCAAATAAAGGTTTCTTCAAATTATAAATAGCATAATTTTTCCCGTCTTTGCTGCCAAAGAGCTTACCAGTAAATCTACCCTTTATATAACTGCTAGCACCATTTTCTAGTTCGACCTCGTTGGCATTCAGACTAGCAGCTAAATAATAAGTTCCATTGAGATTGTTATTTATAGCTTGAACCAAGTTACTAAAGGAAGTGAAGTTTGTGACTTCTCTCTCTGCCTTTTTAGCCAGATAAAAAGTAAAATTGTCCTCGTACTTATTGTTGACGTCCTGTTTTAATTTTTCAGCACTTGCCGTAATTTTATAAACCGGCTGACCATCTTTTGTGCTATCGACTATTGAAGAAATCGGCAAGAAAACATCTTTAAATTTAGAAGATTTTACTTTCACGAAATAATTCTCTTGATTGCTTGGAATGGCATCTAGAGAAACGTGCTGTTTGTATTTTCCATCAGCTAGACTATACAGCTCTACATCAGATACATTTCTTAACTCGATATTCTTTTCTGGTTCTTGCTTCTGCTCTTTCGGCTCTTGAGCTTTTTCAGTAGGATTTTCCGCTTCTGGCGCTGCAGGTTCGATGTTTCCAGTATATTCTTGCGGAGGCTCTACCTGCTCAGGCTCAACAATCGCTCCAGCTTGAGATCCTGTGTATTCAGGTAATGAAGCCACTTGTTCAGGTTCAACGATTGCTCCTGCTTGAACGCCTGTATATTCAGGCGACGGGGTGACTTGTTCAGGTTCTACTATGGCCCCAGATTGAGTTCCCGTATACTCTGGCAACGGAGTAACTTGCGCGGGTTTTACTATGGCCCCAGATTGGACGCCTGTGTACTCCGGCAATGGAGTAACTTGCGCGGGTTCGACAATCGCACCGGATTGCGTTCCTGTGTATTCTGGCAATGGAGCTACTTGTTCGGGTGACACTACCGCGCCTGCTTGAGTTCCTGTGTATTCAGGTAAGGGCGTCACTTGCTCAGGTTCTACTATCGCACCGGATTGGACACCTCCAATCTCCGGTTCAATTTGTTCAGGCTCAACGATGGCTCCAGATAGTGTACCTGAATACTCAGACAAAGAAGCCACCTGCTCGGGCTCAACGATTGCACCAGATTGGACACCTGTGTACTCTGGTAAGGGAGCAACTTGCTCAGGTTGAACCAAGTTAGAAGTTACTGGTTTTTCGCTAGGCGCTTCAAGCTTTTTAGTACCTTTTTCCACTATTTTAGGAGTCGCTTCCTCTATTTTTGTCGAAAGTACTTCCCTAGAAACTTCCGCATTATCTACAGTGAAAATCCGAACGACTTCGATTTTACGACCTGGTTTGCCTTCTTGTTTTACTCTTACAGTACCTTCGGCTAAATCCGGATTCTCTTGTATTTGTTCTCCATAGGCTATCTCAGTTTCAATAGACGTTTCTTTGTATAATAATTCTGGCTTAGCTACTCGGCCAGATAAGACTTCATCTTGAGGCTCAATTGTATTGACGCCAACCGTTTGATTTTTCAATCCATTCTTATCAAAAGAAACAGAATAATCTAGCTTCTTATTTTGGTTTAAAGCTTCTTTATCCACATTAGCATTCTGCTGATTATCAGGAATCTTATTGTCTAATAATTTCTTAATCGATTCATCTTTTATGTAGCCAACATAGGTATAGCCTGAGATTTCGCCTGGTGAAGGCAGACTTTCCCCAGCCGACACTTGATATTCCGCATTATACTGTAGCAAGCTCCCATTTTCCAGCGCATCGACAGATAGTATCAAACCTCCACCGACACTAGCCCCCACCAAAACAGTCAATAGGAACTTGCTTTGAACCTTTCTTTTTGACACAGCAAAAACAACCAATCCCATCGTCGTTAACAGACCAGCTGCCATCATAGTATTGGAATTGTTGTCGCCTGTATTCGGTAAGGTTTTTGCTCCAGCATTCGAGTTCAACCTGTAGACAAGATAGTAAGTCTCCTCATTTCCTTCAGGCATTCTAGGAACTCCACTTACAATCAACTCCTTTTCTTGCGGAGTTATTTCAGTATCTGTCACGTATTTATAGTGTACATTCAACTTTTCCTGCGCTTGAACAGAGTCAACCCCAACGATAGACACAAAAAACAAACTAGAAATAGCAGCCGAAACAAGCCCGACAGCTAATTTCCTAAAAGCAAAACGAGTTTGCTTCTCCCCCAAAAACTTTTTCATTAAAATCCCTTTCAAATTATTCTAAAAAGAATAACAAATCCTTTAACCAGAGAATGAGCAACAGTAAACCATTGCATTCATTCATCTGAATCCCCCTAATAGTACAAACTAGAGCTTCTATATAAAATATAAAAACAACGTATGTTTTTAAATTAAAATATAGCGCCTTTATCCCCTAAATAATTGAAGTATCAAAAAAATCTACTCTTTTCTTGCAACACACTCCTTTAAGTATTCAGACATATTGGAATAAAGCTTTTTACATGAGCCGTATTGCCATTCAAAGACAGAACCGTTAGTATCTAACAAAATTAGTATTCCATCAAATCCCAAATCTTCCAAAATAAACATATTTACTGGAAAGTCCGGATATGTTTCACGTGCCTCTAGCGTTGATTTTACAACATTCAGATATTCCGGTCCGTTCAAACCTTGCCATTCTGTTCCAAAGAAATTTACTACTCCGAACTCTCTTAAATAATCAATATAGTCTGTAGAAAATTTTATTGCAAGCTCGTTTTGAGCCTTTAAAATTTGTTCATCGTTCGCACCTTTGGTAGCTTCTAGTCCTGAGACCAGTTTCAATTCATCGCTAATTTTTGACATTATATTTCTTCTCCTCTCATTTTCCAATAATTTGCTTTTTCTTTTGCAAAGGCACTTCTATCAATCTGTGATGTTTGTGGAGGTACTTCGTGTAATAGTCTGTAATTCCCCTTATGCTCATCATGAGTTAATTCAGCCAAAGGAGAATCTTGTTTCTGTCCTATGTGATGAAGCTCAACTGGCTTGCCATCCATTAATGGAGCTTTTCCCTCAAGCATACGCTCTTTATTAGTTTTTCCGAATTCATCCGTTATGTTATAGTCAATATCTATTCTTTGGAAATAGGCTCGGCCATTTACATCTTTTTCGATTACATTTAATCCTTTATAAACAGCCGCCTCTTCTTTCCAGCGGATATTATCAACAATACTCTCTGACCATCCTGTCTCAGTTTTTAGCTCTTGCTTATCGTGCTGGTTAAGCGGAGTTTTTTCGTGAAGAGCTGACTCTTCACCTTTTAATTCAGATTCCCTATTTACTTCTAGCCTTTGATTAGGATTAAAAGAAGAATGCTCATTTTCTATTTTCGTCATACTAACTTTTAAATCAGACTGATTTGTTTTTTCGATACTCACAATAAACCTCCCTGTTGTTTCCATTCTTCTAAACTAGCATTATTATTTAGCTCATGAACATATAGCTGCGTTAAAATTGCTTGAATAATATTTAATCTCTCTTGCTGAGTAATCGGTCCATCTACTAGCCCATTGAACTCATTAACGACTTCATAGGTAATAGTTCTTTTATCCTTACTCTTTTGATTTGCTTCTCGCGCCTTTTCTAAAAGGCTCGGATAAAACTCCGAAATAATTGGAGCAACCTGAAGCATCTTTACCTCGTAAATCGCCTCATCAAGATACATTAAAATTTTACGAATAGATTTGCCACTGATAGGAGCTCCAAACAAATCATCTCTTAGTTTTTCAATATCTATATTCTCTATCTTTTCATTTCCGGTCAAAAATTTACTGATTCTCAAATAAACATCTGAATAAGATTTTGATTCAGTTAGTGATTCTTGGCTATATTGATAACTTTCGAGACTACTATCATACTTCTCCACCTTGCACAAGACCGGCTGAATCCATTCATTTTGATAAACTGCTGCAACACCTTTTGGTAATTTTGCTAATTCCAAAATTTGGTCATCATTTAGATTTGCAGATCTACCAACTAGCTCTCGGTCAGAGAAATCAGGAAGACGCATTATAATTTTAGTATTGGTATTACGGATAACAGATAAATCTAGAAGTCCTGGTGCTTGATCAGCTATAATAAACCCTTCTCCATAAGTACGTATTTCTGCAATAGCATTAGCGAGCATCTCAACACTTTTTCCAAGAAGGTTGCTTGATTCTGAAGACTGTTCAGTTGAAGTTCTTTTTAATAGATTATGGGCTTCTTCCAAGACGGTTAGGTGACGAAGCGAAGAATTCATCTCTGCTTGAGACATTCTATATTCTTGCAATTTTAAGACTAATATTCCCATTATTAATGATTTAGTCTCACTAGAACCAACCCGACTTAGGTCTATAATCACATTTGAATCAAACAATTGCTGCTCAGATAGTTCATCTTGAGAAAAAATGATACCATTTATACCATTTGTTAAAGATTCAATTCTAGTCAATAAAGAACCTTTATAAGCGCCTTTATTTTCGCTATCGTACTCACTTGAGTCAATAATTTCTTTTATATTTTCAGCAACATCTCTAAATGTTGGATAAATTGAACCATAAGAATTTCTTGATTGAATCAAGTCCCATCCACAATCTATGTACGACTTTTCAACTGCTTTTTTTAAGACGGCTGGCATAGCGGCATACATAGGCCAACATACATTGAAAATTTCAATTAAACGATCCAGATGTTCTAAAATATGAATTTCCTTAGAAAAACTAAAAGGGTTCAATCTGAGCAAAGGAGTTAATTTCGGATTCGTGCCATATACTGCTACATCCTTTTCCTGACCAAAGACATGTTTATACTCCCCTTTTGCAGGCTCTACAACAAGAAATTTGACATTATTTTCTCTTGCTTCGCTTAAAAGCTGGTAAATAGTATTACTCTTACCAGATCCTGTACTTCCTGTTATAAAAGCATGGGACGTTAAAGAATTCAAAGATAAATCTACCGAAACCCTTTCCTCGCGGTTCATATGAAAAATATTCCCTAAACGGATGTTTTGCTCAGATTTATCACTCAAATCATAAGAAACGATATTTCGACCAAATTCTGTACATTCTATGATAGGCAGGCCAGGTATAGATTTTTGAGGAAAATTCAAAGAATAAGCTAATTCTTGACTAGACAAAGGAACTGTCGGAGTAATCAAAGATGGATAGACATAATAAGTTTCATCGTTTTCTAAAACACTAGGATTCAATGCAAATATTGGATGTCGTAAATCCCTCAAATAGTGAACAATTTCTCGAGTATCGGCACTACTCTCTCCCATATCACCACGCCACAGATTAACGGATGATTTACTCATATAGGACTCTTCTCCCTGAGTCAGAGCTAGGTAAGTATGAGCGACATTATTAGCGATATTTTGGTCTTCGCTAAGTACATAAGCAGCAAACTCCCACATGCCCAGAGCAGTTCCTTTTTCAAATCGTTTCATCTGTTCATCCAAAACCGATAATGCATGATGAATATTGTGATTCATAAAGAACTGATTAATTCCTTCATTCTTACCAACCGTAGCTGTTACATTTGAGGCACGAGCAAAATTCGCTCCGATGTTAGAACCAAAATTTACCGCCCGAGAAACTCCCGCAGTCTTTCCCAAAGTTTCAGAGATAGCTCTACCAGCAGTTTTAGTAACAGCTTTTCCTACTGTCTTAGCGATGGTTTTGCCAGTTGAATCGGAAACAGAAGTACCTCTATTCCAAGAATGGTTATATTCAGCATGTGCGATATAATTCGCTCCTCCTCCAAAAGAATCTGATGAACCTTTGTTGCTACCACTAGTATGACTGCTGTTAGTCCCGTCAGTCTGACCACTTGAATCTGTCGTTGAATCTCCGCTAGATTGTATCTTCCCTAGGGATTGATTAGTCGATTGACTTTGGCCATGCTGAATCCCAGCACTAGCTCCAATATTAACTCCGAAAGTTGCCATGGAAGTCGTTGCGTCAGATTCAGTGAAAGTGTAGCTAGTCTGCCATTTCTCGAAAGGAGCTAAAGCAGAATATAATTCAGAAAGCCGCAACTTGCGATTTTCTACATCCTGAATAGGACTCGCCAAAAGAATCAAGCTATAATCTTGACTAGGTCCCTCAGGAATGATACCATCAATCAATTTTTCAATTGTTTGGCTAATAAATTTTTCAGATTTCGCAGTTGGAAGGTTAGATACTGTTGCTACAGAGTATGATTTTTGATTATTCAAGCAAGGAATACGCCCGCGACCGATCTCTTCTTTGACTGTTGAACCAGGAAAATTTCCTTTTATAGCTTCTAGAAGTCGCTTTTTATAATTGTCAACATTGACATTATCGCTAGCATTCTCCGTATTAATTACAGCTAGAAAGACTTTTGTATCATTCTCTGTGCGATGAAAGACCAGGGCAATATTACATCTTTCATTAGAAAGCACTTCATAGACATTTACTAATTTTTCTAGACTGTTTTCTCGCTTATCTGTAACCCATTTCGTTATATTAAAATAGCGGATATTGTAAGACGGATTAAAATCATCGTTAAATTCAGCTGAATTTTCTAAAGGAACATACAGTTCTTTTATTTGTTCCAAATATGAGCTGAACACTTCAACACCACACAATGCCAATTGCCTGCTAGTAAATTCCTCATCACTAATATCTGGTTGATCTGCAAGATATTTTTCCTTTTGCTCCTCGACAGCCTTTAGCTGCTCTGGACTCAAGGCAGATAATTTTGCTAATTTGTCTGCAGCTTTAGCTCCAGCCTTATTGATTAAATTTTTTATTCCCATAACTTTTCCCTCGAACTACATCTCCACTTATTTCCAAGATATCATCTGCTTGATTTCATTTACATAAGTTTTAATCTGCTTTTGCTGTTCTTCAAGACTGTAAATTTCTTTAATAACCTTTTGAATTCTCTGATCCAGTTCCTTCAGTTCCGGACTAAATTCAATAATATTGCTTTTGATAAGACTTCCCAAATCCTGCATCCAATTGTTAAACTTCCGTTCGTGTTCTGAGCGAATACTTTCACTGAATTCAGTAAATTTAGCTTTAAATTCTTTATTATAAGTATTAGTCAGACCTGAAATATTTATTTTATTTGATTTTAGTCGATAGTCACCAATTCTAAAAATGTAACTTAATTCATCTCTATTAAATTTTCCTAAATCAAATTGATTAAAATCTATTTCTTCATAAGAAATAATGATTTCCGAAATAGCTTTTCTTTTCTCTGGCTGAATATCCAAATCGCCTGAAATAACCTTCTCCAATTCTTTTCGAACATCAGATGTAGCATTAAGCCAAAATTCTTTTGAAAATTGGTTAAAACTCTCCTTTGCTATAACCAAATTTTCACTGAACTGCTGTTTGATAACATTTAGCACTTCTGTTGAAGCCTGTTCTTCAAGCTTTCTTCGTCTAGCTTCACCTAACTTATAATTATTAAATGAATCTTCTATACGCCCTTTCAATTTTGAAAAAGCATCTGATTCTGAATGAATATCATCAACAATCACTTCAGGATATTCAAGAGCTATATGTTCATAGAAATCCTTATACAAAGATTCTGCTTTTTCTTTTTTTAAATTCTGGGTCAAACTTTGTAAATAACTCAGCATTTCCTCAGGGTATCGGCTAGTATAGTCTTCCCTTTCATGAGATATGCTTTTATCAATTGTTTCAAGAATTTCAGATTTTTGAGAATCAAGTTTATTCTGTAACTCTACCCTGCGACTACCCAATTCCTGATTTTTCTCTTCGATTTCTTTATCAGTAATACCAATCAATTGATTCAAAGTATCTCTAGCTTGCTGGCACTTATCATAATGCGAATATTTATTTACAAAACTCTTGATTGTATCTTCAATTGTTAATAATCCACTATTAGCATAGATTATGTTAGAATTGGATTCTGCAGTCTCAACCATTGAAGAAATCATCTGCCTAGGGAGAATATTAAAATCAAACAATCTCTTGTAATAATCGTTTTCTGGATCTGAATATTTAGCTTTATAAGTATTGAATAATTCTGAGTAGAATTCCCCCTTAAGATTCCCATCCAGTTTAGCCCCCAAACCAAGTATGGATGAAACATAAAATATCCCTTGAGCATAAAGTTCACGTGGTATCGATTGATTCATAATTTTTTGTTTAAAAGATTCTTTTTTAAATCTTCTCAAGCTAATATCTGCAGTTTCTGCTTTATTTACTACAATCATAGTAAAACGACTGTCTAAACCTGCAACTTTCTTTAACTTATCTTTTAAATTATCATTATCTGTACTGTCCATCGAACTGCTATCTGTCACAAAAATAGGAAGACCATTAGACATCCCTTTCATGGCCTTATCCAAAACATCTGAATGTTGTAAATTAGTAGAAGAATTTGAACCTGGAGTATCAAAAATAGCAATTTTATAATTTATATCATCTAGAGCACTTCTGCTAAAAGGTACTTCTATCTCAATCAAATCTCCTATTTCAGAATCTGAAATATCATTCAATTCCTCTAAAACTAAACGTACCTTTTCAATAATTGAAGCCGGCTTCTCCTCATCTAAAGCCTCTTTGATTGATGTTAATAATTCTTCCCCATCAGTCAAACCATCCACGACTAACTGATAATCTCGAAATTGAATTTTAGCATCTTTTCCTTTAAATGTAATTCTGATACTTGCCCTATCATCATGAGGTGTGGAAGATATTTTGTAAACTTTCGCTGTGACAGGTGTTTCAGCACTTGGTAATAATTCGGAACCAATTAAAGAATTAATAAACGTTGATTTACCGGCACTATAAGTTCCTAAAACACAAATTGGTACAATATCATTAGAAGCATCTGAAAATCTCTTTAATTGTTGCTGAATCTCGCCACTCTCATCCTCAATATTTTTAGTTATCAAAGGATCTAATTTTTGAAAAATTCGATTTATTTCAGGCAAAACATCTCTAGCATTTTCTAAATAATTTTCTGATTTTTCGAGTTGAATATTCTCAAACTTAATATCCGTAACCAAACGTTCTAGTTCTTGATACTCATCGTCACTACCTGAAAAACAGATAGACAATACATCATCGGGATTAGAGTATTCAGTAATTATTTGATTTATAATCTCATAAACTTTAAAAGGAAAAAATCCAATTTGATACTCACTACAAATCAGTTTGCTATTAGAATTACTATCCTCGTCAATAGATGTCCATGAATTCAGCTGATTATTCCAACGCTCAAATAAAACCCTTTTTTCATAAGGATTGCTGATGATTTTTATCTTATTCATAATATCTCCTAAATCGCAATAATCTGTCTAAATTATATCATACAATCCTATTTTTTGTTAGCGTTTTAACATAAAAATGATTTTCGGATACAAAAAAACCAAGTCTTTCGACTTGGTTGATTTCTATGATTGGAAACTCTATTATTTAAGAGTAACTGAAGCTCCAGCTTCTTCCAATTTAGCTTTAAGTTCTTCAGCTTCTGCTGCAGCAACGCCTTCTTTGATAACGTTTGGTGCACCATCAACAAGTTCTTTAGCTTCTTTCAGGCCAAGACCAGTGATTTCACGTACAACTTTGATAACGCCGACTTTCTTGTCGCCAGCAGCAGTCAATTCGATATCGAATGAATCTTTAGCAGCGGCAGCTTCACCAGCACCAGCAGCAGCTACAGCTACAGGAGCAGCTGCAGTTACACCAAATTCTTCTTCGATAGCTTTTACAAGGTCGTTCAATTCAAGGATTGAAGCTTCTTTAATTTCAGCAATAATGTTTTCAATGTTCAATGCCATTGTTATTTCCTCCAAATAATTTTTAAATTTATAATATTTTTTTCGTAGCTAGGCTACGCTGCGTAGCTTAAGATTAAGCTGCGTCTTCTTTGTTGTCTGCAACTGCTTTGACAGCAAGTGCAACGTTGCGAACTGGCGCTTGAAGTACAGAAAGGAGCATAGAAAGAAGTCCTTCGCGGTTTGGAAGAGTTGCAAGTGCAAGAATCTCTTCTTTTGATGCGACAGCGCCTTCAATTGCACCACCTTTGATTTCAAGTGCATCAGCGTTCTTAGCAAAGTCGTTCAAGATTTTCGCTGGAGCAACAACATCTTCGTTAGAAAATGCTACTGCAGATGGTCCAACAAAAACAGATGCCAAGTCTTCAAGTCCAGCTTTTTCAGCTGCACGACGCAAGATTGAGTTTTTGATAACTTTGTACTCAACTTCACTTCCACGAAGCTCACGACGAAGAACGGTATCTTGCTCAACAGTCAAACCACGAGCGTCAACAACGACGATAGATGCAGCAGCTTTCATTTTCTCAGCAACTGCGTCAACCAGTTCCGCTTTTTTAGCAATAATAGCTTCACTCATTTAGTGTTTCACCTCCGTAATTATTTTGCTTGGGAATTTTCCAAAAGAAAAACGCGCCCAAACCTAGACACGAAAGTACAATACGCTTCTTTTTACATGATACGTTTTGTCCTCGGTAGGATCTTTATGAGTCGAGCTCCCCTACTGTCTTAGGCAGTTTTTTCAAACCATTGATAATTATAGCAAAAGAAAAAAAAGATTGCAAGCTTTTTATACAATCTTTTTAAATTTAGTCATTATTTTCTGCAAATTTCTTACTTGACTAATATCTACTTCTTTCCCTTAGTCGAAAGTTTCGAGTTCAATATAATCAAAGTTCTCTCTTATATAATCAAATAAGGCATCTTTACAAGCTTTCTGATTAATTCCGGCAAAACTTCGCAACTCATTTGTACGGAGTTCAGATTCACTGCCATCAAGATACCATGCAGAAAAATGAACTCGTCTCACCTTATAACGACTACCTAAACGATACATCTTCATAAATGCATCTATCTTAGAACATTCTGGAAGGTAGGCAATATCAAATGTCCTGTAACAAATGAGATGATCGCCATAAACCAAAACTTGCAAATCTTTGTCAAGGTAGTCCGCATCATTAAGATTTTGCCAGTCCTCCTCAAGCTCAGGATAACAATCTCTCAATTCCTGAATATTACTGTTTAACAAAAGATTATTTTTTATCATTCTATAGATAGACTTGACTAAACTCATATTGAACCAAATAAAGGAAAGAACCAACATAAAATCTTCACGAATCATATCTAGCCAAAATGATAATCCTACTTTTAATGTATGATCAATAAAACTACACGAACCCAAACCAAAGAAGATAGCGCAAAACATTGGACTGACCATCATCAAAATTCTAGCTTTTAGCGGAGAAAACTTAATCCTTTTTCCCATTTCCCCCAGCTCCTCCTAAACTCAATTCTTTATCGCCTTTTATATCGCATTCCTCCTCTTGTGTATTTAACTTTGTTTCCATCTGGCGACTGAACAGTGATCTTATTCATAACATTTGCTTTTGATTGCGTAATATACCAAATTAATTTAACAAACTTAAGCATTTTTTACTGGGGAGGTTAAGTAAAACACATACGCTGTCAATTCACTACTCATTATCATTCACCTCTCTATATTCATTTATTATAGTTTCTGATTTTAGGGAACGCGAAGTAGACATATTAACTTGAACATATTTTCTATCATCACTGATATTTCTGGTAAACGAAAGAACAAAATTTTCATTTTGATTTCTCCAAGATGAATCCAAGTGATTCTTTTTTGCTAATTCCTCATCCAAATAATATGCCAAATGATAGGCAGGAACTTCAGGGGTATATCGACTATTAATCAATTTATAGCCGGCCAATATTTTTTCAGAAAAAACATTGGATTGAAAGAGAAAAGTGATGTTTTTCGTTTCTTCCTCCATAACATAATCTGAATCTAAACTCTCCCACCCTTGAGCAGAATATTGAATATTGTGTTTGTACTCAATCTCACTAGTTTTATCATCTTCAAAAAACTGTCCAGTTTTTTTTTCAATAAATCCTTTAATGGATTTATCAATAGGATTCCCTGAAACATTTATAGAATATTGAACATCTTTCCCAGTCTCGTCAAAATTTGAAACTGTATAAATAATTTCAAATCCTTTTGGATAAAATTTAAACAAGTCCAAAACATTTGCAGTAGAATAAATTTTTTCTAAATCCACAAACTGACTTTCCACATGAGCTCGGCTATTTTTATCACAACCGAACAAATTTGTCATCATTACTAAACCTCCTAAAATTATAATGAATATTTTTAAAAATTTCTTCATAACCTTCTCCTTTTCCTTAGCCATCATCCCATTGTTTGAAAAACCATGGTTTATCCTTGTGATTTTATTCCATTATCTCCTCCTTCATCTTGGTCAGTACCTTAAGCATTTCTTGAACTTGGTGCAGGAAAAGACTGATAGAATCCTGACCAGCAGGTTTTTCACAGGGGTTTATTCATTTATAAATCGTCTGATTAGAGATGCCATACTCTTTGACTAATTCCGAGAATAGCTTACATGAATCATGTAAACGAACAAGGGGTTCCTTGAATTCTTGGCTGTACTTTTGTGATATGTAAACATCTCCCTTAGTTATCTACTATTCTACAAAATGCGTCCGTGCAATCATGCTAACATCATCATTATCTAATAGAAAATAACTATTTATTTCTATATAGTAACGGATATGAAATCTATCTCCCAAATCTTTATACTCTTTACATAAATCTCCTTTTATAACATATTAACCTACATCCTATTATAGATTACTTTGATTGTTTTGTAAATCAATTTGGAAGATAAATACGAACTTTTAATTGTGTTATAATTTTATAGTTCGTGTTTAGAAAGTTTTGCCAATGTCAAAAGGTTATCAAATTTGTCCATAGGGTTCTATTTGTTTTAATGAGACGTCAAAAAAAGGATTCGAAAATCCTTTTTTGTCAGTCCACATAATTACTTTCTTCCTTATTAAACCAAGCGTATGGCAAACCTATGAGTAGGCCCCCACCGATGAGGTTACCGATAAAGGTTACGCCCCAGTGGCGCAGTATATTTCCAATACCAAAATTTTGCACTTCCGCTGCTGCTGAGCTGAATTTCACGATAGCGAAGGAAGCAAAGTTAGCAGCCAAGTGTTCGTTAGTCAGGAATACAAACATATAAATGGCTGATATAACTAAGAAGAGCTTCGCTGTACTATCCTTGACCAAAACGAAGGAAAGAATAGCAATATTAACAAAGATATTGGCCAAGACTCCCTCGAGCAAAATCAACTCATTAGATCGAGCAAGCTTCATCTGCACAACACCTGAAATGAAACTATCTTTGCTAAGTCCCGCATAAGCAGCCGAGTTAGCAAAGAGCCAGCCGGCAATCAAGGCGCCAATCAGATTAAAAAAGGTACAATAAAGCAAAATCATCAAGGCTTTTTTCCAGTCAATCTTCTTCAAAAAGGTACCAGCAGTCAGAAACATCATGTTGGAAGTCACTAACTCTGCATTTAGAAAGACAATGTAAGCCAATCCCCAAGCAAAGATGAAAGGAAAGAGAAAACGCCCAGTTCCTGGAACGATCTTATTCGTCAAATCTGCCGCAATGGCTCCAGCACCAGTACTGAAGGTTAGGAAAGCTCCAGCAAAGATGGAACGAACAGCGTACTTGGCCTTGCTTGTATCAAACAATGCTTCTTTCTTGCGGCAAGCTGCTTCAATTTTCGGGATAAATGTCGATTCAGGCATAAAAGATTCTCCTATTAATTTAAACTATGTATAGTATATCACAAAGTTCTTTCTTTTGATAGCGTTTTCGAGAACCTTTTTAAATTTTCTAAAAAAGGATTGAAAAATAACTTTTCAACCCTTTAATCCTCTTGCTAACTGAGCAATATCTTCTGGCCGTGTTCGGCAGCAACCACCAAAAAGCTGCACTCCTTGCTCTTGCCAAAGTTTACTATTTTCCAGCAAGCTCCGCTCCTGCTCTGGATCGTCATGCCAAGTCTTGGTCAAGCCATTATAAGTTTCGCCAGAGTTTGGATAGGTCAGAAAAGGTTTGTTGCACACTTGTCCAAGCACATCTAATAGCGGAGCAATTAAATGTGGAGCTGTACAGTTAAAACCAACTGCCAGGACTTGTGGACTTTCTTGAGCCAAATTCCCTAATTCCTCAATCTTAGTGCCATCTGATATAGCATTCTCCGACTGGGCGACAAAGGACAAATAAGCCTCAGCCTGCGGAAATTCCTCAGCTAAAAGTCGGAGGATCGCTGCCGCCTCTGCTCCATTTGGAATCGTTTCAATAGCCAACAAGTCACTCCCAGCTTCTAATAAAGCTTGGATACGCGGACGGTGAAAATCTCGAAATTCTTCCTCACTCAGCTGGTAGTCTCCCGTATACTCGGAACCATCAGCTAAATAGGCGGCATAAGGGCCTACCGAGCCTGCAACTAGAGGATAAGGTCTCTGTTTCTGCTCTTCAGGAGATAATCCCGTCCAGACATTTTCGATTGCCTTTTGTGCTAAGAAGACTGTCTCTTTTAAAAGATTATAACCCTTTTCAGGAGTTAGTCCTGCCTCTATAAATGCTGGAATGCTAGCCTGATAACTGGACGTAGTGATGATGTCACTGCCAGCTCTTACATAGCTTTCATGAACATCTTGAATAATCTGAGGCTGGTCTAATAGGTATTGAGCGGACCAAAGCTTACCAGATACATCATAACCCAGGCTTTCCAACTCTGTACCCAAGGCTCCGTCTAAAATAATAATTTCTTGCTTGTCAAGCAAATCTTTAAATTTTCCCATGAAATACTCCTAAAATCTACGATTAAACATAAAAAGAGGTCTCCCTCTTTTTTGTAGTTTTCGTTAAAATCTATTTGCCCAGGCAGTATCGACATCCAAGATATCTTGAGTAGTGTATTGCTGACGATAAGGATTGTAAACGATATAGCCAGCTCCAGACTCATAGAGTGGCGAATCAAAGCGTGTCAAATCATATTTTTCAATAATATAATTCAATTTAGTATTGTAACTAGTATCTGTCGCATAGACACCAGTCAGGGCAGCTGTTGCATCCTGATAGGTTGGCGCATTACTCTTCCATGCGCCTGCAAAATGCCCCTGTTTGAGAACCGCAACATAGTCTTGCAGAGACTCTACATAGCTAGGATATGAACGGAAACTATCGTTGATGGTATAAGCATTTCCCTCTCCATCATCTTCCCAAGTCTCCATATTAGCAGACTGACCATCATAGTTACCTTTGATACCGAAAAGGTTATAATGAGGTTCACCTGATAGACCAGACTGTCCTGAGCCACTTTCCAAAATAGCCTGGGCAATCATAACAGAGGCATAAAGATCGTTGTCCTGTCCCAACTGACGCGCGGGCTCACCGATTTGTGAAATGAAATAGTCTGTTTGATTCATAGGCTGCTGATCGCTATTATTAGCACTAGCAGGATTAATATGCTTTGCCAAGACAAAACCAACAGCAATCGTTGTTGTCATGATGAATAAAGCTGAAAGGATTCTCTTACCTTTTTTTGAAATTCTCTTTTTCACAGCACTTCTCCTGAATAAGATGTTAATGATACCATTGTAACATACTAAAGATTAAAAAAACACTATTGATAATTTACAAGTATATGACATTTTTCGTTTTATTTCAAAAAATCCAACTCGTTTTTTGAGTTGGATTTAATTCGTATTATTAAATTTTTGACAAAATCGCGTCCCAAGAAGCATCTAAGCCATCCTTGGTGACTGAGGAAAAAAGAATGAAATCATCATTTTTGTCAAAGTCCAGCTTTTTCTTAATAGCTGACTCGTGCTTATTCCATTTTCCGCGAGGGATTTTATCAGCTTTGGTCGCTACTAGAATAACTGGAATGTCATAATATTTCAGAAATTCATACATCTGCACATCATCTGCACTAGGATCGTGCCGAAGATCGACAAGGCTGACAACCGCTCTGAGATTTTCACGACTGGTCAGATACTCCTCAATCATCCGACCCCATTTTTCACGCTCTTTTTTTGAAACACGGGCATAGCCATAACCTGGCACATCGACAAAACGCAGCTTGTCATCAATGTTGAAAAAGTTTAGCAGCTGAGTTTTTCCAGGTTTTCCTGAAGTTCGCGCTAAATTCTTACGATTAAGCAGTGTATTGATGAAGCTGGACTTTCCAACGTTGGAGCGGCCAGCCAAGGCAATTTCTGGAATATCATCTTGAGGGTAATGCGATTTATTGGCTGCACTCAGCAAAATCTCTGCATTGTGTGTATTGATTTCCATAAGCACCTCGTTAGGCAGTTTCTAGAATAGGCTTATCTGTTCCATCTACTGCTTCTTTGGTAATGCGGACAAGTTTGACATTTTCCTGACTCGGAACTTCAAACATGACATCCATCATAGTTTCTTCAATGATAGAGCGAAGCCCTCGTGCACCTGTTTTACGTTCAATCGCTTTATTGGCAATCTCCTGCAGAGCATCTTCGTCAAATTCAAGCTTAACATCATCATAAGACAGAAGTGCCTGATACTGCTTAATAAGGGCGTTTCTAGGCTCTTTCAGAATCCGGACCAAATCATCAACTGTCAGTTGCTCCAAAGCAGCAAAAACAGGCAAACGACCAATCAACTCAGGAATAATTCCAAATTTTTGAACGTCTTCTGAGATGATTTCCTGCATATAGGAACTATCTTCGTCGATTGCTCGGTTGTTCTGACCGAAACCGATGATTTTCTCACCCAGACGCTGTTTTACGATTTCTTCGATACCGTCAAAAGCACCGCCAACAATGAAGAGAATGTTCTTAGTATCAACCTGAATCATTTCCTGCTGCGGATGCTTGCGTCCACCTTGCGGCGGTACACTAGCTACGGTACCTTCGATAATCTTCAGCAGAGCTTGCTGAACTCCTTCACCCGAAACATCACGGGTGATAGAGACGTTCTCTCCTTTTTTAGCAATCTTGTCAATCTCATCAACATAGATAATCCCGCGCTCAGCACGCTCAATATTAAAGTCAGCCGCCTGCAAAAGCTTGAGGAGGATATTTTCCACATCTTCACCGACATAACCAGCTTCAGTCAGAGCAGTTGCGTCCGCAATGGCAAAAGGCACATTAAGACTGCGAGCCAGAGTCTGCGCTAGGAAGGTCTTACCTGACCCGGTCGGACCAATCATCAAAATATTTGACTTTTGCAGTTCCACATCTTCTTCTTCGCGGCTGTCATGGTAGTTAATACGCTTGTAGTGATTATAGACCGCTACTGCTAAGGCACGCTTAGCTCGGTCTTGCCCAATAACATAGTGGTTCAAGATATTCAGCAGCTCCTGAGGTTTTGGTACCTCAGATAGATCTGCCAGCACTTCCTCGGCTAGCTCTTCACGGATGATTTCCTGTGCCAGTTCCACACATTCATTACAGATGAAGGCATTGTTACCAGCAATAATTTTCTGCACCTCATCTTGGTTCTTCCCACAGAAAGAACAAAAAACCATCATATCATCATTACGACTTGTAGGCATTGTTTACTCCAATTCTAAAATTCTAAATCTATTTATTTTCTTTCGTACATGTTAAAAAAGTGTCATATAAAATGCATGAATGGAATTTACCAAGTTTGTAAAAGCATTCAGCAAAAATAAAGCTGCCAGTCCAAACCGCTTTTTCCGAAAGGTTTGAACGGCACAAATAAGACAAATGACACATAAAAAGGCCGTAAAAAAACCAAAAATACTACGTTCCATTCTTACGAGTCCTTCCTTTGGTATCTTTTTATTGTAAAATCATAAGGATTCTTTTCATCTTTGGCATGAAATTCACTGCTAACTTCCTGATAAGGAGCCCAGTCAAATGTCTCAGGGAAATAGGTATCTCCTTCCAACTTAGCAGCAATCTGAGTCTGAATCAATTCTTCCAAATACGGCTCAAAAGCCCTGATAATCTGCGCTCCGCCAATAATATACAAGTTTCTATCCTGCTTGTGGTACCAATCCAAAACATCTTCCACCTCACTGAACAGCAAGACATTTTCATTGTCAACTTGATAGTTCTTGTCCTTGCTCAAAATCAGACTGATCCGATTTGGCAGAACGCGACGCTGCAAACCATCAAAGGTCACTCGACCCATCAAAATAGCATGTCCAGTGGTTGTTGCTTTAAAATGCTGCAATTCTGCCGGGAGATGCCAGGGCATGACTTTGTCTTTTCCAATCAGACCATCCTCTGCCTGAGCCCAAATGGCAATAATCTTCTTTGTCATCCTTTTATCCTTTGTATTAGTAACTCTATTCTATCAAATTTGCTGTAAAAAGGCATGTTTAAAGTATGATTCAAGCAGAACTTTTGCAGAGGTTGGCGGTTTTCGCATACACTTATCAAAATCGTTAAATAGCCAAATCGAACTTCAGCTGAGGTTTAACGGGATTATAGTCCAGCAAGTCAAAATCTTCTGCCTTGATATCAAAGAAATTGGTCCCATCGGGTACATTTAAAACGAGTCGAGGTTGACAGTCGCTAGGTTCCCGGCGTAATAGTTCCTCCGCCTGCTCGAACTGATTATCATAGATGTGCAAGTTATTGATAAAGTAAAAGAACTTACCGACCTTCCAGCCGAAATGCTTGGCAATCATCATCTGCAGAGCCACATACTGCATAGCATTGATATGGTGAGCAACCAACATATCATTTGAGCGCTGAGTCAGAGTTGCATCCAGATAAATGTCTCCATCTACACGCCGAACGTCAAACATGGTTTGAAAAGCGCATGGGAGCAAGCCATCTGTTTCTTCAAAAGCTTCATAATCCCAGAGAGAGATGATATTGCGACGATTCCAAGGATTGGCTTCCAGCTGTTGGAGAATTTTATTGATAATATTGTGCTTCTTGACAACAGCTCCGTAGCGCTGGCCAATGGTACCTGTATCGCCAACTTCCCAGTCATTCCAGTAGTGAACATTATACTTGTCGTTGAGCAATTCCAGGCTATTAGACTGGTCTTGATAGATCCAAAGGACTTCCTTGATGGCAGACTTAATAGCAATAGGGCGCAGAGTTGTGATTGGGAACTCGCCCTTGCTCAAATCGTATTCCGCAAAAGAACCAGTGATATATTTGGAATTGGCCACATTTCCATCCTTGTAGCGCGGACGAGCATTTTCAGAAAAAACACCCTGCTCCATAATTTTTTTAATATTCTCTTTGAAAATCGTATCTGCTAGCGTCATGATTTCTCCTTCGTTCAGTGAGCTTTTTCTAGTATAGCAAATTTTCAATAAAAATTCTCCTACAGACCTTTCTGCAGGAGAACAAATGAAGCATACTTGTTGAATTATTGTAAGACCAATGAAGCTGCCCCGATAACGCCAGCATCATTTCCAAGAGTAGCCAAGGCCAACTTGGTTGAAGTACGAACCTGCGGGAAGCTATTCTCTTCATAAACCTTGCGAACGCCATCAAGTAAGAAATCACCTGCAGCTGATACGCCACCTCCGATAACGATTGTAGATGGATTTAGGATAGAGCCGATATTGGCACAGGCAATACCTAGATAGCGAGCGAAATTGCGATAGACAATCAGAGCCAGCTCATCGCCCTCTTTCGCCAAGTCAAAGACAACTTTTGCATTGACATCTTCACCGTTGTCAATCAGTTTTTTCAGCTCAGCATCACCAGCATACTCATCAGCATAGCGGCGAGTCAGATTGACAATACCAGTCGCGGATGCAACCGTCTCCAAGCATCCCTTCTTGCCACAGGTACATTGAATCGGCTGATCGAAGTCAACAGTGATATGACCCAACTCTCCTGCTGCTCCAGCAAGTCCGTGCAAGAGCTTGCCTTCTGCAACGATTCCTCCGCCAACACCTGTTCCTAGTGTCATGAAGACAACATCAGGCTGGTTTTCTCCAGCGCCCATCCAGCGTTCGCCCAAAGCAGCAACGTTAGCATCGTTGTCAATATAGAAAGGAATCCCAGTCGCTTTTTCAATCTTATCCTTGACTGGCTGCAGCGTCTTCCAATTGAGGTTGTAAGCACCAATAACAGTGCCCTTTTCTCGGTCAACAACTCCTGGCGATCCCATACCAATTCCGATAAAATCCTCTGCTGAAAGCTGAAGCAAGTCCAAACGATGCAGGATTGACTCAATCATATCCTCTACGATGTGGCTTCCTTCGTCCAAAATATTGGTTTTAATGGACCATTTTTCTTGAATTTCGCCCTCTGAAGTCAAAATAGCAAACTTAATAGATGTTCCACCAAGGTCAATTCCGATTATTTTTTTCGACATGATATTCTCCTCTGTGTTTTATTTATCATCATTATATCAGATTTTTTCAGTAAGGAAAAGGTTTGCATAAAGAAAAGTAAAAATCAACAAAAATCTAACTTTGCTACTTCTCTTAGCCACTTTTATCCTTTACTTTCTTGTACTAGTAATTTCTTTTTCTTAACCAATGGCTTATGGTTAGATTCTATCCTCCACTCTCTTTCATAATACTTCATTGAATCATATATACGTTCCAGAAACGTTTCTTCAAGAAAAATCAACGGGATAATTAAATCAACTTTATTTTTAAAGACGCGCTTCTTATTTTTACGTACAATAGTTGAAGTTTTACAAAGTCCCTCGACGTCATTAAAATTTATTTCAATTCTGTAAGAAGTTGTAAACCTGTTTCGTATTATACGAAAATTCATCTCTGACACATCTTTCCATGAAAAAAATTCTCTATCTGCCACTAGAGAAGGCTTATAATAGAAACCGTTCACCGTTAGTCTAATGAACTCTTTGTCAGCAAAAAGAAGACACCAAGAAGCGAACAAAATTAGATATAAAATCAAAAGTAATACTAATAAAATGTAAGAATAAAAATATGTCAGTCGATTTTCCAAAACGATAAAACAGACAAAAAAATAAGACAAACAAATAGAAAATAAACTATTAAGAATTGCCCAAAAAAGTATTTTTTTCGAACTTCTTTTTATTATTCTTTCTTGCACTATTTTTCACCAATAATCTTTTCTATATTTACTCATCCTAACTCACAACTCTTTTGTATAATAATATCTTTCACCAGTATACGGATAGTCTTTCAGCGCAAACACTTCTGTATAGCCGTGCTTTTTATAAAAATCTGGGGCTTGAAACTGATACGTATCCACAAACGAATATTTGCATTTCCTTTCTCTAGCTTCCTGTTCAGCCTTGCACAGTATTTCTGAGCCCATGCCTTGCCCTCGCAAATCCTCGCTCACATACAAATACTCAATCTCCAGCCAATTTCCAAAAGTTTCGGCCGCCATACCAGCCAGCAGATTTCCTTGTTCATCTTCTACATAGATATTAAGAGGCTCACTTTTGGATGGCTCCCTCTTAGATTGATTGTAGGCTCTGATTAAATTTCCCAGTTCTTGTGTTGTCTTTGAGTCGTTATTTTCCAATCTTAGTTTCATAGATGCCTCCGTTTCATCTCTAAAGGTTTTAGATTAACAGTATATGAAACTGTTCGGACTATATCTTCACCTTAATTATCCTTCTGACTTGCTCGCCATTGATTATGGTAATCCATCATCGTTTCATAAATATGTTTTGGCTTCTCTTTTTTCAGTAACATAAGAGTAATTTCTAACGACTCAGGGATTCCAAACTTCATTTTTTTACTCTTTCTATAAGCAGTTCTTCTTCTTTTTAAAAGAGGAAGATTTACAGAATGGAAATGAACTGTCAAAATATGTCTCTTATTGAATAATTGGATCTTCCCATAATGTCGAATACGTTCAATTCTATAGTCTATCCTCTGGATTTCTTCCCAACTATAAAACGAAACTTCTCTAAAAAGAAGGGGTCTGAAGTAAAATCCCTGTTCCGTTAGATGAAAAAAACGTTTATCTCTAAACAAACAAAGCCATACTAAAATAGACAGAAAATCAAAAACAATTGTACCTATCACCAAAAACATTTTTTCAATCACAGAAATATTGGAGTCAAATAATAGGTATCCGTTTTTAGATGGTAATACAAGAACTGCAGTCATAAAGACAGCAAGAGCGCTCGCCAATAAAGCAAAAAGGAATATTTTCAACCAGCTCTGTCTAAACACTACTTCTTTCATCCATCTAACCCACTTAGGTATTCATAGCGCTCGTATTTTTCCAACAATTTCTCATTCTGTTCATCCAGTTCTTGCTGGAGTTCAGACAGGCGAGCAAAGTCAGAACCATTCTCCTGCATGACCACTTCAATCTCAGAAATCCGCTCTTCCAGCGCCTCGATATCAGCCTCAATAGACTCCCACTCCTGCTTTTCAAAGTAGGACATGCGCTTTTTCTCCTCGCGCACCTTGGTTGATTTTTCCTTTTCAGTCTTTTGAGAAATAGCAGATCTTTCTGCTAGAAAGGCTTTTTCATCCAGGTAATCCGTGTAATTCCCGAAAAACTCTCTGATACTTCCATCCTCAAAAGCCAAAATCTTGCTCGCTACCTTGTCTAGGAAATAGCGGTCATGGCTGACTGTAATGACTGGACCTGCAAAGCCTTGCAGAAAGTTTTCCAAGACTGTCAGAGTTGCGATATCCAAATCGTTAGTCGGCTCGTCCAGAAGCAAGACATTGGGCTTTTCCAAGAGAAGTTTGAGCAGATAAAGACGCTTTTTCTCTCCGCCAGAAAGCTTTTCGATTAAAGTTCCATGTGTAGAGCGTGGAAAAAGAAATTGCTCCAAGAGCTCTGCAATGGAGGTCGTTCCACCGCCTATCTTGACCTCCTCGGCCACTTCTTGCAGGTAATTGATGACCCGCTTAGACTCATCCAAGCCTTCGATCTGCTGAGAGAAATAGGCGACTCGGACTGTCTCTCCGATAATGAGCTGACCAGCCTGAGGCCGAAGTTTACCGACAATCAGATTGAGCAAGGTTGACTTGCCGACACCGTTATCTCCGACAATCCCAATACGGTCCTTGTTCTGAATCAAAAGACTGAACTGAGAGAGAATAGGCTTCTGATCATAAGCAAAGTCTACATTTTGAAACTCAATGACTTTCTTACCGATACGACTGGTTTCAAAGTTCATTTCCAGATTACTGTCAGTCGTCTGACCGACCAAATCCTTCTTGAGGTCATGGAAACGATTGATACGAGCCTGTTGCTTGGTTGCCCGAGCCTGAGGCTGCCGCCGCATCCAGGATAGCTCCTGCTTGTACAGCTGCTGTTTCTTATGAAGCAAGGCCGCATCCCGCTCATCTTGCTCCGCCTTGAGACGGACATAGTCTTGATAATTTCCTTGGTATTCAATCAAGCGACCGCCATCCAGCTCAAAAATCCGAGTTGAAATATTATCCAAGAAATAGCGGTCGTGGGTGATGAAAAGGACGGTCTTCTTTAAATTTTTCAAGAAATGCGTCAGCCATTCAATGGTATCAATGTCTAGGTGGTTAGTCGGCTCATCCAGTAAGAGCAAATCTGCATCACCTAAGAGAACCTGGGCCAGCTGAACTCGACGACGAAGACCTCCTGATAACTGACCGACCTTAAGCGACAGATTTGTCAGACCAAGCTTGGACAGGACCGTCTTGACCTGGCTTTCGATTTCCCAAGCATGGAGCGAGTCCATCTCGGCCATAACCGCTTCTAGCCTAGACTGTTGACTTTCATCATAAGCCGTCAGGAGCAGCTCATACTCTCGAATCAACTGCATTTCCCGTAAATCACTAGACAAAACAGTGTCAAGCACCGTCTGCTCCTCATCAAAATCAGGCTCCTGAGTCAGATAAGCAATCTTATAGCCTGTCTTAGCAGAAAAAGGGCTGACATCCCCGTCAAAGCCCGACTTGCCCGACAAGACATCCAGCAGCGTTGTCTTTCCAGTTCCATTGACACCAATCAGACCAATCCGGTCTAGGTCATGAATGATAAAGGAAATATCCCGAAAAACAGTCTTATCTCCTACTGATTTGGTTAGCTTGTCAACGATAAAATCGCTCATTTTTTCTCCTTGATATAGGCGTAAATAGCCTCTAAGTCATTAGGCAAATGGCCATCTACAATAGCGTATTCCAACTCTTTCAGAATTTGGCCCAGTTTTGGTCCTGGCTCAAAGTCAAACTCCCGCATCAGCATGCCACCATTGACCACCATTTCCTGCTTGTTATGAATAGTCAGACTGGTGTCAATATTCTGAATAGCAGAGAAATCCACTGCCAAACCTTGCGCCTGCCGAAGCTCTTCTGCTTGTAGCAATAAGTCAATATCATAGTCATAGCAGTCGCGCTTGGTCAAGTCTCGTTCTGAGCGAATAACCGCAATCTCAACCAGATCTTCTACTTTATTGGCAAATTCACGAGAAGTCTTCCATTTTTTCAGAAAACCTTTGACATTTTGCACATCCAAGGCCAGTAAAAGAGCTGCCCAAGCCTGCTCTGACGCTGAAAATCGGAAATCTGAAACCAAGTCAAAGAGCCTTTCTAACTTAGCTCTGCTTCCCTTCAAATCTGGCAAAAATTCTATGGCACCGCTTGTCAAGAGTGCCTCTAAACCCTTGCGCCAAAATGGAGCCAGCAAGAGCTTGTCAAACTCGATAAAAATTCGTTCAACCGAAATCTTTTCAAGCAAGGGGGCACAATCCTTCATAGCCGCAAAAGTATCTTGCTCCAGATCAAAATCCAAGGCGGCCTGAAAACGAACCCCCCGCATGATGCGTAGAGCATCTTCATTAAAGCGTTCTGCAGCAGTCCCAACTGCCCGCAAAATCCGATTTTTCAAATCATCCAAACCTTGGAAAAGATCGATGACTTGACCGTTTTCATCCAAAGCTAGAGCATTGATGGTAAAATCACGTCGCTTGAGATCTTCCTCCAAAGAGCGCACAAAAGAAACCTTGCTTGGCCTGCGGTAGTCCACATAGACATCCTCGGTCCGGAAAGTCGTCACCTCGTATTCACGGTTATTTTCCAGAACCAAGACGGTTCCATGCTCAATTCCCACATCAACTGTCCGGTCAAAGATACGCTTGGTTTCCTCAGGATAGCTAGAGCTAGCGATATCCACATCGTGAATAGGTCGCTGCAAAAGGGCATCTCGAACAGAGCCCCCAACAAAATAAGCTTCAAAGCCAGCTGCTTTTATCTTCTCTAATACTGGCAAAGCCTCCTGAAATTCAGAAGGCAGAGTTTCTAATCTCATAGTAAATGTTCCAATCCATAGACTAATTCTGAGCGTTTGACAACTTCTTTAATGGCAAGATTAACTCCTGTCATAAAGGAAGCACGGTCATAGGAATCATGTCGCAGGGTCAATCCCTCTCCCTGGCTGCCAAAGATCACTTCCTGATGGGCAACCAGACCTGGCAAGCGAACCGAATGAATACGCATGCCATCAAAATCAGCTCCGCGGGCGCCAGCTATAGACTCTTCCTCATCAGTAGCTCCCTGCTGCTTGATTGATCTGACTTGGCTGATGAGCTCGGCTGTCTTAATAGCTGTCCCACTCGGTGCATCCTTTTTCTGGTCATGATGTAGTTCAATGATTTCTACATTCGGGAAATACTTGGCTGCCTGTGCTGCAAACTGCATCAGCAAAACAGCTCCCAAAGCAAAATTCGGAGCAATCAATCCGCCCAGCTCCTTTTCCCTAGACAATGTGATTAACTCTTCCAACTGTTCTGGAGTAAAACCTGTCGTTCCGACCACTGGGCAAAATCCCTGTTCCAGAGCGAAGCGAGTATTTTCATAAGCTACTTTAGGGGTTGTAAAATCAACCCAGACATGGGCTTCCAGTCCAGCCAATTCTTCCTTAGCATTGAAAACAGGAACACCAGCCACTTCTTTTTCATCCGTGAAAGGATCCAGCAGTCCAACTAATTCTAGTTCCGAATCTTCTGTCACCATTTTATAGGCTGCTTGACCCATTTTCCCTTTAAAACCAGCAATAATAACTTTGATACTCATGTTTCTCCTCCTTACAGAGACAAGCTCAGGCACTCAGACAATCAAACCACAGGAATATAAGCAAGTGCAACGCTCCCCTTGCCTAGATGCGTTCCAATGACGCTGCCAAAGGTTGCGATAGGAACTTCGCCAGTAATACCGCTGTCTAGCAGATTCTGCTGAAGCTCGGCTGCTTTTTCTGGCGCATTGCCATGGATAACCATAATCTGATAAGCACCGCCTGCTGTTCTTTCTTGGACAAGTTCCAGCATACGCTTAGTTGCCTTCTTCTCCGTCCGAATTTTTTCAAAAACCTCTATTACACCATGATCGTTAAAATACAGAATAGGCTTGATGCTGAGCAGATTTCCCAGAATAGCTGCGCCGTTAGACAGGCGTCCTCCTTTGACCAAGTGGTTCAAGTCGTCTACCATGATAAAAGCGCTGGTGCCATCAATCTGCTTCTGGACATTAGCTAAAATTGTGTCAAACTCCAGCCCTTCTTCCGCCCACTCTAGAGCAGATTGAACCATAATACCAAGCGGAGCGCTGGTAATCTTAGAATCTGGAAAGGAGATTTTCAAACCATGAAATTCATCTTTCAGATACTGGATATTTTGATAAAAACCAGAAATTCCGCTAGATAGAAAGAGCCCCAGAACATGGGTATAGTCTTTGCCGTCTAGAATGGTGAGAATCTCTTCTAAATCAGCAATACTAGGCTGACTGGTCTTGGGCAGTTCATCTGACTGAGCCATTTTTTCATAAAATTCACTGGCTGTTAAGTTTCTGCCTTCGACATAAGACTCACCGTCAATCACGACCGGGATGTCCAAGACGAAAAGATTTTCATTCTCCAGCAGCGAAGCCGGCAGATAGGCCGATGAATCTGTGATAACCGCTAACTTCATGATTAAAACTCCAAATTAATGCCCGGCAAATCCAGAGCAATTTCCGTCACTTCATAAGTCAAGCGATTGAGCATAGTTAGGCAAGGCCGAGCCAGCTCTTCTACTTCATCGTGGTCAAATTCACTCGGTTCCTCAATAAGTCGACCGTGAATATGGTTGGCTTGCGAAATGGTTCCGCTGATAACAAAATTCTCAAAAACAATCATAAAAGTCAAAATCACGATCAATGAAGTTGTGTGGGCTTCGACATCTCTTTTGACCAATTGGAAATTCACATCAACCTTGGTTTCAGGTGTTCCATTTTCTTTTTCCCACTCAAAATTTCGGGCGTCAAAATGGTACTGACTAACAAATTCTTTTTCGCGCTGTATGTTCATTTTTATTCTCCTAAAAATATGCGATAGGCCCATTATACCATATATCGAGCGAAGTTTCCATGCTAAAATTTGCAGGCTGGAAAACACAAAAAAGAATCTCACTAACAAAAGCGAGATTCTTTTAAATATTATTTTTCAAGTGGTTTGCGCAGGTAACCAAAGATAATACCGCTGACTACTGCACCAATCAATACATATACCAAGTAAAGGATTGGATTGTTTGTCAAACCGATAACGAAGATTCCTCCGTGAGGAGCCATGAGCTTGATACCTGACAATCCTACAAGAGCACCTGTTAGAGCTGAACCTACGATAAAGCTTGGAATAGCACGGGCTGGGTCAGCAGCTCCAAAAGGAATCGCTCCTTCTGTGATGAAAGATAGTCCCATGACGATGTTTGTCAAACCTGAATCACGTTCTTCTTCAGTAAATTTATGTTTGAACAAAAGAGTTGCAATAAATACTGCCAAAGGCGGAACCATACCAGCTGCCATAACTGCTGCCATAACAGGTGAACCACCAGTTGAAACAGTGCTTGCAAGTGTACTAGTACCAAATACATAAGCCGCCTTATTAACTGGCCCACCCATATCGACAGCCATCATACCGCCTACCAAGAGGCCAAGAAGGACAGCAGAGCTTCCGCTCAGACTTGCCAAGAAATCGTTCAAGGCCGTATTGATTGCTGACATTGGAATATTGACCGCCAACATCACAAATCCAGTCACAAGAACGCCCAGAAGAGGCAAGAGCAAGATTGAACGGATACCTTCAAGTGAACGAGGCAGACCTGCAAGAAGCTTGCGAAGAAGCAAGATAACACCACCGGCTAAGAATCCTCCT
Organism: Streptococcus sp. AS14; assembly: GCF_000286495.1. NCBI lineage: Bacteria > Bacillati > Bacillota > Bacilli > Lactobacillales > Streptococcaceae > Streptococcus > Streptococcus sp. AS14. Next base: position 193,507 of record NZ_ALKI01000018.1, read on the forward strand.
ACCAAAGCACCAAGGAAACCTGATGATACACCAACTAAATCAAGAGTTTTCTGACCGCCTTCAGCATAGGCAACACCGCCAAATGATGCACCGCTGCTCGCAATTGCGCCAGCTACGAAACCAGAAACCAGACCTGGCTTTTCAGCGATTGAGTAAGCGATATAACCAGCTAATACTGGCAACATGAAGCCAAAGGCTGCTCCACCAATTGCTTTAAACTGAGCTGCAATCTCATGGTAACTTCCTAGATTAGAAAGCTGATCTTTTGGCACTCCTAAGATCTGATCCAGCAAGAATGCAATGGCAATCATAATACCGCCACCAATAACGAATGGCAACATTTGGGAAACACCGCTCATCAAGTGCTTGTAAAAAGCGCCACCCAGACTAACTTTCTCATTGCTGGATTCTGCAGCACCACCACCGTTAGCTGCCTTGTAAACCTCAGCATTTCCAGAAAGGGCCAGATTGATGAGTTCTTCTGTCTTACGAATACCATCTGCAACTGGACGATTGATCAACGGCTTGCCGTCAAAGCGATTCATCTCTACGGCCTTATCTGCCGCGATGATAACAGCTTTAGCTTTTTTAATATCTTCTGCTGTCAGCTTATTCCCAACACCACTAGCACCGTTGGTTTCAACCTTGATGCCGACACCCATTTCAGCTGCAACCTTCTGTAAAGCCTCTTGAGCCATGTAGGTGTGTGCAATCCCTGTCGTACAAGCTGTTACAGCTACAAGGAAATCTCCGCCTTCATTGGCAGGTTCAACAACAGCAGGTTCTTCTGCTTTTTCTGAAGCTTGGTCAAAAAGCTCAATCACCTGATCAGGCGAAGTAACTTGGCGCAGTTTATCCGCAAAGCCATCTTTCATCAGGTATTGGGACAATTCAGCCAAGGCTGCCAAGTGAGTGTCGTTAGCACCTTCTGGAGCTGCAATCATGAAGAAAAGATCAGTTGGTTGGCCATCCAAACTTTCATAATCGACACCTTTATTTGACTTGGCAAAAAGGACAGTCGCTTCTTTCACTGCGGAATTTTTGCTGTGAGGCATAGCGATTCCATCACCCAGACCTGTAGAAGTCAAGGCTTCACGAGCCAAAATCCCTTCTTTGAAAGTCTCGAAGTCTGTCACATAGCCATGATCCACTAGGCTTTGAATCATTTCTTCGATAACAGCTTTTTTCTCGGTTGCCTGCAAGTCCAGCAACATCACATCTTTTCTTAGTAAGTCTTGAATTTTCATATTTTTTCTACCTCTACTTTTTCATAGATTTCTTTTATATAATCAGCTGTCGCCAAATCATCTGAGAAGGTGGTCGCCGTTCCACAGGCCACTCCCCATTTGAAAGCTTGAATAACATCGCCAGAGCGGACAAACTCTCCGGTAAATCCAGCCACCATAGAGTCGCCAGCACCAACAGAATTTTTCACATTGCCCTTGATAGGTTTAGCGAAATAAGCACCCTCTTGAGTTACCAGTAAAGCACCGTCACCAGCCATGGAAATAATCACATGCTGGGCACCCTTGTCTAAGATTTGACGGGCATAACTCTCAATCTGATCCAAGCTTTCGAGCTTGACTCCGAAAATATTACCTAGTTCGTGATTGTTTGGTTTAACCAAGAGCGGCTCAAACTCTAATGAATCAAGTAATGTCTGTCCTTCAAAATCACAGACGACTTGTGCTCCCGTCTTTCTGGTTAATCCAATCAGCTCCTTGTAGACAACATTTCCTAGATTTTTAGGACTGCTACCCGCAAAGACTACTGTATCTTCTGAAGTCAGAGAAGAAAGGAACTTCTCAAGTTCTTCTAGTTTCTGACTGGAAATTTCTGGACCAGGTCCGTTAATTTCTGTCTCAGCATCTGCTTTAATTTTGACATTGATACGAGTATCCTGCTCAACTTCTACAAAATGGCTTGAGATTCCTTCCTCTTCCAGAGTATCTGTGATGAACTTGCCAGTAAAACCACCGATAAAGCCAGTCGCTGTATTCTCAATACCTAGACGTTTGAGAACTCGGCTAACATTGATTCCCTTTCCGCCAGCGAATTTATCGTCACTGTCCATCCGATTGACGCTTCCTATAAGGACCTTGTCCAGACGGACAATATAGTCGATGGAAGGGTTTAGTGTGACAGTATAAATCATACCTCAATCACCTCCGTTTTTTCTTTCAGCGCTTGAATCACTTCTGATTCCGTTTGATTAGTAATAATGCTTGCTTTGGCAAGAGGAGCAACCTTGACAAAGGACGTCTGTCCTAGTTTAGAAAGATCAGCCAAGACATAAGTCTTCTTAGCATTCTCCAAAATAGCTCTTTTGACAGCTCCTTCCTCCATGTCTGGAGTGGTAAAGAAGCCATCGTCAATGCCATTCATTCCAATAAAGGCTTTATCGAAATTCAACTGACCGATTTGATTTAGGGCAACACCGCCAATGCTGGCATCTGTTGAGCGCTTGACCTTTCCGCCGATAATGACCGTCGGGATATTGCGCTCTACCAACTTGGTCGCATGGTGAATGGAGTTGGTGACGACTGTCACTCTAGGGTCATGCAGCTCATTAACTAAAAGCTCATTGGTTGTCCCCGCATCAATAAAAATCACATCATGCTCTTGAATCAAGCTTGCTGCCATCTTGGCAATAGCTGTCTTTTCTTGAATGCTTTTGATAGATTTTTCCTGATTACTCTCCTCTTCTTGTAGAAAATGAAGGCTCTCGGCTCCACCATGAACTCGTCGCAGTTTATGCTCGCTCTCCAGTTCATCCAAATCTCTTCTGATAGTTGATTCTGAAGTGTTTAAAGCATGTACTAGATAGTCTAAAGAGACAAATTTTTCTCTTATGACTGTCTCTAGAATAACTTGCTTTCTTTCCGACTTCAGCATAAAGCACCTCCTTTGGAATCGTTTACGATTATTATTATACCTCTTTAATTTTCAATGTCAAGCATTTTCTATCAAAAACTTTCAATTTCTATCTTTTTACCGAACAAAAAAAGAGCTGGACTATATCCAACTCCTTACATATCGTTGCATAAATGCCAAATAAAAGGCAATTAGCTATTATTAATCAATGATACAAGATAGGCTGCCATGACAGGCAGAAAAGTTCCAAGAAAAGTAAACACAACCAGAACCCAGAACCAGACTGACTTAAAAGCCTGTCGGTAGGTCCCTGGGAGCGAACGATTGGCGTCAATGTATTCCTTAAATTTTGGCCACTTCAAGATTAAAAGCAAAAGAAATACTGTGCTGCCAGCGATTAATAGGCCGTAAAAAACGATGTTAACAATAGGCTCTGGAGCTTTTTTTGAAAGAAAAGCTATCCCTTCTGCTATGACAAAGTTATTGAGAGCATGAAAAATGATAGACCAGATAATCGAATACTCAAAAGCGATATAGCCAAAACCTAAACCAATCAAACTAGCAAAATAAAACTGATAAAGATTTTCGTGAAAAAGGCCAAACAAAATCGCAGTCAAAAGAATGGCAAAAACCTTTCCATGCTTCTCTAACGCTCGCAATCCAGCACCTCTAAAAATGATTTCCTCCGTAACAGGAGCCATCAAAGATGAATAAATCAGCATAGTCAGTGTCTCAGAACCGCCGCTCCCTGATTCCATTCCAGAAAGATCCAGATTGAAGAGCTGAATGATAGCCTCCATGAGCTGATTGACAACAGCTGTAAACAATTGGGCGAACAAAAGGAAGCAAATCATATAAAAGAAAACTTTAGGAGTCATTTTCCGCCCCTTGCGACGAAGGTCGTATTTAAAGAGCTGCTTACCCCTAGACACCGTGAAAGTAAGAACCCCAAGACAGGAAGCTAGAATATAGGCTCCGCCGTCCTTTTCCATGAATTTGGTAACAATGTCTTGCGTCTTTTGAATGTCCATACCTTGTCCTGGCATGATGACAAAAAAGGCAACAAATACGTAAATGAAGACAGCAGCAAGCATAACCCATAAATAAGTAAAGCAAGTCGCTGAAAATCGTCCTAGATCTTTTTTAGGATTTAAAGGTTCGGGTATATAATACATAAAATCTCCTATATTAAGCTTGCTCTTTACTCTTTCTGCTCAGGAAATACAAGGTCAAAAAGATTCCCTCATAAAGCAAAGCATAAAGAATAAAGGCGTGCATGAAAAATTCTTCTGGCAGAATCCAAATGACTGGATCCTTGGCTGGATCAAACATCCAGGTATTGTCTCCGGCAAAGAGAACTTGATGAAAGAGTGTAAAAAAACTATTAAAGCCAATCAGAAAGGCCAGTACACCTAAGACAAGCGGCAAGAGACTAATCACCAGAAAAGCCCGTCTGTAAAGACTCAAAAATCCCTTTTTAACCACTTTTTTGATAAAGAAAATCAAAGCCGGCAAAGTTATTAGAAAAATAGCTTGCGCCAAGTGAAAAAGATACTTGACCGCCTGAAAATGATGCAGCCCTGCTGCTGACGAACGAAAATCTGGCATCGCCAGTTTCTGATTAAAAGGATTGGTCAGGTAATTCATCAAAATATTAAAATTATACTGGATGGTCTCTGCTTTCAAATATACTTTATCTGGCAAGTTGAAATAAGAAATCTCCATCGGGTATAAGAGCCAAGCCAGATAAATGGTTAGCAATATCGCTGCTGCCAACAAGCACAAAGCGCTGGCTGAAAATCTCAACTTATCACGCATCGAAATCCCACTCCGCTAGACTGGACAAGACATGCGTCGGTTGGATCGGCAGATTGGGCACTTCTTCTGGCAGGGTAAAACCTGTCGTAACCAATAGAGTCGGAATGCCGTTGTCGATTCCTGCTCGAATATCTGTCAGATAGTTATCGCCCACCATGACCACTTCTTCACGCGCCAACCCTAGATGCTCTATGGCTTTTTCCATGATGATGGCATTGGGCTTGCCGATAAAGGTCGGTTCAACCCGAGTGGCTGCTTCCAAGAGGGCGTTGATTGCGCCAGCTCCCGGCTGCAAACCTCGCTCAGTCGGAATGTTTAGATCTGGATTGGTTCCGATAAAGTGAGCACCCTTTTGAATAGCCAGAGTCGCTATTGTCAGCTTCTCGTAATCCACTTCCCAGTCCAGCCCCACTACTACATAGTCTGGATTTTCTGTATCCTCTATGTATCCAGCTTCTTCTATGGCATGTTTAAGCCCGACATCACCGATAACGTAGACTTTCTTGCCCAGTTTTTTCTCCTGCATATAGTCAATGGTAGCCAGAGTTGCTGTGTAAATGGTATCAAGTGGCGTCTCAATATTGAAATTTTCAGCCAGCATGGTCTGCACTGCTTCTGGCGTTCGCGTGGTATTATTGGTTACGAAAAGATAGGGAATCTTGCGCTTCTGCAGCTCATGCACAAAAGCTTCACCAGCCGGAATCCGGCTCTTGCCCTTATAAATCGTCCCATCTAAATCAATCAAATATCCTTTATAAGTCATTTCTGCTCTTCCTAACTTTCCTGATTAAACTCTTGCCAGGTCACTAAAGCCTGGGCATTGACTTCGCCGTCACTGGAAATCCGATGATTGCTTTGCAGACCTTCTAGGTCATAGCTAGAAGCAATCATGCCGCCTGGTCGAACTTCCTTGACATACTTTAGATGGACCTTCTTAGGAATATGCTTCGTAAGGAAGTCTGCCCCCATAACCTCGAAAATCCAGTCCAGATACTTGCTGTTGTTGACATGTCCGTTCATATCCAAGTCGTAAAAGCGCACATGGTAGTCCTTGCTGACAGGATTTTCCAAGTCTGGATACTTAGGACCTCGCAGTAATTTCTTGGAAAAGTCTGATTGATATGGCGCTACAATCTCCGGATCAACGGCACGAACCTTGCGGCTATCTCGATCCATAAGAACAAAGGTTGCCATCATCTGTATAATGGCTTCACCCGCTTCATCAAAAATCGTAAAGCGACGGTAGCAAAAGAGCCGATTATAAGTTAAGGCTTCTGTTTCGATAGTAATCTCCTCTGCAAATCGTGGCAGACGTGTCACATCAATATCGTAGTCCGTGATAATCCAGACTAGGTTATACTGCTCCAGCATATCCTTGTCACTGACACCAAGCTCGATCGACTGCATCCCCGATACCTGCAAGGACAGCAGGATGACATCCGGCAGCTTGATATGGCCATTCATATCTGCCATATCAAAAGGAATTTTCATTTTCATTTGATAAGTTAAGCCCATTATTTACTCCAATATAAATTTCTCAGCAACCGTATCCCCCAAAAAGAGGCCTTGTTTGGTCATGCGCACGATGTCTCTGTCCGGCACTAGCAAGCCCTGCTCAGTCAGCTCAGACACAACAGCTCCGTATTGATCTTCAAAGGAGAGACCGAATTTTTCCTCGAAGCGCTTTTTAGAAACGCCTGATTTCTTACGTAAGCCCAGAAACATCTCTTCTTCCATCTTTTCATTCAGCGTCAGCACTTCTTCCTGCACACGGGCATTGCCCGCTTCCACCGCCTGCAGATAATGACGAATGGGGCCGTGGTTTTTATAGCGAACACCATCGACATAGCCAGAAGCTCCAGCTCCAATACCATAATATTCCGCATTGTCCCAGTACATGAGATTGTGGCGACTCTCAAAGCCTGGCTTGGAAAAGTTTGAAATCTCATAATGCTCAAAACCGGCCTTTCCCAGCTCAGCTATAATGTAGTCAAACATCTCCGCTTCCAAGTTCTCCTTGGGCAGAGGCAGCTTCCCCCGCCGCATCCGATTCATGAAGACCGTATGATTTTCCAAAATCAAGCTGTACAAACTCATGTGGGGAATGTCTAGGGCAATAGCCTTAGCTACATTGGTTTTCACATCTTCCATGGTCTGCTTGGGCAGGGCATAAATCAGGTCAATCGAGATATTATCAAAACCCGCTTTTTTGAGATTGGCAATATTCTCATAGATGTCCTTTTCTGAGTGACTGCGGCCAATCTGCTTGAGCATGCGGTCATTGAAAGTCTGTACGCCCAACGAAACCCGATTGACAGGCGACTCTTTAAGTACAGCAATCTTCTCCTGGTCCAAGTCCCCGGGATTGGCTTCAATGGTCAGCTCTTCTAGATAAGACAAGTCCAGCTTGTCTGTCAGCTTTTCAAGCAAAAAAGCCAACTGACACGCCGATAGAGCGGTCGGAGTCCCACCACCGATATAGAGGGTACGGAGCTTTTTGATGTCGTAAGAATTATACTCCTCAATCAAATGCTCCAGATAACTATCTACCGGCTGATTTTTGATAAAAACCTTGGAAAAATCGCAGTAATAACAAATCTGAGTACAAAAAGGAATGTGCACATAAGCAGAAGTCGGTTTGGTTTGCATAGTACTTATTATACCACAGTTTTAAAGAGAGGACTTATTTGATTATCAAACAAAGAAAAAAAGAGTGATCCTGTAAAGACAAAAATTGTCCTCTCATGTCACACCCTTTCTATAATCTAAAAAAATGAAGATCTAAATCACTTCTTCCCCAACTCCTGCGTCCTCTTGTAGGCGGCTTGAACGGCATCCATGACTGTTCCTCGAAAGGCATTTTCTTCCAGACTGGCTACCCCGGCGATGGTCGAACCGGCCGGACTGCAGACCTGGTCTTTGAGTTGAGCCGGATGTTGCCCGCTGACCCGACTTAGCTTGGCAGCACCTAAGAGAGTTTGATTGGCCAGTTCAAGTGATATATCGCGACTGAGTCCTGCCCGCACCCCAGCGTCCGCTAAGGCCTCTATAAAGAGATAGACGAAAGCTGGTCCACAACCAGCAAGAGCTGTCGCTGCATCCAACTGTTTTTCCTCTAGTTTGACTAAAAGGCCAGCCGAAGACAGAAGCTCACCCAACAAGTCTTCGTCTGCTTGATTTGCCTGCTGAGATAAGTTATAGGTAATAACACCCTCGGCAACAGCTACTGGTGTATTAGGCATGATTCGAATCCAACGATGCTGGCCAGGTGTAAATTTTTCTAATAGCTCTAAGGTTAGACCAGCAGCCATTGAAACCAACAAAATAGACTCCCGTTTTTCTAGAATTGCCTGATACTCAGCCAGCAAGTCAGTAAATTGAGCCGGTTTGATACCCAGAAAAATCACTTCTGCCTGAGCAAAAACCTCTTCATTACTAACCGGTTGTCCACCAACTTCCGCAGCAATCTTTTCAGCCTTGTCACGACTGCGATTGGCCAGGAGTAATTCGCTTCTAAATCTTTCATCTTGGGAAACTAGGCGAGCAAGACTACTCCCCATATTTCCCAGACCGATAAATCCAATTTTCATCTTTATTTCCTCACTTGACCAGTCCCTTGGATGACGTATTTATAGCTGGTCAACTCTTTCAGTCCCATAGGACCTCTGGCATGTAGTTTTTGAGTAGAAATCCCCATTTCGCAACCAAGGCCAAACTGACCGCCATCTGTAAAGCGGGTTGAAGCATTGACATAAACGGCCGCACTATCGACCTGCTCTGTGAAATAAGCTTCCGCTGCATCGTTCTCCGTCACAATGGCATCCGAGTGATGGGTGCTGTGAGCCTCAATATGCTCCACCGCTTCTTCCAGCGAAGAAACTAGCTTGACCGCTAAGACATAGTCCAAAAATTCGGTATCAAAATCTTCCGGTCTAGCTTGCGAGCCTGAGATATACTGAGCCGCTTTCTCATCCAAACGTAATTCAATAGTTTTTTCTTGCGCAGCAACACGATCAGTCACCAACATCTTCTGCAAACGTGGTAAAAATCTTTCTGCAATCTCTTCATGAACCAGCAGTACCTCCATGGCATTGCAGACAGAAGGGCGACTGGTCTTGGCATTCTCAATAATCGCCAAAGCCTTGGTTTGATTAGCATCCTTATCTACATAGACATGGACAATTCCAGTACCCGTCTCAATAACCGGCACAGTCGCATTCTCCACAACCGCCTGAATCAGTCCAGCACCTCCGCGAGGAATGAGTAAATCCAGATATCCCTTGGCCTTCATCATGGCCTGGGCGGAAGCCCGACTGGTATCAGAAACCAACTGGATACAATCCGGCGAAATCTTCGTCTGAGCCAAACCTTCTTTCAAAGCTGTGACAATGGCTAGCGCTGTCTGATAGGCATCCTTGCCGCTTCTGAGGACGACTGCACTACCACTCTTTAGAGCCAGAGCCGCAGCGTCAGAGGTGACATTAGGCCGACTTTCGTAGATAATCCCAATCACGCCCATGGCCACCCGCTTTTTACTGATGACAAGACCGTTCTCAAGCTCGGTTTTTCCCAAGACTTGCCCTACAGGATCCTCCAAGTCAATCAGCTGGCGAATGCCCTCAGCCATGGCAGCAATGCGATCCTCGTCCAGATAGAGGCGGTCCAGCATCACATCTGAAATCTTACCTTTAGCCGTGGTCATATCCAATTCATTGGCTGCTAAAATATCCGCACGAGAAAGCAAGAGCTGCTTTGCCATTTCTTCTAAAGCATGGTTTTTCTCAGCCGTTGTGGCCGTATTAATCGTCTTCTTGACTTTCTGAACCTTTTCAAAAATCGCTTGTGTTGAGGTCATCGCTTCTCCTTTCCTCGTCTTCTAAAATTCTGCAAATAAATCATTCAACTCCGGTGTCAGAGAAATCCAGTCATCCCGATGAATCACAACACCCTTAGGCTTATTGGACTTGAGCATATCTTTAAGTGCTGACTTGCCAAAACGCACGCGCCCTTTACCAAGAATAGCTCCACTGCCTTCTTCATAAACCGTCACCGTATCCTGATAGGCAAAGCTCCCCGATACAGATACAAGACCGGATACCAACAAACTTTTTCCCTTATTTTTGAGGGCGTCAGCTGCTCCTTGGTCTACATAGATTTCCCCTTGACTTTTAGCATAGAAAGCCAGCCATTGCTTCTGCGTTTTTAGACCTTTTTCCTGAGCCAAAAAGAGACTGCCATCCTTGGTTTCCTCCGCAGCTTCCTGCAGAGCATCAGTCTTGAGTGAGGAGCAGATATAGACCGGAACACCAGACATGGTTGCCAACGTTGCTGCCTTAATCTTTGTCAGCATGCCACCAGTCCCGTTGCTCGTTCCTGCACCGCCTGCCATATCAATCAGCTCAGAAGAAATCTTCTCAATCTTGTCAAGCCGCTGGGCATCAGGATTGGTAGACGGATTAGCCGTGTAGAGTCCATCTACATCTGTCAAGAGCACCAGGAGGTCCGCCTGAACCATGGCTGCCACCTGCGCACTCAGTGTATCATTATCTCCGACCTTGAGCTCCTCGATGGCCACCGAGTCATTTTCATTGATGATAGGAATAGCTCCGCGATTCAGTAAGACAGATAAGGCTTGATGGGCATTCTTGTAACGCCGCTTATCTGCAAAATCATCCTGGGTCAAAAGAATCTGAGCAGAAATGATTTGCTTCAAAAGAAGATTGGTTGTATATTCCTCTAGAAGCAAGCCCTGTCCAACCGCAGCTGAAGCCTGTTTATCCGCCACCTTGGTCGGTCGCTTTTTAAAGCCTAGAGAAGAAAAACCTGCCGCAATAGCTCCTGATGAGACCAACATTAACTCATGTCCCGCCTCATGCAAGAGAGCCAACTGTCGAGTAATTTCCTTTACCTTGGCGCGTGACAGACTGCCATCTGCATTTGTCAATGACGAAGTCCCCACCTTAAATACGATTCGCTTTGCTTTCATTTCCTTTTCCTTCACTGCTAGATTGTCTTATTATACCACGATTTACGGAAAATAAAAACGACCGCGATTGAAGCGGTCAAAGGAAAATTTGTATTTTAATAATGAATGAACTTGCTATCCTTGTCGCAGCTTTTCCAAAGTTTCTTGGAAAATGACTGGCACTTCAGCTGTAAATTCCAGCACTTCACCAGTTCGAGGATGGGTGAAGCCCAAAGTTCGCGCGTGCAGAAATTGGCCATGTCCTTTTAAAGTCTTACGCGGTCCATAGACTTCATCTCCAGCCACAGGATGTCCAATGTAAGCCATATGGACGCGAATCTGATGAGTTCGGCCTGTTTCCAGCTGAAGCTCAACCAAGCTATAGTCACCAAAACGTTCCAAGACTTGGAAACGCGTCAGAGCTGGCTTGCCTTTAGCCGTCACAGCCTGCTTCTTGCGGTCTTTTTCACTGCGGCCAATCGGAGCCTCAATCACCCCACGGTCATTAGGCAGATTTCCATGAACAATAGCCCAATACTTGCGTAGGGATTTCTTATCCTTGAGCTCATCAGCCAGAGCCACATGGGCTTGGTCATTTTTTGCAATCATGAGAAGCCCTGAAGTGTCCTTGTCAATTCGATGAACAATCCCCGGCCGGAGGACTCCATTGATGCCAGAGAGGTCATTGATGTGGTACATAAGAGCGTTGACTAGTGTGCCGCTGGTATGGCCTGCCGAAGGATGGACGACCATTCCCTGAGGTTTATTGACGACTGCCACGTCCTCATCTTGATAGACGATTTCTAGCGGAATATCCTCAGCTACATACTCAACCACTTCCGGCTCAGGCAGCTCATAGGAGATGATGTCACCTTCTTTGACAGCATATTTGGCTTTTTTGGCTTGTCCATTAACCAAAATCCTGCCGTCCTTAATCTGCTCATTAGCCAAACCCCGCGATAGGTCTGTCAGCTCAGCAACCGCCTTGTCCAATCGCTGACCAGCTACTGAAGCCTCAATTCTTACTTCCATCTTTTTCTTCCTTCAAAATCATCAACAGTAAAATAGCTACACCAAAGGTTAGATACATATCCGCCACATTGAAAATAGCAAAATTGATAAAATCTAACTGAAACATATCCACGACAAAACCTTGGCGTATCCGGTCAATAAAGTTCCCCAAACCACCAGCAATCACCAAGGTCAGCCCAGCCAACATCCACTTTGAGGCGTGGAGGTGTTTGATGAGGTAGTAAACAGCTCCGCCAATAACCAGAAAAGTCACCAAAGTAAAGAGCCATTGCTGATTTTCCAGCATGGAGAAGGCTGCACCGGTATTCTGGAGATAGGTCAGACTCACCAGATGCGGAATGAAACTCTTGACCTGCCCCAGCTTAAAATCGCTGACAATATATAACTTGACAAGCTGGTCCACAGCAATAAGAACCAAGACTGCAAAAGGAATAATAATTTTTCTTTTCATACTTTATTTTTTCTGTGCAAAATACTCTTTCATAACTGATACAAAGTCTTCTCCGACCTGGGTCAACTCCACATCTTCACGCTTGACATAGACCATGTGGTTGTCCAAATTGTCACGAAGCTTGATGACAGTAATACCATTTACACTGTTGCTGTCCAAAAAGCCAGATCCGGTCGCATAAGCATCGGTTCGCTCCAAAATCCCATTCAAAGTTGCACGGTCCGTCACATTAAACATCTGTGAGCTGGCACTGGTATCGACAAAATTCTCTGAATAATAGAGATACTCGTCCTTTTCCTGAGTGAAGCGAACAGTCGGCAAAGCAGCCAAATCTTCCATGACCAGCTCCTCCTTTTGTGTCAGAGGATGATCCTCCCGCAGGTAAATATGGGTCTGAAAAGGAATCAGCTCAATTACTTCTAAGCCTAGCTTTTCCACCCGCTGCATAATGCCTTTGGTATTTTGATTATTAAGGTAGATAATGCCGATTTCACTGTGGCCTTGCGCTACTTCATCCAGAATCTGCACAGTTGTTGACTCAAAAATCCGGAAGTTCTTATATTCTGGATAGGTCTGAGAAAATTGAGTAATCAAAGGCGGCAAAAAATCATAGTGCTGACTGGCAATTGAGAACTCATCCCGCTCTTCCTCGGGATTGGCATATTGGTTTTGGAAGACATCAAAGCCCTTGACCAAGTCTTGAGCCTTCTCATAAAACTCCATTCCTCGGCGAGTCAGAAAAGTCCCGCTGCTGGTCCGACGAAAAATCTTGAAGCCCAGCTCTTTTTCCAGATCACGGACAGAGATAGACAGACTAGGCTGGCTGACATACATTTTTTCCGCAGCTTCTCGAAAGGTCCCACTGTTAGCAATGGCGACCACATAACGCAATTGTTGAATATTCATAACATTTTCCTTCTTTACATATCGTCTCATTATACCATAAACCAAGGCAGAACAAAAGAAACCAGCTGTAAGAAGCCGGTTTCTCCTTTTAAGTTCGTGAGTAACCTGAGACAAATTTGCTATTTTTCTTTTAGATAGACAACCTCTGTCATCTCTTTAAAACCTAGCTTTTTATAAAGTTTCAAAGCTCGACTATTCTGCTTTTCTACGACAATCTGAAACTCCTGTCCATTGAGCTCATTCAAATCCTGCATACTTGCAAGCAAGAGATAGCTTCCTAGCCCCTGCCCCTGAAAGTCTTGATCAACCGCCAAGCCAAAGAAATAATTGGTACCAAAATCCGTATCAACCGACACAGAAGCCACAACTCTACCATCTTTCTTCAAGATATAAAGCAGACTGGAGCCACTGTTCATGGATTCTTGGGCGTATTTCAAGGTAACATCTAGCGGTGTCTCAAAGACTTGGGACTGAAAGGCTGCAATCTCTTCTGCCAAGTCCAAACTTCCCTGCAAGACCTCTATCCCTTCTCTCTTTTCCAGAGGAAAAGTTTGAGCAGGCTGTGCCAGCCAGATTTCTGCTTCATCCGCTTGGTAATCAAATCTCCGAACAAAATCGGGATGACCGTTCAAAAATACCAGCTCTGCTACATACTCAAGCTCGGTCAAATCATACTTATCACCTACTTTTAAAAAAGCAGCCAGAAGCTGATTAGCCATACCCTGACGGCGATACGTCGGCAGAACATAGAGAGAAACCTCTGCTTGACCAGGTTCGTCCGCATAGACTGATAAAAATCCGATGGTTCGGCCATCCATCTCAGCTAAGAAAAAGGCTGGCATTTCAGGAACTGCATTATAATTATTATCCAGATAGGGCAGCCGATAGCCTCCATCTACCTTATTACACTCTTGAACTAATTCAAATAATTCCTGCTTTTCTTTCTCAGGTAATGCACTATAAATACTTATCTGCATCTGTCTCACTTCTTTCCAGTCTTTCTTTCTATTCTACCACGAATAGCCCGACCAAGCCATTCAAAAAGGGGCTGGAAAAATCCAGCCCCAATCTCGCTAAGTTAATCGTTTTTTATTTTTCAACGTGGTCTGCAAGTTCTTCCTGGGCTTTTTTATTTGCCGCAGTAGCTTCTTCTTTCCATTTTTTCTTAGCTGCTTCGTATTTTTTGGTTGTTACTACATCCTTCTGAAGCTGGGTCAGCTTGAAGTTGTATGCTGAACCTTTGACACCAACTGGTGAGTAGGCCTTTGTAAATGGCACTGATTTAGTAACCGACGGCGTTGCTCCTTGTGAAACAGTCGGGATAATCAAGCCGCTATCTAGCAACCAAGCTTCCGCTTCTGCATACTTTTCGTAACGCAGTTGCACATCATTGGTTTCTGCATTGGCTTCTTCCAGCATCTTAGTATAAGTATCCAAGCCTAGCTCTTTTATCTTATCATTGTCTTGACCTGGTTCAAATCCAAAGTTTTGCAAGCTTCCACCGTTCTTGATATTGAGAGTATCAAGGTAGGTAGATGGGTCTTGATAGTCACCAGTCCAGCCACCAGTAGACATATCATAGTCTTTCTGAGCAGCAGAGTTAGCAAAATAAGTGATATTATTAAGATCGTCTGTGCTCATCTTTTGCAGGTCAATGACGACATTTTCTGCTCCAAGAGCTGATTCGATAGACTGTTTGGTTGAGCTAGCCCATTGAACGCCAATCGTGCTAGACTGATCCACTGGCATATCTAAGTGAATCGGGAATTCAACTCCCTTAGCCTGCAAGGCTTGCTTCGCTTCTGCAAATTTCGCCTTAGCCTTTTCAGGATTGTAGTAAGGGTCTTGAGCGTCAGAGAGGTCAATTCCTTGCCATTGGCTGCCATAGTTGACTAATTTTTCTCCAACAACAGTTCCAAAATCCTTGTCGCCAATTTGAACAAAGCTAGGTGGTACTAAGGTATTTCTCAAGACCTTAGTCGCTCCGTCTTCACCATTTCCTTGCGCACCATAAGATGTACGGTCAAAGGCAAAGTTAATAGCCTGACGGAAGTCCTTGTTCATGATTGCTTCGTTGGTAGCAGATTTTTGAGCGTCTGTTGTTTTAGAAGTATGATTGTAAGACTGACGGTTGTAGTTGAAATTATAGTAATAAGAAGTAGAATCTTGCGGGCTGTATACGATATTGTCCGCATATTTCTTCTTGACTGAAGCAAAGCCTGAGCTATTCGGATAGAGACGAGCTGTGCTGTAAACGCCATCGCTGAAGTTACGAATCAGCGCTTCCTGATCATTTCCATCATAGTAGGTCAGCTTGATACTATCCAGAGTGACATTGTCTTTGTCGTAGTAATTTGGATTTTTGACAAATTCCATCACAGACTTGGAAGTCAGAGACTTGAGCAAGTAAGGACCATTATAGAGGATGCTAGATGGCTTGACAGATCCAAAATTGCTTCCTTCTGCTTTCAGAAACTCTTCATTGACTGGGAAAAGAATCGAGCTGGTCGTTTTAGAGTTCCAATATGGCTCAGGGCGCGCCAGAGTGTATTGCAGGGTATGGTCATCAATAGCCTTGACACCAACATTTTCAAAATTCTTATCTTCACCCTTGATATAAGCATCCAAGCCCTTCACAGAGTCCTGAACTAGATAAATAGCTTCAGAATTTTCATCCGCTGCATACTTCAAGCCAGTCACAAAGTCCTGAGCTTTTACTTCTGCATATTCTTCACCATCGGATGTGTACCATTTAGCATCATCACGGAGCTTATAAGTATAGGTCAAACCATCCTTAGAAACTGTCCATGACTTCGCGATAGAGGGAACCAAGTTCCCGTATTTGTCATTTTCAAAAAGTCCATCAACCAAATTGGAAATGACATCACCTGTCGTTGCACGGTTTGTAGCAAGATAGTTCAAGCTGTCAGGGTCTGAACTATAAACGTAAGTATAATTATTTGTGCTAGATGAAGACTGGCTACAAGCTGTTAGCAATAGCCCGGCGCTCAGTGCAACTCCAGTCGCAATCAGCCACTTTGATGCTTTCATGGATAGAACCTCCTTTGATGTTACATTTTATAACATGAACTATTATACCAAAAAGCGTATAAAAAGTAAATAGTAAACCGATGACAGATGAGTAAAATATTCAAGCCTGTGTGTTTTTAGGAAATACACAAATCTTTCTGTTACCGCATTCCTGCAAATTTCCAAGCAAAAAAAGAAGAATCCGCTTTTACCGCAAACTTGCTTTGGATTCTTCCTTTTTGTTATGTTATCAAGAATAAGTAAAACTGTGAGCTCTTCAACACTGCTCGCTCGTTCTTTTATTGCTTATAGTCTGCGAGAGGACAAGTCATACAGATAGACAGCCCCAAACAAGAACAAGGCACCCAGCGAGACTAAGAACAAACTGCTGCCGTCTCCCGTTTTAGGAAGCTGATTAAACTGTGCAGCCTGCTGACTTAGCTGCCGACGAGAACTTACAGGTTCAACAGAACTCAAACTCAACTGAGGAGGAGTTTGTTGGCCTGGAATCGTGTTCTGCCCAGCTGCAGCAATCTGAACAAGCTCCTTGTAATAACCTTCTCCCATGCTGAATTCTCTGCCTTGACTGTCAATCAAGGTTAGGGAAAGCACTGGACTGAACTGACCTTCTACTAAGCCTTTCAAGCCAATCTCAACCGGATTGGTATCATTGGCTTTTTTAGAAATCAGAACAGTATCGCCAGAGATGGTATAGTCAGGACTTGGCAGGATGCTGAAGTGCTGAGTATCCATCTTAAGGGCAAGACGGTAGTCATTTTTCTCTAGACCGTTTAGTCCAATCAGGGTAACCGTAGCTGTAAAAGGCTGATCTAGCTGGGCAGATGCAGGGACATTCACTTTTATTTCCTTAACTGGATCGGTATAAAAGATACCATGCCCGATAGGATAGGCAACCTCTGTCTCAGACATGATACCATCCTTGATACTCGGCACATTTACTGGTAACTTCCCAACATGATTTTGACCATTGAAAATGACTTCCACACCTGCTGGGATATTAGGACCGAAGGCATTGTCTGGCTTCAAAGACTCAGTTGGATCCATGCCCTTGTTTCCATAAACCGCTACTATAGCCTTGGCATTAGGATAATTCGCTACATCATAAGGTTTAGAAATGCTCATGATAGCTGCTTGTTTTCCAGTTGCGTTTGCATAGTCCACGACTTCTGTCGGAACTCTTGTCAGCCAGAAATCGCTGGCTAGTTGAGATTGTCGTCCAATTTCAGAAATCAAGACTAGGTGAGTTGCTTGGTCAATCTTCCCTTTCAAATCTTCTAACTTGGTTGTTTTGCTGTAGTTTAGCGCTTCGTATGTGACACCTGCTGGAATCACTCCGTCCGCTATCAGACGCTTGACACCCAGTTCTAGTCCAGGCACTTCATCGTCATAAGCGGCTAACATCAAAATCCTGTCGCCAGATTTGACCTTAAAGGGCAGAACAGTATCTTCGTTTTTAACTACCGTCACTGCACTAGCAGCGATTTTTCTCTCGGTATCTCTGTTTAGCTCTGATCCAACAGTTGCTTCAGCCTTAGCTTGGGTACGCTCAGATGGGTCAAAGTCTAAAATACCCCGTTTTTCTTTTAGATTCAAGATGCGAGTCACTGACTCATCCAATCTGCTGACTGGAATATCGCCTCTCTGAACTGCCTGCTCAATATCATTGATAATCTTATCAATCTTGGCCAAATCACTCTTGCTACGTAAGACAGTTGGCATCAGCACCACATCTACACCTGATTTGATTGCCATGATAGTCGCTTCAGATTCTCCAAAGTTTTTGGCAATCGCATCCATCCCCATAGCATCAGACACTACCACACCCTTGTAGCCAAATTTCTTGCGAACAATGCCGGTAATAATGTCATCAGACAAGGTGGCAGGGATATAGATGGTTTCCCCAGTTTGTTTAGATATAACCGTGTCTTTTTCGATCTGAGGATATTGGATATGGGCAGTCATCAGCATATCAGCGTTTTTGTCAATGGCAGCCTTGAAAGGCAGCAGCTCCAGCGCTTCTAGCTCCGCATAGGACTTATCCACCAGAGGCAGGCCAGTGTGAGAATCCACCGCCGTATCGCCATGCCCAGGGAAATGCTTAGCCGCTACTGCAACATTGTATTTCTGAATACCTTCCATCATAGCCGTTCCCAAACGGGCAACCACCTTGGGATCTGAAGAGAAGGAACGCAAACCAATAACGGGATTCTGCGGATTGTTATTTGTGTCAAAAACTGGGGCAAAGTTGACATTCAAACCTAGAGCCGATAGTTCCCGTCCGATGATTTGACCTGCTTGGTTAGCCAATTCTGGATCTCGCGTCGCGCCAACTGCCATGTTGCCAGGAAGAGCAGTCCCACTGCCCAAGCGATAGACAATACCACCTTCTTGGTCAATAGCGAGCAAGAGTGGCAACTTGCCATTATTAGCTTGGTTACTGATAGCAGCTTGCTGCAGGGCCTGCGTCAAGGCTAAGGTTTGAGCAGTTCCCTTCACATTTTCAGCAAAAAGAATAACTCCGCCAAAGTCGTATTTATCAACCGCTTCTGCAACCTCTTTATTTAGCTCCGTCATATCAGACTGAGAGGCCTGGCCCTCTTGCTGCCATTTTCTGAAGTCTGGCATCAGCATCTGGGTAATCTTCTGACGAAGCGTCATATCCGCCACAAGCTCCTGTACTCTCTTAGAAGCAGAAGGTGCATCACTCGCTGCCTGACCTTGAGCTTGATTAGCTTCTGAGGAAGCTTCTGCAGGCTGAGCAGTCGCTGGTTTGGCAGAATCTTCTACCAAATTATCAGTATTGCCTTCTTGATTTGAAGCAACCGTCTCAGTATTTGAAGCAGCAGTTTCAGTAGCTGCAACTGCCGAAGTATCAGAGACCGGAAGAGCTTTTGCAGCAATCTGACTATCCTGACTTGGCGTGCCACTAGCTCCTACACCACTATCAGAAGAGTCCGTTACAACTGCAGCACTTGCTTGTTCAGACTGGTTAGCAGGTTCCGGCGGCTGATTAACCGTATCTGCCTTTATAGCTCCCAATGGCCAAAAAACCAGCAATGACAAGGCAAGCGTCAATAGCAATTTATACCTTTTCATCATAGGCATTCTCCTTTCATCCCTATAATAATAGCACAAAAAACAATGTTTGTAAACGTTTACATATTATCTAATTGTTGTTTGTTTTTATCACCAATTAGTAATATAATCTCTATAAAAATGAAATAGTATTACAATATTATAGAAATGTTACAGAGGTATAATTTTATAGAAATAACATAACCTAACTGTTAAAAACAAGATTCTTTTATCTTGTGCTAACAGTTGCATAGAAAGGATTTGCTATGAGACAAGAAAAGAACACCAAAGCAATGTTCAACCGCCGCTATTGGCTGGGCCTCTCTCTCGCTTCTGCTGCGACTTTGGCCGCTGCTTTGATTTCCACCGGAACAGTTCGAGCGGAGAACAAGTCAATCCCTGACTGGGCTTCTAGACGTGAAGTTGGTATTTACGATCCTAGTGTACCAGACATTGAGGACGACCCTACTATCTTTGATGATCCAGGACCTATCAAGGTTCCGGAAGCACCTAAGCGTGACCTTCCTAGCATTATTGATGAAGAAACTGGTGAAAGGATTAGAAATAGAATCGTTCTTTACAAGGGTAAATACTATGCACTTGATCCTATTAGATCTATATACGAAGTTCGGGATGATCCAGGAGAACAAATTCCGACGAATCTAAAAAACTCTTTCTATACTAGCCCAACAGGTAAGGTCTATTATTTTGACGAAAAAGGACGAAGGGTCATCAATCTTTACAGTGTAGACGGCAAGCAATACTTCTTTGATTCTTACGGAGAAATGGTTAAAAACAGATTTGTTAGTTACTCTGAATACACTTATTACTTTAGAGAAGATGGAACACCTTATAAAAACGGACTTTATAAGATTGGCAAGTACTATTATTACTTTGGTGAGTACGGTGAACTTTATAGGCAATCTATTGTCAACTACAACGGAAAGACCTATTATGCAAATTGGTATGGCGTTGTTAATATAAAAGATGAAGAAGTTACACCATAACGAAAAATACCAGAAATGAGGACGTATGTCTTCGTTTCTGGTATTTATTTTATTCAAAATCACTCAAATAGAAAATTCATTTTTTATAAGCAGATGGTTATTGTTCTTTTGATTTTCTTACACTAATATCTAGCCCCAATCCAGCCAGAAGCAAACCAAGCCCCACAACACTATAGACTGCCTTTTCGCTACTTCCTGTTTTAGGAAGAGACTGTTCTGATTTAGCCAAAAGTGTTGGTGCCTGAACATGGTAGACGGTAGATGTAGGCATTGTAGTACGACGCTCAAGATAGAATTGATAACTATCTTTTATGATCTTATAGTAACGAGCTTCATTGACACTTTCAACAATCCATGAAGTGGTTCCCTTTGTCAGAGCATCAGCCAAGTTATTTTCGATATCAAGCACTCTGCCTTCTGTTGCAAAATTTTTGTAAATTCCCTCAATCGCTTTTACCGTCGCTACGGTTCTTTCTATACCAGCAACTTTTAGAGCAGCAAGTGTATCAGCAACCGTTGGAATTGAAGGGTCTTCTTTCATTTCAGCATCTGTCAATAAAACGACGAATTTCTTATTTTTAGATGACTTAGACCAATCATAGGTTGAAATAATCTGGTTCAGGGCAGGAGTTGGTGTTTCTGGAGTATCTCCTCCACTCGCTATACGAATTGCAGCCAACGCTTTTTCGAGCTCAGCCGGATCAGTTGTAAAATAAGATGACCCAAACCGTGTTAGAACCGTATCTTCATCTTTGCTGCCAGAATTACGGCCGTAGACTTCATCGCTAAATGTTGCCAGACCAAAACGTGCTGTAATACCCTCTTTAGTAATATTTCGCACAAATTCATTAATATTTGCACGAACAATATCAATTGTGCTGCCCATGGATCCTGAACGGTCGACAACAAATACAATATCAGCTGAACCAGCTTTTGTCACAGTTGGTGGCGTTGAGGTGTAGGTAATAGTTGTAGTCTTATCTACTCGCTCATACTGCGTATAGGGATTCCCACTTTCATCTGTGCCAGATAAAGTATTTTCAGTACGTCTAGTTATTGGATCTGGCGCCTTATCAACCTTTCCTGGAGCCACTTCCGTCTTTGTAACATCAACGGTTGCCGTTTCTACACGGACTGTTTGATTGCCTTCTTGACTTTCTTTGACATCAACGGGTGATACATTTTTTGAGACATCGATCAAATCTCCTGGTTTCGCTGCAGATTCTTCAACAACAGGTTTCGTCGTATCAGCAGCAATTTCAGCACCAGCAGCTTCAATCGGAGAGCTTACTGCTTCAGTTTTTGCTATACCGCTTGAAGGTGGTGTCCCAACCTGGTCTGCAAAAACATGCGAAGCTTGTGAAAAGGCAAATAGAAGAGTTGCTGATGCTAATCCAACTTTCAATTTGTACAATGAAAAGCCTGGAAGTTTAAATGATTCTTTTTCCATAATTTCTCCTTATCTTTTTAGATTTAGAAACATGATTGCATCTATTTTATATAGAATAACATAAAAAAATAGGAACTACAAGCGATTTCAAATATTTATTAGTCTAAAAATTAAAATTTTAGAATATTATCAGAGTTTGTATGCTAAAATTGATGAGCATCATCATGAATCATTAAACAAATGCTTTATCGTGCCGTCTCTAATAAGAAATCCCCATGCTCAATTATCCGAGCATGGGGATTTCTTATTAATTATTTAGCGATTGGGTAAACAGAAACTTGTTTCTTATCGCGTCCTTTGCGTTCAAAGCGTACTACGCCTTCAACCTTTGCGAACAAAGTATCATCTCCGCCGCGTCCAACATTGACACCTGCATGGATATGAGTGCCGCGTTGGCGGTAAAGGATAGAGCCGCCTGTTACGGTTTGACCGTCAGCTGCTTTAGCTCCCAGACGTTTCGCTTGTGAATCACGTCCGTTAGATGTAGAACCTCCACCTTTTTTGTGGGCGAATAGTTGCAAGTTAGCAAGATTCATTTTTAACATAATGTTTTTCCTCCGTGTTAGTTTTCTGTGATAACTCTGGTCTGGACGAACTCAGAAGAGTCCTCCGATAAGTTTGCCATTCCTAGGAAAAATGATTCAAAGAAAAGCTGAGTCATTTCTCTTTGGTGTGACGGTATATCCTGAGGAATTTCAACCTTCAGATAGCCGCCTTCTATTTCGTTTAATTCTAAGTTTGGTTCGTAGCCTGCGAATTTCTCAACTGAATTGACAAAATTAATGGCGAGCGTCGAAACGGACGCACATACGACATCAAAGCCGTATTCACCACTCGCGGCGTGACCTGTGATTTCTGCACGCCTCAGTTCGCCATCTTCGGCTCTTTCAAAGACTGCTTGTATCATTTAATCTCCTTAAAATTAAGCGTTGATAGCGTTGATGACAACTTTTGTATATGGTTGACGGTGACCTTGTTTACGATGGCTGCCTTTTTTAGGTTTGTACTTGTAAGTAACAACCTTCTTTTGCTTGCCTTGTTTTTCAACAGTTCCGACAACAGAAGCTCCAGCAACAAGCGGAGTTCCGACAACAGTGTTTTCACCACCAACAAGAACAACTTCGTCAAAAGTAACGTCTTGACCAGCTTCAGCGTTCAACTTTTCAACGTAGATTGCTTGACCAACTTCAACTTTAACTTGTTTTCCGCCAGTTTTAATGATTGCGTATGTGCTCATTATGCACCTCCTATGTTTTTTAGGGTTTCCCCGGATTTTGTGAAGACTCGCCTAGCATCGTGGGACGAACCACTTAAAAGAAGAGCTCTAAGTATAACAAAGAATAAACTAGGAATTGAGCCGAAAGCATAACTTGTGTTAGACAAGGCGATAATGACGAAGTTTAAATTTGTTATACGACGAGCAACGATGATCGTGCGGTTGCACAGGAATGTGCATAGTCAACTCTATAAGTATAGCACTTCTGCTGCTCTTTAGCAAGCTTTTTCATCTCATGAAAACGGATTTTCAAGGATTATCTTTAAATTTTATCTACTAATGAACAAAGACTATTTCTGTTATTCTCTAACTGCTTTATTAAATAATTATTAGTTCAGAAAATTTCTAAATATAACGCCGCACCCTATCTTGATAGTCTAGATAAGATTTCCCGAATTTTTCAAGACACCAGCGCTCCTCAGAGAGGATAATCCAGTGGGCCACAGTCTGAAAAATCACTAAAATCAGAAAGAAAATCATTGACTTAGTCAAAAAAGCTATTCCCAAAAAACAAACAAAGTAAGCTACATACATGGGATTACGGGAATAGCGATAAAGACCCTTTGTATTCATGCCGTTTGCATCTGGTCTAGCGAAGTCCCTCATACTGATAGCACACAAAGCCAAACCAAGCAGGTAGATAGCCACTCCAGCATAAAAGTAAACAGAAAAATCAAACTTAATTTCAAGCAGAAAAGAAGTTATGAACAAGGCTAGATTGCTCAATTGATAAATCATATAAGCTATCTTTTCTTTTCCTTGGACAGGTGCAAAATAAGCTGCGCGTGATAAAGCGTTTTTGCTGAAATGACTCAATAAAGGAAAACGAATCAGTAAAAAAGGAATCAAGAGAAAAACAGCAAGCATAGACGTCACCTTCTCTCGCTTTTACAACAGCCCCTCAATCAGCTCGTCAACTTCATCAGCCTCTGCTTGTGGTGTGATTTCTGTAATCATGATGCCTGCAACAGCGCGCTCAACCAAGCCTTCAACATCTAGGTAAGTTTCGTACTTCTCAGCATTCTTGATTTTCGGATTGGTCTTAGGACGGTCTGGAGCAAAAATAGTACAGCAGTCTTCAAATGGCTGGATAGAGATTTGGAAAGTATCAATTTTCTCTGCAATCTCAATGATTTCCAGCTTGTCCATCGTCACGACAGGACGGATAACCGGTGTATTGGTCACGGCGTTGATAGCCTGCATACTCTCGATCGTTTGACTTGCCACCTGACCTAGACTTTCTCCGTTGATAATGACTTGACCGCCTCGATCCTCTCGAATCCGGTCTGTAATGCGCATCATAAAGCGACGTGTCAGTGTCATGAGGTAGGCTTCTGGAGCGTTGGCCTTGATTTCCTCTTGAATTTCTGTAAAAGGCACTTCGATAAACTGGATATTGCCGCCAAACTTGGTCAGTTTTCGAGTCAAATCCTGAGCTTTTTTCAACGCACCTGGACTGGTGTAAGGCGGACTGGCAAAGTGAACCGCCTCGATGTCTACACCTCGCTTGAGAGCCAGATAGCCAGCCACTGGTGAGTCAATCCCACCTGACAACATAAGCATTCCTTTTCCTGAAGTCCCGACTGGCAGGCCTCCAGCACCACGAATCGTCTCGTAAGAGATATAGGCCGCTTCTTCACGGATCTCGACACGAAGCTCAATATCAGGCGCTTTCATCTTGACCTGAACGTTTGGAATAGCCTCAAAAACAGCATCACCAAGTGTCTGGTTAAGCTCGCGGCTATCCAATTCAAAGCTGTGGTCACTGCGCTTGCTGGTAATCTTAAAGGTCATGCCTTCCTGATAGACTTGCTTCATAATGGTTTGAACAGCTTCAATCAAGGCTGGTACAGACTTTTTAACCCTATAAGATGGCGAGAAATTCTGAATCCCAAAAATCTGCTTGAGTGATTCAGCGACAGGCTGATAATCGGTTCCTTGCAGATAGATATGAGTGCGGTCACGGTCAGCCTTGACATGAACCCGCGGATAGATCGATAAGACAGCTTGGATATTGCGTTTGAGTTTGTTGATAAAGCGCATGCGGTTCTTGCCCTTAGTAGACAGCTCACCGTAGCGCACCATAATTTCTGAATATTGCATTGTTTACCTTACTTTTCTGGTTTTTTCGTAAATGATTTTAAAAGTTGTCAAAAACTGCTCCATCTGGCTCATATCGTTGTCAAGATCCAAACTGATACGAACAGCAGTCTGAGCGAGAGATTTCTCGACGCCCATAGCGATTAGGGTACCTGCTGGCTTTCCAGCCTTGGAAGAACAAGCGCTGGTAGTCGAGATATAAATCTCGTAGTCTTCAAATGCATGAACGACGACTTCACCCCGCACTCCCTTGATACCAAAGGTTAGTATATGAGGCGCAAAATTTTCCATGTCTGAGAAAATCACCACATCTGGATACTTCTGCAGCTCTTCAAGGAGAATCTTCTTCATCTGAGCCGTCCGCTGGGCAAATACTTCTTGCTCTTCCATGGACAAACGCAGAGCCTTAGCTGTTGCTGCAATGCCAGCTAGATTTTCCGTCGTCGAGCGCTTGTCCGACTCCTGACCGCCACCAGTCAAGAGGGGACTGATTTTCTTGCCAGACTTGATATAGACAAATCCTACGCCCCGGACACCGTGAAATTTATGACTGGAAAATGTCGCAAAATCCACGCGATCCGTCAGATAAGCAGCTGTCGGAATCTTCGTAACGGCCTGCACAGCGTCCACATGAAAGGAAATAGTCGGCTTGTCTGCTAGCAGTTCGGATATTTTCTGAATGGGCTGGATACTACCAATTTCATTATTGACAGCCATGATGGAGATTAGAGTGGTGTCTGGTCGAATCAGCTCCGCTAGCTTATCTACCTCAACAAAACCAGACTTATCCACTGGGGCAAAATCTATTTCAAACCCTTGACTCTGCAGCCAGAGGGCTGATTCTTTAACCGCGGGATGCTCAATATTAGATACGATGATGTGTTTGCCAAAAGGAACCTTTTCAAAAGCAACTCCCTTTAGCACCCAGTTGTCCCCTTCAGTTCCTCCAGACGTAAAAAAAATCTCCGAAGAAGACTTGCCTAAAAGCTCTGCAATTTGCCTGCGTGAAGCTTCTAAGAGACGGGTTGCCTGACTGCCTAAACTGTGCAGACTGGATGGATTGCCCCAGATTTTAGAAGCTACTTCTGTGTAAGCAGCCAAAGCCTCGGGATAAGGCTTGGTTGTCGCTGAATTATCTAAATAAATCATGTTCTTTCCTCTAAATTTCAATACTCCTATTGTAACACGAAAGAGAAACTGGAACAAGAAAGAAAAAGCCCTAAATTCTGTAAAAACTTAGGGCTAAATATCATCGGTCATAAAACTCATGCAGCAAGCTAAAGAGTTCCTGTTGTTGAGCTAACAAGCTCTGACCAATGGTAGTAGATTTGATAAGGGTTCGTTCCTCTACATTTTCAATCACCTTTTTCAGGGAGGTTTGAGCAAAAGGCGATTCAACGACTTTTTGAGCATTTTGGAAAGGCTGATGAGTCACCAACTGGAAGCCATAGGAATTATTGAGCAGTGAATAGCCAGCTGTTCCAGTCTTCTTCTGATAGGCCTTGCAGAGGCCGCCATCAATGACAAAGAGCAAACCGCCGCCACGGATAGGCGACTCTCCCTTGCCCGTCTTAACCGGAGTATGGCCATTGACCATCCTAGACTCTTGAGAAAAGAGGCCGAATTCTTCCAAAATCAGCTGGCAGACTTTCTCAGAATTACGATAAGAAAAATAAGAATTTTCCACTTCCTTGTGGGTGCCCTTATCTTCAATGAAATAGCGCTCCAAGGTAGTCATCTTTTCTTTGCCAAACAAAGGCGACAGCTTACCTTTCCAGCAATACCAAATCAAGTCAGTCGACAAATCATCGCCCACTTCCTTGTTCTTGGCCGCCTGTCGAATATGATACTCAAAGAAATCCAGCAATTCCTTGCCAGAGTAATGGGCTTGATTGAGAATGAAAGGCTGGAATTCTCCTGACGGCTCCAGAGGAATGCAGCCGTGAAAAAGCAAGTGCTGGTTGTAAATCTTATACATAGAGCCCTTGTTCATCAGAAGACTCATATGTTCTGCCATCTTAAGAGAACTTTGGAACGAGGCCAGCATACTGTCTACAGCTTGATTTTCTTCTGGTGTCAAAGCTGACGGATTTTCAGGATTGATAGTTTGGAAGCAGGTATTAACCAGGGCATGCTTGGTATCGTCAATCGTAACACTTTCTTCCCAATAGTCAATCTTGTCCAGCATAACATGATCCTGCATCTGGAATTCAGGTCGTCGTTTGATGAGCTGATTTTCCAGCTTGAACTGGATAATCGCTAAGGCTTGGTGAACCTTTTCCAGCTGCAGAATTTCCTCTTCAGAAAACTCCTGCTCTCTGCCACCAAGAATAGGCCTAAACTTAGGATTAGACTGGTAAGTCTTGTCCGCAAAAAGAGTCAAAGAGCGCAGGTTTAAACCATAATCTTTCTCAATATCCCAGAGATAGCCATAGCGAGCTGCGATGCGCAGCACATTGAGTAAGCAAGCCTTAGAGCCAAAAAAGGCTCCCATCCAGATAATGTCGTGATTGCCCCACTGAATATCGAGCGAGTGAAAATGCTGCAGTTCATCCATGACCTGAGCACTGCCAGCTCCTCGGTCAAAAATATCTCCAACCACATGCAGATGGTCAATCAACAACCGCCGGATACTTCGAGACAAGCCTAGGATAAAAGGCACAGCTTCCCGCAATTCAATCACATAAGTCAGGATATTCTCAAAATAGGACTTTTTATCAGCTAGAGCCCTATCACTATAGAGCAACTCCTCGATAATATAGACATATTGTGGTGGCAAGGCCTTTCTGACCTTGGAGCGACTGTATTTGGCACCTGCAAAAGCCAGCAAGTTCAAGAGCTGGGGAATGGTTTCCTGATACCAGTCTTTGCCTTTAGTTTCTTCCCCCAACACAAGTTCAGGATAGGAAACAAGCGCTGACAGGCGGTCCTTATGAGCTTCTGACAAGCTGTCCCCAAAACAGTCCTTAATCTTCTCATTGAGGATACCTGCACAGCTTCTCAAAATATAGTCAAAAGCAGCAAACTCCCCGTGAATGTCACTGATATACAGCTCCGTTCCTTTGGGCAGGTTCAAAATTGCCTCTAGGTTGGTCAGCTCTGTAATGATCTTCTGCCGACTATCAAATTCTTTCAATAAAATACGCTTATATTGCTCCATCTTATGCCCTCACTCTATAACCGCTTTTTGCAATCTTCTCTCTTATCTCAATTTCTTCAAATGGTCTTCAATCAAGAAAGCCGTCTCCTCAATTGATTTATCCGTGATATTGATGACATGAGCCCTATACTTTTTAAAGACTTCTTTTGAGTAGTCTAGTTCTTCGTATATCTTTTCCAGATCTGTGTAGCTGGTCGACTGGGTTAATCCCAGAGAATTCAAGCGATTACTGCGTATCTTAGACAGTTTTTCTGGCTCACATAAGAGGCCGATAATCCGCTCCGGATCAACCTTATCCAAGACCTGAGGCAGAGGGACTTCTGGAATCAAAGGCAGGTTGGAAACCTTGTAGCCTTTATTAGCCAGATAAATACTGAGGGGTGTTTTAGAAGTACGTGAGACGCCCAGGAGGACCAAGTCTGAATCTAAAAATCCTTGTGGTGCCTTGCCATCGTCGTATTTGACTGCAAACTCAATAGCGGAGATTTTATTAAAATACTCAGTGTCCAGCCGGTGCAAGGTACCCGGCACCTCTATAGGACTGGTGCCCGTCTTTTCTCTGATAATCTCAAAAAATGGATGCATCAAATCCAGATAAGCAAGGCCATTGGCCTGACTGAACTCTCTAGCTGCAGCTGCTAGCTTGCCATCAACCAGAGTACTAATAACAAGGGCATCGTCCTTGATGGCATCGCGCAGAATATCCAGCAATTCTTCTTCTTTGTTGATAAATGGAAAACGATAGCTGTTATTAAAAATAATATCTGGGTACTGGGCTGTCACTGCAGACAATAGCTTCTGCGAAGTCCCACCCAAAGAATCTGAAATGCTGTAAACAATAATTTCTTTCTTCATGTTCATTCCTCTTATCTATTAACCTCAGCACTTCTGGCCTCTTGAATAATATAGTCCAGCAGAGCTGACTTGGTCACAGTTCCTAAAATTTTACGCTCATTATCCTTATCCACTACCGGCAGTGAATCAATTGCAAAATCCTGCAAAACTGCTGCCGCTTCCAAAATATTCATATCCTTGTAGCAAGTTTTAATATGGGGCATTCGGGTCATGCAGACCGCTACGGGTGTGCTGTCAATGTTGGTATTGAGCGAGGCCCGCAGCAGGTCCTTACGCGACAAAATCCCCAAGAGCAGCTTATGCTCATCAATGACATAGAGAACATCCGCATCATACATAAATAAGGTAATAATGGCATCTTGAATAAAAGAATCATGAGATACCAAAACAGGCGAAGTCATAATCTCTGCCACTTCCTTTCGAAAGGTATCGAAAAAGAAAAGCGTCTCTAAATCCGAGCCCGAGTATGTGTAACCAACTTTAGGCGTAGCCTTCAAAATCCCAACCAAGGTCAGAAAAGACAAATCCGAACGCAGAGTCGCTCGAGAAATATCGAGTAATTCTGAAATTTTCTCGCCGCTGAGTGGCTGGTGTTCTTTAACAATTTCTACAATTTTCTTTTGCCGTTCACTTAATTTCAAATAGGTCTGACTCCTTCGTTCTTTATAATAGATGATTAGCCTGATTTCGCTTAAAATTTAGGAATTATCGCTCATATTTCATTTTCAGATATTTAAATAATCATCATTTTGTAACACATTATAACAGATAAAGAAAAATTGTCAATAAAACAGGATACTTTTTTCGGTTGACAAATATATGTGATGTATATTACAATGTAGTTGTCCTACAATATGACACATATTTCATAATTTTGGAGGTAAATATGGCGAAATGGATTTACTCCTTCGAGGAAGGATGTGCAGATGACAAAGCTCTTCTTGGCGGAAAAGGAGCCAACCTAGCTGAAATGACCAATTTGGGACTGCCTGTCCCTCCAGGTTTTACTATTACTACAGAAAGCTGTATCGAATATTTAGAAAGCCCTTATTTCTTTGAATCTTCTTTAAAAGAAGATGTTTTGAAAGCGGTTACTGATTTAGAAGAGAAAACAGGTAAATATTTCAGCGGCAACGACTCTGCCTTGCTCTTAGTGTCTGTTCGAAGCGGAGCCAAGTTTTCCATGCCGGGCATGATGGACACTATTCTCAATCTAGGTCTAAACGATTTAAGAACCCAGACTCTGGCTGAGCAGACCAATGCTGACTTTGCCTACAACTGCTACCGCCGTCTGCTGCAAATGTTTGCTGATGTGGTTTATGGCATTTCCAAGGATGAGTTCGATGACCTATTGGGCTATTTTGAAAAGAATGCTGGCAAACAGGCCAAGGATTTCACATTGGAAGAACATCAAGCGTTGATTGACCAGTACAAGCAGCTTTATCGTGAGCATCATCAAACCTTCCCGCAAAGCTCAAAAGAACAGCTCTATGCAGCTATCAAGGCGGTCTTCAAGTCTTGGAATAACCCTCGAGCTAAGGTTTACCGCAACTTGAATGATATTCCTCATGACTTGGGAACTGCGGTGAATGTCCAAGCCATGGTTTTCGGAAATAGCGACCAAGCCAGTGGTACAGGAGTTGTCTTTACGAGAAACCCTGCCAGCGGTGAGCATCAGCTATTTGGCGAATTTTTGCTCAATGCTCAAGGAGAGGATGTCGTAGCCGGCATTCGAACTCCTGAGCCTATTGCTGCACTTGAGACGGCTCTCCCTCAGGCCTATGCAGCCTTCCAAGACTATGCTAAGATTCTCGAAAACCACTACAAGGACATGCAAGATATCGAATTTACCATCGAAAAGGGTAAACTCTATATTCTCCAAACTAGAAACGGTAAACGTACCGCCAAGGCATCTTTGAAAATCGCCTTAGATCTGGTAGACGAGGGCATTATCAGCAAAAAAGAAGCTCTCCAGCGCGTATCTCCTGCTACTATTAGCCAGCTCATCCATCCTGTATTTGAAGAAAAAGCTCTGCTAGATGCTCCTTTCTTGGCTCAAGGATTGCCAGCAAGCCCTGGTGCTGCAACTGGCGAGATTGTCTTTACAGCTGAGCGTGCCAAAGACTACCACTCCTTGGGTAAAAAGGTCATTTTAGTCCGCCAGGAAACTTCACCTGAAGACATTGAGGGCATGGTTGTCAGTCAGGCCATCGTAACCAGTCAGGGCGGTATGACCTCTCACGCAGCTGTCGTAGCCCGGGGAATGGGAACCTGCTGTGTGGCTGGCTGCAGTGAGCTGAACATCAGCGAGGAAAGCAAGACCGTTTCCTGCGGAAATCTTGTCTTGACCGAGGGTGACGTCATTTCAGTTGATGGCAGCTCTGGACGCATTTATAGCGGAGAAATTCCGACCGTCCTAATCGAAAATGACCAAGAACTCCACCGCTTGCTTTCATGGGCAGATGAGTTCGCACAGCTCAAAGTCCGTGCCAACGCAGAGACCGTTCAGGATCTGAAAACAGCTATTAAGTTTGGGGCAAAGGGCATTGGTCTGGCTCGTACCGAACACATGTTCTTTGGTCAGGAACGGATTCTGGAAATGCGGCGTCTGATTCTAGCCGACAACGAATTGGAAACCAGATCCGCCCTCAAAAAACTGCTGGAGTTCCAAGAAAAAGACTTTTATCAAATGTTCCAAGCAGTTCAGGACAAACCTATGATTATCCGTCTTTTGGATCCGCCGATGCATGAATTTCTACCTAAAGATTCACAGGAAATCAAGGCTTTGGCTGACAAGCTGCACAAGTCACCAGAAAAGCTGACTCGCCGCATTGAGCAGCTGCAAGAAAGCAATCCTATGCTGGGCCACCGCGGCTGCCGTCTGGGGATTACGCAACCAGAGATTTACAAGATGCAGGTCGAAGCCGTCTTCAAGAGTGCTATCAAGCTGAGTCAAGAAGGATTGACTGTCAAGCCAGAAATTA
The DNA here is from genome assembly GCF_000286495.1 of Streptococcus sp. AS14. Taxonomy (NCBI): domain Bacteria; kingdom Bacillati; phylum Bacillota; class Bacilli; order Lactobacillales; family Streptococcaceae; genus Streptococcus; species Streptococcus sp. AS14. Next base: position 225,511 of record NZ_ALKI01000018.1, read on the forward strand.
TGATTCCGCTGATTGCAGACAAGGCCGAGCTAGACTCTGTCAAATCCTTTCTCATCCAACATATCAACAAGCTCTTTAGGCATCAAGGTCTGGAGCCTTTCCCTTATGAAATTGGCACCATGATTGAACTTCCGCGTGCCTGTCTGGTTGCAGACCAGCTGGCTCAGGAAGCGGACTTCTTTAGCTTTGGTACTAACGACTTGACCCAGATGACCTACGGTTTCTCACGAGACGATATTGGAAAATTCATCGGCCATTATAAGGAGAAAGAAATTCTTCCTTTTGATCCTTTCCAAAGTATTGACCAGGACGGCGTTGGTGAATTGATGCGCATAGCTATCAGCAAAGGGCGTCAAGTCAAGCCTGACCTTCCTATCGGCATCTGCGGTGAGGTCGGTGGCGATCCGGCTTCCATCCCCTTCTTCCAAGAAATTGGTGTCACCTACGTTTCCTGCTCTCCTTATCGGGTTCCAGCAGCTAGGCTGGCTGTCGCTCAAGCGGCACTCCAAGATGAGAAGGCGTAATTACTTTGCTATTCTAGCTCAAGAAGCTGCTCAATCTAAATTTGGGCAGCTTCTTTTCTTAAGAGCAATCTTCTGTGTGCGTTTTCATAAATAAAAATTTGATTTTTTAAAGACATTTTCAGATAAAAAACGTATAATGAGAGATAAGAAATCATTGAAATTTTAAAAGGAGATTCTTGCAAGCATGGAAAACTATTCTCGTAGTAATAAAAATAAGACAAAATCATCTAAAAAACCTACTAAACAGCATATTAAAACCGGCCTTTCAGCCTTCCAAAAGACTATTGCAACGGTTGCCAGTATCTTGTCTATCATCATTGCCAGCATCACGATCATGAATCTGACTGGCCAAAAGGATGAAAAATCAAAAACTGATACCAGCAGCTCTACTGCAACGACTACCATCATCAAGGAAATCGAAAAAGAAACTAGCAACCCTGCTTCAACAACTGCAACTGATACAGCAGCTTCCAGCAGTGATACAGCAGCTGTTGAGACTAGTTCGTCTAGCTCTGCTGCAGATACAGCAGCAGGCGACACTAGTGCCTCTAGCTCTGCTGCAGATACAGCAACCAACACTCAGACAGAAGCTTCAAACTAAGCAAGCAGAAAACGCCTAGCTCATTGAGCCAGGCGTTTTTCTTGTATTCATCAAGTAACCTTATTTGACTATCACTTACGATACATCTTGACTTGAAGATAGAGGTCATTGTAGGTTCCCAACCATTTAGGGCCCAACTGCTCATAAACTTCCAGATGTTTCATCGTTTCCTCAGTCGGATAAAAGGCCTCATCTTCCTGAATCTCCTTAGGCAACATGGCCTTGGCAGGAAGATTTGGTGTCGAATAACCAACATAAAGGGCGTTCTTATAAGCATTTTCCGGTCTCAGCATAAAGTTAATAAACTGATAGGCTGCTTTTTTATTTTTGACTGTTTTGGGAATGACAATATTATCAAACCAAAGATTGCTGGCTTCTGTAGGCACGACATAGCGCAGGTCTTCATTGGCCTCTAGCATCTGACGAGCCTCACCAGAAAAGGTCACACCGATAGCTGCATTGTTCTGAATCATGTATCCCTTCATCTCATCAGCCACAATGGCCTTGATGTTTGGCGTCAGAGTGTAGAGCTTGTCGACAGCCTCCTGCAACTGATTTGCATCTTTGGAGTTTAGACTATGGCCATCCGAGTTCAGACCAAGTCCCATGACTTCACGGGCTCCGTCAATCATCATGATGGAGTTTTTGTATTCAGGACGCCAGAGATCGTTCCAATGCTCCGGAGCTTTATCAACCATTTTTTCATTGTAGACAATGCCCAGCGTTCCCCAAAAATAAGGAATCGAATACTGATTTCCAGGATCGAAAGGCTGGTCTAAAAAGTCAGATCCGATATTTTCCAAACCTTTAATCTGGCTATGATCTAGCTTTTCCACCAAGCCTTCCTTCATCATCTTGGCAATCATATATTCACTGGGAATAGCAATGTCGTAGGTTGTGCCGCCCTGCTTTACTTTCGTATACATGGCTTCATTGGAGTCAAATGTATCGTACTGGATTTGGACACCAGTTTCCTTAGTAAACTCAGTCAGCAGCTCAGGATCAATATAGTCACCCCAGTTGTAAATAACTAACTTATCGCTTTCCTTACTCTGCGTCCGACTTTCGATCTGGTAACTAACACCCCACAAGACTAAGATAATCAGCAGAATCCCCGCTAAAAATGAATAGAGCTTTCTCATACGGCCTCCTCCTTCTCACGGGTGATAAAGTAATACCCAATTACCAAAGCAATGCTGAAGAGAAAGACCAAGGCTGACAGGGCATTGATTTCCAGAGAAATTCCCTGACGAGCGCGGGAGTATATCTCAACAGACAGAGTCGAGAAGCCATTGCCAGTAACGAAGAAGGTCACAGCAAAGTCATCTAGCGAATAGGTAAAAGCCATGAAGTAGCCTGCGATGATGGCTGGAGTCAGATAAGGCAGCATGATTTCTTTCAGCATTTGCAATTGACTGGCGCCTAGGTCATAGGCTGCCTTAATCATATCATCATTCATTTCCTTCAGACGCGGAAGAATCATCAACACCACAATCGGAATAGAAAAGGCCACATGGCTAGCCAGCACAGAAAGAAATCCCAGCTGGAATTTAGCCGTGGTAAAGAGAATCAGGAAACTAGCCCCAATCATGACATCCGGTGCCACCATGAGGATATTGTTGATAGACAGAAAGGCATCCTGATATTTCTTGCGGGCTTGATAGATATAGATGGCTCCAAAAGTCCCAATCAGAGTCGCAATTAATGAAGACAGGAAAGCCAGAAAAAAAGTCTGAACCAAAATCAGAATCAGCCGTGAATCCTCAAAGAGATTCTGGAAATGGCTGAGACTGAATCCTGTAAAACGATTCATGTCTTCCCCAGCATTAAAAGCATAAGCAATCAGGTAAAAGATGGGGATATAAAGCACCAAAAAGACAAAAGCCAGATAGAGATTTGCAATTTTTTTCATCGCCCTCTCCTTTCCTTGGTTGCCCACATGGTAAAGAGCATAGCAACAATCAGTACCACACCGATAGTAGAGCCCATGCCCCAGTTTTGAGTAGTCAGGAAGTGCTGCTCAATGGCAGTTCCCAGAGTAATCACTCGATTACCACCGATTAAGCGAGTTAGCATGAAGAGACTGAGACTAGGGATAAAGACTGACTGCACTCCGCTTCTGACACCATTCAAGGACAAAGGGAAAACAACCCGGCGGAAAGTCTCCCAGCGATTGGCTCCCAAGTCGTAGCTGGCATTGATAAGATTAGGATCCAAATCATCTAGAACGTTGAAAATGGGCAGAATCATAAAGGGCAGCTCGATGTAGCTGGCTACAAAGATAAATGAAAAGTCCGTAAAGAGAATCTGCTGCGGTCCTACTCCGATAAAAGTCAGAAATTGATTAATTGAGCCATTCTGACCAAAAATTCCGATAAAAGCATAAGCTTTAAGCAGGAGATTGACCCAGGTCGGAAGGACAATCAGCATCAGCCAGAGCTGCTTGTGCTTGAGCTGAGTCAAAAAGAATGCGGTCGGATAAGAAATCAGCAGGGTTACAACAGTAATAATCCCCGCATAAAGGACCGAGTTCAGACTCATCTTGAGATAGGTCCAGTTCTGCGACGTAAAGTAGGTCTGGTAATTTTCCAGCGTAAACTGCCCTTCAATGTTAAAGAAGGATTTCCAGATAATCATGACAACAGGTGCCAGTACAAAAAGGAAAATCCAGAGCAGGTATGGCAAGAGAAAAAGATTAGAGGTTGTTTTCTTCATCTCGTTCCTCCTCAATGGCATTGATCAGACCCGCTTCTTGCTCTTCTACTTCTACATATTCTTCGATACGGGCATCGAATTCTTCTTCAGTTTCATTGAGACGCATGATGTGAATATCCTCAGGCTCGAAATGCAGACCAATTTCTTCACCAACAATGGCCTTGCGAGTCGAGTGAATCATCCATTCATTGCCCAGTTCATCATAAGCAATAATCTCATAGTGAACGCCACGGAAAAGCTGGGTATCAACTTTAACCTGTAGCTTGCCTTCTTCTGGCAGAGTAATCCGCAAGTCCTCCGGCCGAATCACCACTTCAACAGATTCATTTGGACGCATCCCGCCATCCACTGCTTCAAAGCGCTTGCCATTAAACTCAACCAGATAGTCCTCAATCATCTTACCTGGCAGAATATTGGACTCGCCAATGAAGGTTGCAACAAAGTGATTAATAGGCTCGTCATAAATATCAACAGGCGTCCCCGACTGAACAATTTCACCGTCATTCATAACGAAAATCCAGTCGCTCATAGCTAGGGCTTCCTCTTGGTCATGCGTGACAAAGACAAAGGTAATACCCAGACGCTGCTGCAATTCCCGCAGCTCATACTGCATGTCCGTGCGCAGCTTCAAATCCAGAGCAGAGAGCGGCTCATCCAGCAAGACAACCCGCGGCTGATTAATGATCGCCCGCGCGATGGCTACACGCTGACGCTGACCACCCGACAGTTTGCGAATAGAACGGCGCTCAAAGCCTTCCAGCTGAACCATTTTCAGTACTTCAGCAACCCGCTCTTGAATTTCTTTTTTATCAACATTGCGCAGACGCAGTGGAAAGGCAACATTTTCAAAAACATTCATATGCGGAAACAGTGCATAGGACTGAAAAACCGTGTGGACGTCTCGTTTATTAGTGGGAATATCATTGATGCGAACACCATCAAGAAAAATATCGCCGTCTGTCGCGTCCAAAAGACCAGCAATAATGTTCAGAATCGTTGATTTTCCAGAGCCAGAAGAGCCCAGCAAAGTATAGAACTTTCCTTCTTCCAGCTCGAAATTAATATCTTTCAGAACGACAGTATTATTATCTTCAAAAACTTTTGAAACGTTTTTAAACTCGATGATTGGTTTTTTCAATTGTCATAAATTCCTTCTTTCTCGTATTAACAGATTAAGGGTTCTGTCAGACCGCTGCTACCTCGTGAGGGCTGTAAAGGCCCTTTATAAATTCCGTGTCGATAGGCTTTCACCCCCTTACTAAGTTGCAGCCAGCTGCAGTACCTGATCCAGCATACTTCTACTGGAAATCAATCTGTCTTACAGAGATTCACCAATGATGCGGACTTCGCGCTCCAGAGTAATACCTGAATTTTCCCGTACCCTTTCAATCACATGGGCAATAAGATTTTCATAATCTTGAGCCGTTCCTTTATCGACGTTAATCATAAAGCCAGCATGCTTCTCGGATACTTCTACACCGCCGATACGATGCCCCTTGAGACCTGCCTCACTAATGAGTTGACCAGCAAAGTGACCCAAAGGACGCTTGAAAACAGAGCCACAGGATGGATATTCCAAAGGCTGCTTGAGCTCCCGCAGATGGGTTAAGCGCTCCATTTCCTGACGAATCGTTCTGTGAACACCAGGCGAAAGAGCAAACTTAGCAGAAATAATAATGTCGCCTGTTTCCTGAACTAGTGAGTGACGATAACCAAACTTCATATGTCGAACGTCCAGCGTTTTGACTTGACCCTGAGGAGTCAGTACCTTACAAGATACCAAAACATGAGCAATCTCGCCGCCATATGCCCCAGCGTTCATAAAGACAGCTCCGCCGACGCTACCAGGAATTCCACAGGCAAACTCAAAGCCAGTCAGACTATTCTGCAGGGCGATATGGGTTGTCTGAATTAGATTAGCTCCAGCCTCTGCCTCAATCATATAGCCATCTACCGCTACATTGTTGAGCTTGTCAAACATAATAACGAAACCTCGGATACCGCCGTCTCGCACAATGATATTACTGGCATTTCCCAGCACCATCCAAGGAATGTCTTCATGATTGGCAAAATTGACAATGCGAGCCAGCTCAAAACGATTGCGGGGGAAAACTAAGAAATCAGCTCCGCCTCCGACCTTTGTGTAGGTGTATTGACTCAAAGGCTCATTGAAGCGAATGTCGATTCCTTCTAATTCGGTTTTTAATTTCTCTAGTTTTTGCATGATTTTCTCTCTTTTATGTAAACAAAATACACTCTATTATATCAAAAATCTATGGCATTTACGATAGATTACAAAGAAAAAGCTGAGAAAGGTCAGCTTTTTAATGATTATAATTGCCTAGTAGCAAAACGTTGTGTTTGAGTAGAAAGAGCATTCCTGATGGCACCGAAAGCTCCCGCTCCAGTGAAAACATAGAGCAAGATCAAGTTGAACCAATAGTTATCTGGGATGATTCCATTAAAAATTGATTCGTTGACAGCTGAAAATGCATCAAATACATTCGCATCTGGATATTCTCGAACAAGTAACAAAGCATAGTCAAACTGATTGACTAAGAAAGTCACCAAGACCATAAACACGATACTAATAGCAATACCTGCTTTAGATAGCTTTTTACCTAGCAACTCATACCCTTTGATAGTACAGTAACCCATGGCCAACCCTCCAGCAACAGCCACATAGTTCATCTGCGCAATCAACAAGATCACCGCTCCTCCGATGAGACTGCCAACAAAAGCACCAACAATACCACCAACGATACTTTCTTTTTGATTGTCATAGTTCTGATTTTCCAGCGAAAGACCTGAACTCAGAGTCTCAAAGCTTTGCCGTGACAAAATCAGGATATTTCCTCCCAATTGATAGACATCAATCTGCCCAGGCTCACCACTCTGCTCACAAACATTTACAAATCCTCTTTCCTTGAAAAAGACAAGTGCTTCTTGAACAGCTTGTGCAAGAGCTTGATTAGTCTTGGCCTTAGCATAAAGTACGAGCTTGTAGTGATTCAGTTGGCTACTGGTTAGAACCTCTGAGTTTTTAATCAAATCATCAAAGGCATTTGGCGCAGTAAAAGCATCGCCAGCCTTAACAGAAAAACAAATCCTATATTGCTTTCTTTTCTCTGTGGGCTCAATATAGAGCGTGTAACCTTCTATCTGTCCGAAGACAAGAGACGAAAATTCATCAAACTGTAGGCCTAGCTCAGTCGCTAGAGCCTGTAATTCTAAATGATCCATAAAGTGAATTATCCTCCTTTAAGCTAGCCCCATTATAGCACAGTTAGGTATAAAAAGATAGGGATATCAACTCCATAGCTTAGAAATGAAAAAAGAGGCTCATGGTGAACCTCTTGATGATTTATTTTTCTACTCGCACACCCTCAGTATCCACCTGAAGCCGGAAGATTTGTCCCTTGAAATTCTGTTTTTGCAGAAGCTGATAAATCATCTCCGTCTTGTGCTTAGGCGATAAGACCATAACAGTTGGTCCCGCTCCTGAGATATAGGTTGCATAAGAGCCTTTTTTTCTGGCTAAGAACTTAATATCTGAAAATTCCTTGATCAAAGGTTGACGGTATTTTTCGTGGAACAAATCAGACTCGATAGCCCGACCAGCGATTTTCATATCACCTTTTAAAAGGGCTGCAATCGCAACATTGGCAATAGAGCTAGCCGCAACAGCTTCCTTGTAAGAAAGCCGATTTGGTAAGACTTGGCGGCTCTCAACCGTCCGAAGCTCATAGTCTGGGATATAGGCGATGAAGTCTGCGTCCGGAAAGTCCGCTACCACAGCCGATACCTGATTCCTAGACGAGCTAGATACGACCAAATTACCATAAATCGCTGGCGCAACATTGTCAGGATGACCTTCAATCTTTGTAGCGATTTTTAGCTTCTGATAATCCGACAAATTAAGGTGAGCCAGCTGGTTGGCCAATTCAATCCCAGCCACAATGACCGAGCTAGAAGACCCAAGTCCACGAGCCAATGGAATATCACTAGACATTTTCAAACGGCGTGGCTGAATATCTGGAGCCAACTGCAGGGCAATCTTAACCAGTAAATTGCGCCGGTCCTTAGGAATTCTCGGATTGAGGTCATGTTCAATCACCCACTCCTTACTTTCTTCCAAGACTTCAATTTCCAGATATTTTGACAGAGCTACCCCAACGGAGTCAAAGCCAGGACCGATATTGGCACTGGTCGCTGGTACAATAATTTTCATCTTAATCTCCTAATACTTTGAAGGTATTGAGCAAGTCAAACTCAGCAACTTCTTTGAGCTTAGCAGTGACATTTTCCAGCTGTGTCTTGCTGACAGCATGGGTAATAATCACCACGCGCGCTTTCTCACCGTCCGTACCTTCCTGTAGAATCTGCTTAAAGGAAACATCCTCAGCATTGAAAATCTCAGCCAAATGCAGAACTTGACCTTTCGAGTCAGGAGCCAAGATAGAGAAGTAATAGCTGCTCTTCACATCTTCAGGCTGAGCCAGTACTAACTCACGACTAAATTCATTAAAGGACTTGCCAACTGTTCCTTCATTCAAACGGCGGCTGATACGGACAATATCCGCCACGACACTAGTTGCAGTCGGTTTTTGACCAGCTCCCGGTCCATAATACATGGATTCTCCGATACCGATGGACTCAACAAAGACAGCGTTCATCACCCCATTGACACTAGCAAGCGGATGCGCTTTTGGCAGAAAAGTTGGAGCTACTTCTGCTGCAATACCAGATGCTGTTTCTTCGATAGAACCTACCAGCTTGACTACATAGCCCAGGTCTTGAGCAACAGCCACGTCTTCTGGTGTGATATGACGAATTCCCTGATGACCCACATCTTCAAACTTAACATTCATACCAAAAGCGAACTGGCTAAGAATGACCATCTTGTATGCCGCATCAATACCATCTACGTCATTGGTTGGGTCGCTTTCAGCAAAGCCAAGGCGTTGCGCTTCAGCAAGAGCATCTTCATAAGACCAACCCTCTTCTACCATCTTGGTCATCATAAAGTTAGAGGTTCCATTGACCACACCCAAGATACGAGTGATTTTGTCAGAAGCCAATGAATTAACCAAGGTACGGAGGATTGGAATTCCGCCGGCAACAGCTGCTTCATAGTAGAGAGCCACATTTTGCTTTTGAGCAATTTCCAGCAACTCCGCTCCGTGAACAGCCAGTAAGTCCTTATTAGCTGTGACCACATGTTTGCCAGCTTCAAGAGCACGAGTGATGAAAGTTTTCGCTGGCTCGATTCGTCCCATCAATTCTACAACGATAGTAATCTCAGCATCCTTCAGAATTTCTTCAACATTTGTGACAAAGTTAAAGTTATTTCCAGCTACTAAAAGACGCTCTTTTTCAGCATCATCTTTGACCAATACTTTAGCAACCTCAATCTCTGAATGAGCTGCTTGAACGATTTTTTCTCCGTTTTCTTTCAGCAAAAAAGGCACACCGCTGGCCACTGTTCCAAAACCAAGTAAAGCTATTTTAATAGACATGAAGCACTCCTTGAAAATTTCTTGTATAAAAAATATTATAACAAAATTATATAAAAATGCCTACAAAACTACTTCTTTATTTGTTATAATAGATGTAAATTTCCGCAAGGAATTGTAATTTTTTTTTAAAAAAGGAGATATTATGACAGGAAAACACAGAGGAAATCGCATGCAGCAACGCAAAGCTAGGAAACGAGCTATTTTACTTTCTCTGACAAGTTTATTACTTTTTCTCGTCCTGATTGTAGGTGGCTTTTCTTTACTAGCCAAGCTGCAAAACTCGCACAACCAAAAAGAAGCTAATAACGTGTCAACGAACCAGGTTAATACTTCATCTAAAACTTCGTCAGCACCGACTCGGGAAAAAAAGACAACTTCGGATGACAACAGTAAAGACAAAGTCAAATGGGTCAAGCAAGACCAGCCAGTTCAAGTTCCTATCTTGATGTATCATGCCATTCACATCATGGACCCATCAGAAGCAGCTAACGCCGGTTTGATTGTGGACCCAGCAACATTTGAAAGCCATCTGAAAGCCTTGAAAGACGCAGGCTACTATCCACTAACACCAGCAGAAGCATACAAAGTACTGACGGAAAACGTCCTGCCAGAAAATAAAAAAGTCGTCTGGCTGACCTTTGATGACAGTTTAAAGGATTTCTATACTAATGCCTTTCCGCTTCTCCAGAAATATGACATGAAAGCAACCAATAATGTCATTACTGGATTTGTTCAAGCGGGTCGTGAAGATATGCTGACGCTAGATGAGATAAAGGAAATGAAGGACAAAGGCATGTCTTTTGAAGACCATACCGTCAACCATCCCGACCTCTCAGCGACTGCAGAAGACCAACAAAAAATTGAGTTAAAAGACTCCAAGTCTTACTTAGACAAAGAACTGTCTCAAACAACAACAACCGTTGCCTATCCATCTGGACGATACAGTGATGCAACCTTGCAGATTGCTGAAAGCCTTGGCTATAAAATGGGACTGACAACCAATAACGGTCTAGCTTCTCTATCCAATGGCTTGCTCACACTCAATCGCGTTCGCGTTAACCCAACCACTACTGCAGAAGACCTGCTAAATGAAATCGCAACAAACTAATCTTAAAAGCTTGCTTCACCTGAAGCAGGCTTTTTTTATTCCTATGATTATAGCTACTTTCAAATATCAAAAAACACCAGTTGCAAAGAACTGGTGTAAAGGTTTATTTAGACTTGATGTAGTTGATACCATCCGCTTTCGGAGCAACTGATTTACCAAAGAAAGCGGCTAAAACAATGATTGTCAATGCATAAGGCGCAATACGAAGATAAACCGCAGGTATATGAGCAAGGAAAGGAATCTGAGTAGAAACAACAGCTAGGGCTTGGGAAAGTCCAAAGAAAAGACTTGAAAGCATAGCACCTATTGGATTCCATTTACCAAAAATCATAGCAGCTAAAGCGATAAATCCAGGGCCAACAATCGTCGTAGCAGAGAAATTAACCGAAGCAGATTGAGCATACAAAGCTCCACCTATTCCTCCCAAAAACCCTGAAATCAACACTCCATAGTAACGCATAAGATAAACGTTAATCCCTAATGTATCAGCAGCTTGAGGATGTTCACCTACTGAGCGTAAGCGAAGCCCAAATTTCGTCTTAAACATGATGAACCAAGCTAAAAATGAGAATCCAACAGCTATGTAACCCATCAAGCTAGTATTTTTAAAGAAAATATCTCCAATAACAGGAATATTAGACAAAATCGGAAAATCAAATTTACCAAAAGATAAATCAATATTATTAGTTTGTCCTTTTCCATAAATAGCCTTCACAAGAAAGACGGCTAAAGCTGGCGCCAGCAAGTTCAGTACAGTACCACTAACAACATGATCAGCACGAAAATTAATGGTTGCTACTGCATGAATCGCAGAAAAAATGAGACCAACTAAACCACCTGCGAGAAGAGAAAGCCAAATAGTCATTCCTCCTAAGCTTCCAGCGAAAGTCAGGTTAAAAACAACTCCTGTAAAAGCTCCCATGACCATGATGCCTTCCAAGCCAACGTTAACAACACCAGCATGCTCAGAGTAAGCACCTCCAATACTGGTGAAAATGAGAGGAGCTGCATAGACCAGCATATTTGATACAAGTATTGTTAGAATAGCAACAATATTCATCTTTACTCTACTCCTTTCATTCGTTTTTTCGGTTTGATATATTTTTCAATAATGTAGTGAGCACTTACAAAGAAGATAATAGAAGCTGTTACAATATTGACAAGTTCTGGAGGAATAGTAGCCGTTGTCATACCAGGCGCACCAGTTTGTAATGTTCCAAGTAGAAACGCAGCAAAAATGATTCCGATAGGAGAGTTGCTAGCAAGAAGAGCAACTGCCATACCATTAAATCCAACAGCCAGAGATCCTGCTTGAACATAAACATTCTGGAAAGTACCTATACCCTCAACTGCTCCTCCAATACCACAAAGAGCTCCAGAAATCACCATTGAAAGAATAATAGTACGTTTCGCCGACATCCCTGCATAATCTGAAGCATTTGGATTGAGACCTACTGAGCGAATTTCGAATCCAAGTGTGGTTTTCTTTATGATAAACCAAATTACAGCGACAGCAATCAAAGCAATGAAAATTCCAATATTCATGCGTGACTTAGTAAGCTCTGTAAGAAAGTCTAGACGATAGCTAGCGTTTGCCGAAACAGGAATACTTGATTCGGAATCAACCATTAGTTTTTTAGGAAAATTCCGAATAATTTCATTTCCAGCAAAAAGAACAATATAGTTCATCATAATGGTAACAATAACTTCGCTTGTACCTAAAAATGCTCTTAACAAACCCGGAATTAAACCGATTAAACCACCAGCAACTGCTGCTACAAGGACAGTCAGCGGTAACATTGCAAAACGAGGAATGGTTGGAAAAGATAGGGCAAACCAAACAGCTGCAATCCATCCTGCCAAAGCTTGACCAGGTAAACCTACATTGAAAAAACCAGCACGGCTAGCCACTGCAAACCCAAGAGCAATCAAAATTAGAGGCCCCATGGTTCGGAAAATTTCTCCAATATTTTTAATGGAACCAAAAGCTGTTTTGAACAACTCTTCATAACCCCACAAGGCATCATAACCAAAAATCCACATGATGATGGCGCCAAGTAAGATTCCTAAAAGAACTGAAATAAAAGGAATAGCAATTTGCTGTGTTTTTTTATCCATTAGAACCCTCCTTGATTTTTCCACCAGCCATGAGAATACCAAGCTCTTGCTTATTAGTTTCAGATGGTTTTACAATTCCTTGAATCTTTCCATCGTGAATAACAGCAATACGGTCTGATAAATTAAGAATTTCATCTAATTCAAAGCTGACAACAAGAACGGCTTTCCCTTTATCACGTTCAGAAATTAAGCGCTTATGAATATACTCAATCGCACCAACATCCAATCCGCGAGTAGGTTGACTGACAATTAATAGATCTGGATTACGATCAACTTCTCGAGCAATAATAGCTTTTTGTTGATTTCCCCCCGACAAAGCACCTGCTGGAACAAGTTCACTAGCTGCTCTAACGTCAAATTCTTCCATTAATTTACGGGCATATGAATTAATTTGATTATAATTCAAAACACCTTTGTTACTGAGCGGTTCTTTATAGTAAGTCTGGAGGGCAATATTTTCAGAAAGCATCATTTCAAGTACCAAACCATCACGATGACGATCCTCAGGTACATGGCTTACTTGCATTTCTGTAATCTTTCGTGGAGAAAGTCCTACAACTTCCCTTCCTTTGATTTTAATACTTCCTGATTTTACTTTTCGAAGTCCTGTAATAGCCTGAATCAACTCACTCTGACCGTTACCGTCAATCCCAGCAACTCCTACGATTTCACCTGCATGAACATCAAGCGAAAGCTCTTTAACAGCTGGTACACCACGATTCTCATTCACTATCAAATCAGAAATTTGAAGTACAACGTCTTTCGGTTTAGCTTCTTCCTTTTCAGTAACAAAAGAAACCGAACGTCCAACCATCATTTCAGCCAAATCTTTATTTGAAACGCCCTCAATGCTAACAGTTTCAATTGATTTTCCACGGCGAATAACTGTGACACGATCCGCTACTGCTCGAATTTCATCTAGTTTATGAGTAATCAGGATAATAGATTTCCCTTCTTTAACAAGAGTTTTCATAATATCCATTAATTCCAAAATTTCAGCAGGAGTCAATACTGCCGTTGGCTCATCAAAGATCAAAATCTCGGCACCACGATAGAGGGTCTTCAGGATTTCTACACGTTGTTGGGCACCCACAGAAATATCTTCAACCTTAGCTGTTGGGTCAACAGCTAAGCCATAGCGTTCTGATAATTCAAGGATATCTGCATTAGCTTTTTTCAAATCTAATACACCTTTATTCGTTATTTCGCTACCAAGAATAATGTTTTCAGCAACAGTAAATGCTTCAACCAACATAAAGTGCTGATGAACCATTCCTATTCCGAGAGCTGCAGCCCTAGAAGGAGAATCCAATTTTTCCGATTTTCCGTTGACAAAAATTTCTCCACTAGTTGGCTCTAAAAGACCAGCCAACATATTCATCAAGGTAGATTTCCCAGCTCCATTTTCACCAAGAAGTGCATGAATCTCACCTTTACGCAGTTGTAGGTTGATTTTGTCATTTGCGACAAATTCACCAAAAACTTTGGTTATCTCACGCATCTCAATGACATTTTTATGTGCCATTAGAGTATTCCTTTCTAGAAAATTATATTTTATTTCAGTAGAGCCTACTAATCAAGTTAGTAGGTTCTATTGAGACAAAATGTCTCAATACCCTAAAAAAGCAACCCAAGAAGGTTGGGTCGCTTCTGGATCTTTATTATTTTTCAGGTGCTTTTACACTACCATCAATAATCTGTTTCTTAGCATCTTCTACAGCTTTTTTAGCATCTTCAGATAGGTTAGAAGTTGTCAATTCAACTCCACCATCTTTCAAACCAAATGTAATTACTTTTCCACCCGGGAATTTACCATCAGCAGTTTGAGTAGCAATATCTTGAACAGTTTTGCCAACTTGTTTTAAGCTGGAAGCAAGTACAAAGTTAGATTCCTTGCCATCTTTAGACTTGTATTTGCCTTCTTCAGCTTGATCACGATCGACACCGATTACCCAAACTTTTTCGTCTTCATTTTTCTTCTCATTCAAGTCTTTTGCTTCTTTAAAGACACCTGCTCCAGTACCACCAGCAGCTTGATAAACTACATCAGCTCCTGCGGCATATTGGGTTGCAGCAATAGTTCTTCCTTTTTCAGGATTATTAAAGTCTTCAGCATATTGAATATCAACTGAAATATCTTTGTTAACAGACTTCACTCCTGCTTCAAAGCCTTTTTCAAAACGAGTTATAACTTCGCCACGTGCCCCTCCAATAAAACCAACTTTGTTAGTCTTCGTAGTTTTTGCAGCAGCAACACCTGCAAGATAAGCAGCTTCATTATCAGCAAAAACAGCAGATGCTACATTCTTCTTGTCTTTGATAACAGAATCAATAATAACATAATTAATATCAGCATTTTCATCAGCAGCAGCTGTAACAGCAGGTGCTAATTTATAACCAACGCCATAAACTAATTTATAGCCATTTGTAGCTGCTTGACTGAAGTTATTTGCAAAATCCGCTTCACTTGTAGACTGGTAGTAAGTAAAGCCGTTATCTTTAGAAAGACCGTTTTCTTTACCCCAAGCTTGCAGACCTTCCCATGCAGACTGGTTAAATGACTTATCATCAACACCGCCAGTATCAGTTACGATAGCAGCCTTCAAATCAGTTTTCGCGTTTGAAGAATCTGAGCGAGAAGCACGGTTTCCACATGCAGCAAGTCCGAATGCTGCGACAGTTACTAGACCAAGACCTAGCCATTGTTTTTTGTTCATTTCTGAACCTCCTAAATAAGATGTGCAACACAGTTGCAAGTTTGAGTTTGGTCAGATGACCGATAACAGACTTATGTTAAATCTGTAAAAGAATATGGAAGTAATTCCTTGACCGTCATCACGACCGTCGATTTATCTTTAGCGACCAAGGTCACTTTTAGATCCTCAGCAAAAAATTCTGCCATTACTTGGCGGCAGGCACCACAGGGCGATATGGGTTTTTCCGTCTCACCATAGACAATCAGCTCCTCGAAGTCTAAAGCTCCTTCTGAAACCGCCTTAAATATAGCTGTCCGTTCTCCGCAGTTGGTCAGACCAAAACTGGCATTTTCAACATTAACGCCGGTAAATACCCGTCCGTCTTTAGCGACTAAAACCGCTCCGATAGGGAAATGAGAATAGGGAACATAAGCATTTTTGCTTGCTTGGACAGCCAAGTCAATCAACTCAGTAGTCGCCACTAGCTTCTTCTCCCTTCATAATCGCCACACCAGCTGAAGTTCCGATACGAGTCGCACCTGCTTCAATAAAGGCCAGCGCATCTTCATAAGAACGAGCACCGCCAGAAGCCTTGACTCCCATGTCAGGACCAACTGTTTTTCTCATAAGGGCAACATCTTCAACTGTCGCACCGCCAGTTGAAAATCCCGTAGAAGTCTTAACAAAATCAGCTCCAGCTTTCTGAGCTAATTGGCAGGCCTTAACCTTCTCCTCATCTGTCAGCAGGCAAGTTTCCAGAATCACCTTGACCAAGGTACCGTTTGCAGCTTCTACAACCGCACGGATGTCTCGCTCTACCAAATCATAATTTTTAGACTTCAGAGCGCCGACATTGATGACCATATCCACTTCGCCCGCACCCTTTTGGATTGCGTCCTTCGTTTCAAAAGCCTTTACATCGGAAGCGTTGGCTCCTAAAGGAAAACCAATTGGCACACAAACCTTGACATCTGAGCCTTTCAGCTGCTCCGCAGCAAACTCTATCCAGGTTGGATTGACACAGATACTGGCAAAATCATAAACTTTTGCTTCTTCAATTAACTTCAGAATCTGCTCTTCTGACGCTTCAGGTTTTAAAAGCGTATGGTCTATGTATTTGTTTAATTTCATGTTTGCTTCTCCTAGAATTAAGCAATAACCTCGATAATCTCGTTTACTGCAACGCTTTCATCACCTATTTTAACATTTTTTTGAAATTCTGTAACTAGTTCTTGAGAAATTTTTTCATTTGAATAAATTTTTGCGAAAACTTCTCCAATTTCAACCTTGTCTCCGACTTTCTTTTCGAAAACAATTCCTGTTTCATAATCCAAGTCGTCAGATTTAACTGCCCGTCCTGCTCCAAGTCTCATAGCAAAGAGTCCGAATTCCATAGCAGGCAGTTCAGTGATATAACCTGCCTGTTCTGCTTTCACTTCTATAATATGAGCTGCACTTGATGGACGATAGAGGTCTTCCAAGTCACCGCCTTGAGCAGCAATCATAGCTTCAAATTTCTTCAAAGCAGCGCCAGTAGTCAACTGTTCTCTCACTTCTTCCACAGTTTTCTCAACATCTGCCAGTCCGAGCATAATCTGAGCCAACTCACAAATGAAAGTTGTGATATCCTCACGGCCCTTGCCCTGCAAGATATCCAAGGCTTCTAAGATTTCCAAACGATTGCCAATGCTGGTTCCCAAAGGCTGACTCATATCTGTGAGAACAGCTACTGTTTTTCTGCCGACAGCCTTGCCCAAATCTACCATAGTACGTGCTAGTACACGAGCGTCATCAATATTTTTCATAAAGGCGCCTTCACCGACCGTCACATCCAGAAGGATACTGTCTGCACCAGCAGCAATCTTTTTACTCATGACAGAGCTCGCTATCAGCGGAATCGTATCAACAGTTGCGGTTACATCTCGCAAGGCATAGAGTAATTTATCCGCTAGCACCAACTGATCAGACTGACCAATAACGGACAAACCGATTTCCTGCACCTGCTTGATAAAGTCTTGCTGATTGCGCTCTACCTGAAATCCTTTAATGGATTCCAATTTATCAATGGTTCCTCCAGTATGGCCCAACCCGCGGCCGCTCATTTTAGCAACAGGCACACCGAAACTAGCTACCAATGGTACCAAGACCAGAGTTACTTTATCACCAACACCGCCAGTAGAATGTTTATCTACTTTTATTCCCGCGATTTCTGACAAGTCAAACTGCTCTCCAGTTCCAACCATGGTCATGGTTAAATCCGAAATTTCCCGAGTCGTCATGCCCTTAAAATAGACAGCCATCGCAAAGGCTGCCATTTGATAATCAGGCACCGTCCCGTCCACATAACCCTCAATCAGCCACTGGATTTCCTGACTGGTCAGTTCCAGACCGTCTCTCTTCTTTTGGATAATATCTACAGCACGCATCCTATTTTTCACTCCTTAGTATATAGTAGCCTTTGTCCTTCTTAACAATCTCACAATTACCGAAGATAGCTTCCATCTTCGACTTGGCACTGGGTGCTCCCTGCTTTTTCTGAATCACAAGGGTCAAATCTCCGCCTTCTGTCAAATGCTCATAGCTTCCGCTGATAACCTCATGTACAACTTGCTTACCAGCACGGATAGGCGGATTACTGATAATATGGTCGAAAAAGCCACTGACCTTTTCATAAACATTCGACTGGAAGATATGAGCAGATACCTGATTCCTCTCAGCATTCTTCTGAGCCAAGTCCAAGGCCCGCTGGTTGATATCTACCATGGTCGCAGCCACTCCGTACGCTTTGGCTAAGGTCAAACCTAGAGGCCCATAGCCGCAGCCAACATCCAGCACCCGTTCTCCAGCTTCAAAGTCCAAGACAGACAAAAGAACCCGACTGCCATAATCAATCATCTTTTTACTGAAGACACCAGCATCTGTCAAAAAAGTCAGCTGCTGTCCTAACAGTTCTACATTTAATTCATGAATATCATGTTTGGCATCAGGATTTTCTGCAAAATACATTTTAGTCATACAACCATTTTATCATAATTTTCCTAGATTTGTAAATCGTTTTCATTTCTCCTAAAAGTATGTTATACTAAAGTCCATCATACAGGAGTAACTTATGACTAACGAATTTCTTCATTTTGAAAAAATCAGCCGCCATACATGGCAAAACCTGCATCGTAAAACAACTCCGCCTCTGACCCAGGCCGAGCTTAACTCTATCAAGAGTTTCAATGACAAGATCAGCCTGCAAGACGTGACGGACATTTACCTCCCCTTGACCAATCTCATTCAGATTTACAAACGTTCTAAGGAAGACTTGGCTTTTTCCAAGGGGATTTTTCTACAAAAGGAAAGCCGGAAACAGCCCTTTATCATTGGAGTTTCTGGCAGTGTGGCCGTTGGGAAATCTACCACCAGCCGTTTGCTGCAGATTCTGCTTTCTCGGACTTTTTCAAATGCGACAGTCGAGCTGGTTACCACAGACGGTTTTTTATTTCCCAATCAAATTTTAGAAGCTAATGGCATTTTAAACCGCAAGGGATTTCCTGAAAGCTATAATATGGAGTTACTTCTTTCCTTTCTGGATAGCATAAAAAACGGTCAGGATTTCCAAATCCCCGTATACTCGCATGAGACTTATGATATCGTCCCTCAGGAAATGCAGGAGGTAAAGGCTGCAGACTTTGTTATTGTTGAAGGGATCAATGTTTTCCAAAATCCTCAGAACGAGCGCCTCTATATGACAGACTTTTTTGACTTTTCTATCTATGTCGATGCAGAAGTCGATAATATCGAAAATTGGTATCTGGATCGCTTTAAAAAAATGCTGACTCTGGCTGAAAACGACCCCAAAAACTACTACCACCGCTTCACCATGCAATCAGAAGAGGAAGTAGTAACCTTCGCCCATAATGTCTGGAAAAGCATTAACCTTGTCAACCTGCTAGACTACATTGAGCCAACCCGCAATCGGGCAGAAATTATCCTGCATAAAGCCGGAAATCATGAAATTGATGAAATTTACTTAAAAAAATAAAAAAGCTTGTCAAATCCTAACTTTTCATATATAATTAGATAGTTAGTATTTTCAATGGAGGTGAAACAACTTGGCAAACATTAAATCAGCTATCAAACGCGCTGAATTGAACGTGAAACATAACGAAAAAAACTCAGCTCAAAAATCAGCTATGCGTACTGCAATCAAAGCATTTGAAGCAAACCCATCTGAAGAACTTTTCCGTGCTGCTAGCTCAGCTATCGATAAAGCAGAAACAAAAGGTTTGATCCACAAAAACAAAGCAAGCCGCGATAAAGCACGCCTTTCAGCTAAACTTGCTAAATAATGCATACAAAGGGAGCTCTCAGGAGCTTTTTTTGTTTCTCACATAAAGGAGGTAGGGATGAAAATAGCAATTATTGGTTATTCCGGCTCTGGCAAATCCACTCTAGCAGCACAACTGTCCAACCACTATTCCATTCCCAAACTTCACATGGATAGATTGCAGTTCCAACCTGGCTGGAAGGATAGCGACCGTGATTGGATGAGTGAACAGATGGATAATTTTTTGTCAAAAAATACCGACTGGATCATTGACGGCAACTACTCCTGGTGTTTTTATGAACGTCGGATGGCAGAAGCAGACCAAATCATCTTTCTGAACTTCTCTCGCTGGAACTGCCTTTATCGAGCTTTCAAACGCTATCTAAAATACCGCAATCGGACCAGAGAAAGCATGGCTCCAGGCTGCCCCGAAAAGTTTGACTGGGAGTTTATCTGCTGGGTTCTTTGGAAAGGACGACGTCAGACTGCACTGGCAAGATATAAGAAAATCCGACAAACTTTTCCTCAGAAATTCTACGAATTAAGAAATCAAAAAGAACTGACCAACTTCTTACAGAACCTTAAAACAAGCGAGCCCTAATGACTCACTTGTTTTTATTTGATTTTCTTTTTCTGGGGAAAGAGGGGCAGACCTAAAGAAGCTATTTTTTCAGCTGGAACCTTCATGCCGTCCTTAATCCACTTGGAAAGAACGGAAACAACTGCCGAACTCCAGAAGGAATTCATGTAAGAGTTAGTCGTTTTCTTAGCATTGCGATTGCGCTTTTCCAAAAAGTCAAATACAGCCTGAGTCAGTAGCTTTTCAAAATTATAGTCGATGGCTAGGCTGATAACCCGAGCTTCTTTCTTAGCTTCCTTAAAAAGAAAAAGCCAAATTTGGTACATCTCAGTTTTAAAGTTAAACTCTTCTAATTTATCCGTAATACCTTGAACAGTATTTTTAAAAATCTCTTCCAGAATCTGCTCTTTAGAGCTATAATTGCGGTAAAATGCAGCGCGGGAAACCCCTGCTCGCTCAACCAGCTCTGAAATCGTAATTTTTTTGAGTTCTTTCTTCTCCAACAGCTGCATGAGAGAGATTTCCAGAGACTCTCTCGTGATTTGATTGGATTCCTGATTGTATTTCTTTAAATTCGCGAGTGATTTTTCCGATATTTTCTTTTCCGACATAACAATTTCTTCCCTCTTGTCTCAGCTGACAGTTTCCGCTTTCTAGTAAGCATTCTTCATGTTATAATTGTAAAAAAAGACAGGTTTTTTGTCAATTTTTTTATTGTACATACTTGACAAAAAAAGGAGAAAAATATGACTTGGAAAATTATAGCTGACTCTGGCTGTGACTTTCGTGAAATGGCAAACTTGGCTAAAGACACACAGTTTGAAAGTGTTCCCTTGACCATTCAAGTGGAAAATGAAATCTTTGTAGATAATAAGGAACTTGATATTGACCTGATGATGGAGAAGATGTATGCTTCTTCTGCTGCTTCAAAGTCCGCCTGCCCTAGTCCAGATGACTATCTCAAAAGCTTTGAGGGAGCTGACAAGATCTTTGTGGTGACTATCACTGGAACTCTATCTGGCAGCAATAATAGTGCTCAGGTTGCTAAGAAAATCTTTTTAGAAGAACACCCTGATGCCCAGATTCATGTCATTGATAGTCTTTCTGCTGGCGGCGAGGTAGACTTACTTGTGACTAAACTCAACGAACTCATTCAGCAAGATCTTAGCTTTGATGAAGTTGTTGAAGTCATTAGTCGCTATCAAGAGAAAACTAAACTTCTCTTCGTTCTGGCAAAGGTAGATAACTTGGTCAAAAACGGCCGGCTTAGCAAGCTTCTGGGAACCGTTGTCGGCTTGCTCAATATCCGCATGGTCGGTGAAGCTAGCCAGACTGGTACTCTCGAGCTTCTACAAAAGGCACGCGGTCCGAAAAAGGCTCTTGCTTCTGCAATCGAAGAGCTACTGAAAGCTGGTTACAAGGGTGGCCGACTCATCATCGCTCACCGCAATAACGAAAAGTTCTGCCAGCAATTTAGCCAACTGGTACAAGAAAAGTATCCCCAAGCTCAAATCGAAATGGTGCCGACTTCAGGACTCTGCAGCTTCTACGCTGAGGAAGGCGGAATCTTAATGGGCTACGAAATTTAATACAATATCTAAAAAAGTAAAGGATTAGGTTAAGATAATTGATCTAATCCTTTACTTTTTCGATTTAATTCGCTATAATTGAAACAAGTAAAGGAGTTGATATTATGGCCAGAGGAAGAGGCGCCGCAAGCCCCCAAGACAAGGAAGCAAGTCTTCTCATTTCTAAAAAGCTCAAAGAACTTCTCAAGGAAACAGGTAAAAAACAAGTCGAACTATCTCGTGAAACAGGCATTCCTGCTAGTACACTGACTGGCTATATCAAAGGAACATCTCTGCCTATTGCAGCCAATCTAGAAAAGATTGCAAGATTTTTTGAGGTAGAGGTTGAAGAAATTGACCCTCGTTACCGACTAATTGCAGACATCCCTCAGCAATTCCCCGATTTAAATCGTATTTATCAACAACTTGATCAAGACAGACAGGGGAAAGGATTAAAGCTACTGGAAGCTAGCCTGACTGAGCAAGAAACACATGCCAGCTTAAAGGACGACTACTTCCCCTACTTGGTCCATGAAAACTACTACCTCTCTCAGCATAAACCTGAACAAGCTGATTTAGTCTGGTTGGACAGAGAAATTGACTACGATATTGCTCTTTGGGTACGAACAGACTCGTTAGAGCCCAAGTATCCGAGGGATTCCGTAGCGCTAATCAAGCAGACTCATTTTGAGCTTGCCGGTGCTATCTATGCTATTGACTATGACGGCCAAACCATTATAAAAAGGGTCTTCAACGATCCATCCGGTATTCGTCTGATTTCCCTTAATAAAAAATATAGTGACAAGTTTATTCCGCATGAGGAAGAGCCTAAGCTCATCGGCCGAGTCATGGCGACTTTCATGCCACTGGATGTAGAAAAAATACAGAAAAACAATTAACAGCTCTGCGAATGTGCAGAGCTGTTATTTTTACAGTCAAAAAATCAGAAAGTCTTTCGACTTCCTGATGCTTGTTTAATAAAATACTACTAGCTCTTCATTCAGCTTTTTCATGTAGTGTTTGTGGACTATGTAAGACAACACAGCTAAGCCTGCTAAAACTAGAGCGACTATCACATAAATTACCAGAGGCGCAAGAACATTGGATATAAAGAAGAGAAGAGTAATGACAATCACCATTCCTAAAATCAGAGCGATGGCTAAGAGAGTTTTCACCATATTATTATCTCGGCTCATCAATTCTGTGACATTGGACCAATTAGTCACCAGATGCTTGTAGTCTCGGTAGTAACCCCAAGAACTCCACATTAGACTAATCAAGGCCCAAACAATCACCATGCCCAAGAAAGTCAATGGATGCATACCGGAAACAAGGCTGGTTATCAAAAGCAAGGTCAAAGGCAGGATAGACTGGACGGCAAAGAGTTGCCAAAACTTCAGATGAATATATTGCTTCAAATCAAAGGGGAGAACCTTGAGATAATCAAAATTTTCCCTTTCCAGAGAAATCCCAATAGCCGTAAGGTTGCTGCCGCCTGAGTTTAGAGTTGCAATCAAAACAGCCAGAGCCATCATTGGCAAGAGGAAACGTGGTCCCAGATAAGAAGTCAAAGACAGGCCACCTTGTATCATGCCCATTCCCATACTGAAAATGACAATGTAAGGGAGAAAGGCCGACATAAAGATAGCTTGCATAATGACAGAACCCTCGCTCAAGAGCCTGATATTGTAATGCCAGACAAACTTTTTGAGATTTTTTGCTTCCGCAATATTGATGTCATGCACGCGCTCCCGCTTTCCTACTGAAGAGCCCGTCATGAGAGCTGCCTCATAAAACTCTGGAATCACCTTGGTCTTTACGATGAAAAATAGAAGAGCCGCAACTGCAACCCATCCCAAAAATCCCAGCAAGGAAGCTGTATGAAAAGGATGAAGGATAAAATCATAAAAGGCCTGAACTGGCGGAAAGAAAGCTTTGACCTCTGTACGATTTACAACGCTTCTGCTGTTCATTTGATTAATCATAAAATAGAGGAAAAAGGATCCAACGGAAACAAGAGCCAGAATGACATTGGACAGGATGGTCTTGTACTTCCTGAAAAAGACTGTCTTGGTAATGAAATGGACGGCAATCAGAATCAGAAAGGTGATGACTGAACTTAAAATCAGAATAGCAAGCAGAGCTAAGGGCAGGCCCAAGAAAGGATTACCACCTTGGAAAGTCAGAACCAAGAAATAACTGAACATAGGCAAAATGGCAATCAGCAAGGTCAGAATAACTGAAATGCTTTTGCCGACGATGATTTCTGCTTCGCTAAAAGCGTAGGGACGATAAGACTGCAAGTCCTTGCTTTCATAAAAGACATTGTAAAAAACCAGAAAGCCCTGAGACATAGAAAAGAGAGCAAAAGCAGAAACCAAATTGGCAAAGAGACCAGGATTGCCAACCAGTTGGTTCAGGGAGCCCATCAAGCCGAAAAGAAAGAGATAGACCAGTCCTAAAATCAGATACATGCGGATGGCCTTCAGCGATACATTGACCTTGCGCTCAGGATTCTTAGCTTGCATCTTGCGGTACTGTTGCAGCTGAGACGGCTGAATAGCATAGAGGATGTTGATATCAACGAGTTTTTTTATAGCTTTAATGCGCATCAGGACTCACCTCTTCTCTACGGCCTGCCAGACCAAGATAAATGGTTTCAAGAGACTGTTCTGGATGTTGGCCTTTTAGTTCTTCAATCGTTCCGTAGAAAATCAATTTCCCTTTTTTGAGAATGGCCACCTTATCACAGAGCTGCTCTGCAACTTCCAAGACATGGGTTGAAAAGAGAACTGTATTTCCTTTATCTGCATGTTCCCGCATCATTTGTTTGAGGTCAAAAGCTGCCTGCGGATCAAGACCAGTCAGCGGCTCATCCAGCACCCAAATATCCGGGTCAGACAAAAGCGCCGCTATGACGAAGACTTTTTGCCTCATCCCATGAGAAAATGAATCAATGACCTCATACCGATGAGAGCCAAAGTCGAAAATATGGAGCAGATTTCCCAGTCGCTCTTCGACTTCAGCATTTGTCATATCGTAAGAAGTCGCTACCAGTTCCCAGAACTCATTGGCAGTTAGGCGCAAAAATAAATCTGGTGAATCGGCTACATAGCCGATTTTTTTCTTGACTTCCAAGCGATTAGCTGATAATTCTTTCCCATCTACAATAATCTGTCCACTACTAGGATTGATGACGCTGACCAATGACTTAATGGTGGTAGATTTTCCCGCGCCATTGTGACCAATCAGACCGACGATTTCTCCGCTCTGCAAGGTTAGATTCAGCTGATTGAGAGCTACCGTTCCTTCATAAACTTTAGTGACATCTTTAAATTCAATCATAAGAGAGCTCCTTTACCGATTTCTATACAGATTAGTATACTCTTTTTGCGGCTTTTTGTCTCAGCTAAAAATGTTTCATTTTCAATTTTAAAAATATTTTTCAAATTATAAAAGAGTTAAATATCTATGAGAGTGAAAAAACGCAAACGATTGCGCCTTTCTGCTTCTTTTGGTACAATAAAGCCAATCAGTGAGAATGAAGAGGAAAATTTATATGGAAAACCAAACCTTAATGCAGTATTTTGAATGGTATCTGCCAGATGACGGTCAGCATTGGAACCGCTTAGCGGAAGATGCACCAAACTTAGCAGCGAAAGGAATTCGCAAAGTCTGGATGCCGCCAGCTTTCAAAGGAACTGGCTCTAATGATGTCGGATATGGTGTATACGACCTTTTTGATTTGGGAGAATTCGACCAAAAAGGGACCGTCCGCACAAAGTATGGATTGAAGGAAGAATACCTCCGAGCGATTGAAGCGCTTAGCCAAAACGGTATCGAAGCTATTGCAGATGTGGTTCTCAATCACAAGGCTGCAGCTGACTATAAAGAGCGCTTTACCGTTGTTGAAGTAGATCCTAACGACCGCACAAAGGTCTTGTCAGAACCTTTCGAAATCAAAGGCTGGACTAAGTTTGTCTTCCCAGGCCGCAAAAAAGCCTACAATGACTTCGAATGGCACTGGTACCACTTCACTGGCACTGACTATGATGCTAAAAACAACAGGTCAGGCATTTTTCTCATCCAAGGCGACAATAAAGGTTGGGCAAATGACGAGCTAGTGGATAACGAGAACGGTAACTACGACTATCTGATGTATGCGGATATTGATTTCAAGCACCCTGAAGTCATCCAAAATCTCTACGACTGGGCTCATTGGTTTATTGAAAGCACTGGTGTACATGGCTTTCGCTTAGATGCTGTCAAGCACATCGATTCCTTCTTTATGAAGAATTTCATCCGTGATATTACTGAGAAATACGGCGATGATTTCTATGTCTTTGGGGAATTTTGGAATAGCGATGAGAAGGTCAATAATGATTATCTAGAAAATATTGACTACCGCTTTGACCTAGTCGATGTTAAACTTCATCATAATTTATTTGATGCCAGCAAATCTGGAGCCGACTATGACCTACGAACTATTTTTGACCAAACACTTGCAAATAATCATCCTGAATCAGCTGTAACCTTTGTGGACAACCACGATACTCAGAGAGGGCAGGCCCTGGAGTCTACAGTTGAAGAATGGTTCAAGCCTGCGGCCTATGCTCTCATACTTCTAAGAGAAGCTGGATTGCCATGCGTCTTTTACGGAGACTACTATGGCATTAGCGGTGAATTTGCTCAAGAGAGCTTTCAAGAGCTACTGGATAAACTCCTAGACATCCGTCTCAATCTTGCTTATGGTGAGCAGACCGACTACTTCGACGATGCCAACTATATCGGCTGGACTCGTCAAGGCAAGGACAACGGTCAGCCAATCGCTGTCCTTATCAGCAATGCACAAGCAGCTAGTAAATCCATGCTTGTCGGTACGGAATGGGCTGGCAGAGAATTCAGCGACTATCTGGGCAACAGCTCTCAAATCGTAACCATTGACGACCAAGGCTGGGGAAAATTTCCTGTGGAGGAAAAATCAGTTAGTGTCTGGAGTGTCAGATAAGTCACAGCAAAATATGGAAACAGAAAAATAAGACCAAATTGGCCTTATTTTTTTTGTTCTTTCTTGGAATATAGTAAGCTAAAGGAAGCCAAAAGGCTGATGATTGCTGCTCCCAAGAATGATGAATTTTTGCTTCCAGTATTTGGTAATTGATGTTTGGACACTCGAGCCAGAACAGGAGTAGTCTCAGAGTTTTCAACCCTTACAGGACTCTTCTGCTCAGAAATTTCTGTTCCCAAAGCTATTTGAGTCTTCGTTTTTGGCGCGTATACATAAGTTCGAACGCCATTTGCATCCGTTACAGAAACAAAACCATATTTTTCAAAATCCTTTGCATCAAGTAAACCAAATTCTGCTGCTGCCAATGGCCGTCCATCTACATCTAGGAAACGAGTGATTTCAATAGCCGGCTTATCCACAATCGGAGCGTCTGATGGCAACTCATGAACACTTGCTCGGTAAACATGAGTGCGGATGCCGTCCTCGTCGCTGCTGGACTGGAAGTCATAGTTAGCAATACTCTTAGATGCCACTAAACCTCGCTCTGGGTCTGATAACTCTTGACCACTTTCATCTACAAAGCGAGTCATTTCCAAGATTGGTAGGTCTTTACTTGGAGCTTCTGACGGTACTTCATGCACGCTGGCACGATAGACATGAGTGCGAATGCCATCCTCCTCAGTACTAGACTGGAAATCATAGCCAGTAATACTCTTAGATGCCACCAAACCTTGCTCAGGAGCTGATAATTCTTGACCTGATTCATCAATAAAGCGGGTCATTTCCATGACGGGCTTGTCTTCACTTGGAGAGTCTGACGGTACTTCATGCACGCTGGCGCGATAGACATGAGTGCGAATGCCGTCCTCGTCACTGCTGGACTGGAAGTCATAGTTGATAATACTCTTAGACGCCACCAAACCTTGCTCGGGAGCTGATATCTCTTGGCCGTTTTCATCTACAAAGCGAGTCATTTCCATGACTGGGCGCTCTTCGCTTGGAGCGTCATTTGGAAGTTGGAACTGATTACGCATGTATACATAAACGATTTCTTTAGTCATTCCTGCCTCATACTCTCCAGACTCATCATAAGTGTTTGCTAGGCGAGATTTATAAGTATAGAGCTGATTCTTATAGGAAATAAGAGGTTTAGGGCTGACAGTGTATCTGGTCTTACCCGGTTGCTCATCAGTAATAGGGTTAGCAATGACATTGCCCTGCTCATCTTGGTAACGGACAAGCACTTTACCTGGATCTGTCTCTCCTTCCCTGACCTTCTTAACATCTGAAAGTTTAAAGACAAAACCATCAGTTTTTACCGACCTGAAAAGTTTATCTATCTCATGTTGGTCAGGCTCATAGCCACCTACTGTATAACTCCCCGATTCATAATGTTCATCTACCTTTTTAAGTCCACCATCCGGTGTCTCTATCATCCAAGGGAAACCTGCTATTTCAATAGTATAATCTCTATCAATGTAATAGCGTGTCTTATCACCTGGTTTCATAAGATACAATTTATAGTGAAAGGTCTTTACATTATCACGTCCAAACCATGGATTAGTGAGAGATGGGTTATTTCCTAGCCAATCAATATAAACCATATTACCAATATCGCTCTCACTTCCAAAAAAGTTATTCTTCCTATTATATTTTCCTAAATCCCAGCTTATTGGCATCATACCGCTATAATCAAAAGGTGAGTAACGAATTGCAACATCGGAATATCCATTCAGTCTTGGATCTATTATAACAGGACTTATTTCACGATTATAAAGCGAATCATAATACTTGATTTCCTTTCCATTGAGAAAAAGTTTTTGAAAGAAAGGATTAATAGCGTGATATAAAGTACTACTTCCAGCGTCAATTCGGAACATATCTGGGTTTTTAAGAAAGATTTGTTTAATCTCTTTCATAGATAATACTCTATTATTCGAATCAGGTAAATAAATTCTTGAAAACCCCTCCTCAAATGTCATACCTGAAACTCTTCCGAATAGCATATTCAAAAATTTGTTGATATGAATCGTATCATCTAGAGTCAAATCCAATTCTGAGCGCGGAATAATAGCTTTTGGTATCTTAGCTACTTCTTCTGGCGTTGGATTTGGATTGAATATAGACTCCCACTTATTCAAAAAGAAGAGTGCTGTATTGTTTTGAATAAGTGATTGTTCCGGATATATATAACTTGAACGAACTTCCTGAAAATTATCATCTTTAACTAGATTTAAATTTTCTACTTGCTTCAAATCAATGTATTTAAAGACCCCATCCATCTTGCGGATAGCATAAGCATGATCATACTTTTTAGCTTCTTCTTCTATTTGCTCCACAGACTGTATCTCTGGCATGACAGATGTCATGGTTGCAGCTTTTGTAAATTCCTCTATCTCTCCCTTAGTATGAAAATCATAAAATTCTTGAGCTAACTGTTTGATTTCAGGAGAGACTTGAGCCGCGCCATTCTCCCCTTGTTCTGAAATGGTCAGACCAGAAGATCCCTCAGTCTGATTTGGTGTATTTTTGATTGTCCCATCATTTTGCAGTTCTTGATTGACAGGAGGTGTCGCCTGGTTATTCTGGACTTGATTCCCCTCTGTTTCATTATTTACCTCATCTGCTTGTACAGTCACTGCCATTGTCCCAGCAAGCAGTAAAGACAGAGGAATTGGAACTAATTTCATTCCCATTTCTACTTTTTTCCCTAAAGTCTTTTTCATATTATTCTCCTTTTAATCTCCTATTTTTGACATTTTAAAAACTTTTTCCCATAGATTGATTAGCAATTCTTTGTTATAGCGATGGGCAAGTTCTTTGGATCTTGCCGAAAATCCCCCCCATTCTTTTTCTCCAAATTGGCTAAATTGCTCTAGATGGGCAATATATTGATTAGCATCATTTTGCGGTATCAGCCAGCCATTCTCTCCATGCTTAATATAAGCGCGATTGGCATAACGCACATCCAAACCTATCAGAGGTAAGCCATTAACTAGAGCTTCGTAAAGCGATGTCGCAAAGGCTTCCGATAAGGAGGTGCTAATATAGACATCATAAGCTTGAAAAGCCACCTGAGACTGATAGCCCTTAAAATGAACCATATCTTCCAAATCATTGAGCTGAACGACATCTTGCAGCATAGGCATATCTGGACCATCTCCATAGATATCTAACCTAAATTGCTCATACCCTTTAAATTTGAGCAAAGCCATGATTTTCAGCAATAACAGAACATTTTTCTCCTCAGACAAACGACTAACTGTCACCAAGCGAATATCCTTAGGATCAAAGACTCTCTCTCTTAGATATTGGACCACTTGATCTGCATAGGTTGTTGGAATAAAGAGGGCCTTATCCCTCATCTTTTGAGGCAGATAAGCCTCTTGGCCTTCCCCAACCAAAATCAAAGAGTCTAATACATCCTGATCCAGCCAGCTCATCACCTTTTTATTTAACTCTTGTCCGAGGGCAATCATATGATCCTGATGAAGGACGCGAGCTACATGAAAATCTTGCTCACGTCTCAAGAGAATATTTTCTGGAATATCCAGACGCTCCATCATCAGCCAGTCTTCTGGCTCAAGCTCCTCCTCAGCAAACTCCTGCAGACTCCTACCAGCTAATTCTAAGCCCAGAAAACGGACTTTACTCCTATCAATTCCCAAGGCTTCATAACTGTCCAACACAATCTGCCTAGAAGAGGCATTAGCATATATATCTGTATCCGCTTCAGAAACCCACAATTCATAAGGCACTTTCATTTCTTCAAAAAGTTCAAATCGATTGCGGAGGGCAATGTCAATCCCAAACGCCCTAGAACGGATACAAGCATCCACACAAACTACTTTCATTTTCTCCCTTTTAACCTAAAGTAATTCTATATAATAATATCTCACAACTTACAATTTTATGCAAGCGTTTCAGATGATTTTTTAAAAATTTGATTTCTCACTCCACCAAGCCACTCCTTAGATAAGCATCCACCATGCGCTCTGTCGCAACAACTGAATCAATATGGGTACGCTCATAAGAGTGGCTAGATTCGATACCTGCCCCTAGCAGGGCATGCTTGACTTCTGCTCCTGCACTCATGGCTGCAGAGGCGTCTGACCCGTAAAATGGATAGATGTCCAATTTGTATGGAATGCCCTGCTCCTTAGCCAAATTTACCAAATGCTGGCGGAAGCCATAGTGATAAGGCCCTGAAGCATCCTTAACACAGATGGAAACCGTATACTCATCCGTCTGCTGGTCATCACCCATAGCGCCCATATCAACAGCCAGATACTCTACCGCTTGCTCCGGCAGGCTGGAATTAGCCCCATGACCAACCTCTTCAAAGACACTGAAAGCAAAATGCGTCGTCACTGGCAGCTGAATATTTTCCTCTTTATAAACGCGCAAAAGATTGAGCAAAATAGCTGCGCTGATCTTGTCGTCCAGAAAGCGAGACTTGATAAAGCCTGACTTGGTAACTGTGGTACGAGGATCAAAGGAAATAAAATCCCCGACTTCGATTCCTAAATCCCGCGTTTCTTTCTCACTTGTCACCTTTTCGTCCAAACGGACTTCCATATTGTCCTGAGTTCGCTCAACCGTCCCAGCATCCTTGTAAACATGGCAGGAAGTCTGGTGAACTAAGATAGTCCCACTGATAGTCTTTCCACTGCTGGCCACATGGACCAGACAGTTTTCTCCTTCAATCATGTTCCAAGGGAAACCGCCAATCCGATCCAGCTTGAGGCGACCGTCAGACTTAATAGCCCGAACAATAGCCCCCAGTGTATCCACATGGGCAGTCACTACCCGATACTGGGCGTCATTTTCCCCCTTAACCACGACATGGACGCCGCCTTTATTGGTCCGAACAGGCTCATAGCCCAATCCTTCCAGCGTTTGTACCAAATAGTCTGCCACCTCAGCCGTAAAACCCGTTGGGGAAGGGATAGCCGTTAATTCTTGTAAATATTGAACAGTTTGATTCATGAATGTCTCCTCATCGTTTTTCTTTATTATAGCACAAAGAAAGCCTGAGCAAATAGATTTTCAGCAGGCTTTTAATGATTTTGAGAAATTATGACACCTCAATTACTATCGCCGTACTGCTACTCTTTCTCCTCCTGGACTTCAATCTTTTGCAAATCCCAAAAGAAGAGATTGCCCAACAATCCTAAGAGAAAAAGCAAGAGAGGAATGGCATAAGGTGCTAAGGGATTATAAGCTTCTCCAGCACTAATTTTCATCTGAGGGCCATATGGAGCTATCAACTGATAATAATTAAGACCGCAAAACAAAATCGAAAAGAAAAAGATAGAAAAGTAAAGCCGATAGAGATGCCCTAGCAGCTGTCCTTTGAATAAATAAGTAACTTCCCCCATCAGTGTTGCAAAATTCGTAACAGCAAGTACAAAATAAGCAATGACAACAGGAACTAATAAAAGAAAAAGGTAAAGATAACCATAAGCAACCCCCGGCTCTGGCTCAATTCCCGAATAACCGTACAAATACACCAGTAGATACAAAACTAGGGGCAAAAAAGGAATCACCCTAAACTTCCTATTTTTCATCAACATCTCTCTTTAAACAAAGAAACTTTTTCTTATTTTATTATAACAAATCTTCTTAATAAAACAAGAATTCACTTTTATTTTCAAGTATTCATTGACTGTAAAATCAAGCTTAGCAAATATTAGCCACCGTAAAAACATCCATTTGAACGACTACTTATTTTAGAGTTTATAAATTTAACCGTCAGTACATTATCAAGGATAGATGATGACAAAGACAAGAAAAAATCATCTCAGCTCGCTGAGATGATTCGTTTGGCTAATATTAATTAGCTTTTTTGAAACGATAGACAAGAGCTGATAAAAGAATCAGAGCAAATCCTGCTGCTATCGCAAAGATAGATGTTTCACTGCCTGTTTTCGGCAAAACTTTTTTGCCAGTTGCTGATCCAGTAACATCTTTTCCATCTTTATCTGACGAATTACCTGGTGTTCCATCAGTCGAACCAACTGGTTTGTCACCAGATGATGACGGTGGTGGTGTCGAACCTGAAGAAGGTGGCGGTGTACCTGGTCCTTGTGGACGTCTAGCTTCAAATGTCCATGTGCCTGTAAATTTGACATCTTCGCCTGCAATAGTTTTACTATCTGCGTCATATTTGAGGAATTTCCAAGTACCATCACTTGCTTCAACAGTTTTCTTAGCTGGCTGAACCGCTTGAACGGCAGCACCGTCTGCATATTCAGTGGCATCGGTCGGCAACAATTCTGTTACCTCTGCTGGTAAAGCGCGATTCGGATCTGCGCTTACAAATTCATACGTTACCTTATATTTCGGTGCTGGAGTGAAATTCCATTTACCAGTAAATTTAAGGTCTTTATCTGCAACAGTCTGGCTATTCGTTTCCGCATAGCCTTCGAAAGTCCATGTGCCTTCAGTAACTGTAACACTTGTTTTAGCAGGCTGCTTAGCGTCTACATTAGTACCACTA
Source organism: Streptococcus sp. AS14 (assembly GCF_000286495.1). Lineage (NCBI taxonomy): Bacteria > Bacillati > Bacillota > Bacilli > Lactobacillales > Streptococcaceae > Streptococcus > Streptococcus sp. AS14. The sequence continues at coordinate 258,765 of NZ_ALKI01000018.1, forward strand.
GTGTAGCGATTAGTATCTGCTGGAAGCAAATCCGTTACTTCTTTTGGCAGGTTTGGATAGGCTGGGTTAGAGCTGAGAAACTCATAGCTGACACCATAGTCTTTATAACTGTTGGTGAATGTTGGATTGTTGTCTGTTACAGCAGCTTCCAACTTGGCATTGTTTTCAGTCACTGTGACAGTCACAGTATGTTCTGTACTGTCATACGTCACTCCAGCTTCACTTCCAGCTATTTCTTTCAGCTTGTAGGTATAAGTTCCTTCTTTATCATAGTTGATTTCAGGAAACTTGATATTACCATCGGCGTCATTTGTTGCTTGAAGTTCCACGTTATTTCCGCCAACCTCAGTCAGCTTGAAACTGTACTTACCAGCTTCAAGTGCTTTACCATCCAGAACTTTCTTAGCGGTAATCGCTGCGGTTGCTGGCTCTAACTTGTATGTATTGGTGAAAGCATCACGGTCATAGGCAACAGTTGCTGTCTTAACGCCGTTATTGTCTGTTACAGTAACAGTAACATTGATGTCTGAATTGGCATCGTTTGTCACACCTGGCAGATTGCTTGCGCGTTCACGAATGACGTAGTTAAAGGTTCCTTCTTTTTTGAAACGAAGTTTCTTAAAGGTTACGGCACCAGCTTTATTAGTTACCGTTTGAACAACTTTGTCGTTGTCATCCTTATTAATCAAATCAAAAGTAAATTCACCATCTGCCAAATTGCGGCCAGTCAATTCCTTTTTGACTTTAAAGATAACTTCATCAGAACGGGTACCTTCGCCAACACCATCAAGAGTTGTCAAAGGCGCGAATGGACGTGCTAACAAATCAGGCATCTTTTGCCCATTAGATGTAACGGTTACATCGTTAAAGGCTTTTTTGGTTACCTTATCTACTGGCTCAGTCAAACGGGTCCGGTAGATAACATAAATACCTCTTCCACTCAAATCCCCAGCATTAACTGTGAAATGATTGGAGTCTGTAATAGAAACAACGTCGCTCGGGTTGAAGGATTTACGTGTACCAGAAGCACCTTCCCACTCAGTAAAGTAGTAACCTGTAATCCCTGCATCTTCATCCAGCTCTTGGCCTTCTGGAATAGCGTCCTCAATGACAACTTGACCAAGATTTTGGACATCGCGATTGACACGGATACGCCAGTTGACGTAGTTTGGATCCTTAGAATCCTGAACACCCCACTTGGAATAACCCTGAGGCTCCTCATCAACCTTGATGCGCTTCAGCCTATAGGTTCTAGCACCTGGGAAATTAACTTCTTGCTCTTGGTCATAAGGCATATTATCAGCCCAAACCACTGTGAAAGAAGATTGAATAAGCTTGGTATCTGGCATTTTCGCAAAATACTCAGCATTTGTGACAGTAATGGTTGCTGTATTTGTAACAGGATCTGTCACCAACTTAGCAACAACAGTGCCATCCGGTGCGCTTATGTTTTCCTCCAAAGTTCGCTCAATTTTGAACTGTGATGGAACACGATAAACCATGGTATCACCATTATTTAATACTTTGCTATCTGCAAATTTATAGGTCGGTGCAATGTAAAATTTACCTTCACCGTAGCCTGTATCCTTTAAAGGATTAGTATTAATGGTGACGTTTGTAGTTAGTTGATAGTCGCCATCACCTAACTCTGCAGCAGAAACCCTAGGACTTGAGCTTAACAAGGGAATAAAGGTTGATACCAAAAGCAGCAAAGTCATCAGAGCATGAGACACTTTATGATAAGTTTGTTTCACCTTGAATGCGGTCCTCCTTCTTTTTATATTTTATTTTAGACAAATGCTGGCAGGCACACCATCATCTGTCTACCCCCTCATTTTCAGTCGATTCTAAATCAAGATTTATTACCAAACTAAAAATGAATGTATTTGTATATGATAAGCAAATATGACATATACATATCAATTATAACATAAAATATTATAATTGACTCTTTGTGAACTACTTTTTTTAGAGGCAATTATCTATTCTTTGTCTACTTTCATTACAAAAAAGTTACAGATTATTTTTTTAATCTAACTCGGATGGATTATTATTGATTTATTAGAAATAAATAGCAGAAAAAATACCTAGACTTTTTACAGTCTAGGCATTTTTAAACATATACGGAAAACAACTTATTACTTACTTATTAAAGATAGACTGTCTGAAGTCGTCTGTCTCACGTAGATAAGCATTGTAAATCTTCTTCTTAAGCAGGTTGACCCAGCTGGCATCAACGCGGCTTGTAGCATTGGCAATGTTGCTCACATCCTCTGCTACTGCAGCGTCCATCAGCCTTTGCATGTCTGCATAAGAGCGAATGGTTACTTTCTTGGTACTGCTTGGATTTCTGAGTTCGTACTCGATGGTGATTGGTTTAAGCTTGGTCAGCTGATCAATCCGCTCCTTATACATCGCCTTCTTGAAGGCTAGCCAAGAGTCATATTCACCCTTGAATACATTTTCCAAGACTTTCTGGTCAGTCACGAGACCAACATCTCTTCCGGACCATCCATCCCACGTTTTCTTACCTTCATCAAAGGCTTCCTTAGAGTACTTACCAGAAACATAAGGGATAAATCCTTCATGGTAACCCTTGGCTGCTAGCAACTCATAAGCTGTACGACGGAACATGACATCGCCCGGTGCTCCATTTGGATTGCTCAAGGCTGAGTAGATTGGTGAGAAGAGGCTGAGACTGAGGTAGCCATTTCGTCCATATCTACCACTGTCCTTGTTCTCCCGACGAGTGATGACATCATTGTCAATCAGAGAGTCAAAAGTCTTCAGCTGCTTGATTTCTTCAGCAGTAAAGCTTCGCGTCTGGTTTCCAGCATGGGTCTCCTTACCATACTTATCTGTAACATAGTAATTCTCCATCTTCCTGAACCACTGAAGCTTAGCATCATCGCTCTGCTTCAGCATAGAGGTACCTTCTAGGTAATCTAGGGTGTAAATCATGTCAAACATACCATGGACATAGTGTTGCAGGTCTTCTGCATTTTGAACGCGCTCCTTGAAGTTATATGTGTGTAGACGCGTCTTAGAATCCTTGTCCACCTTGAAGAGGGTATTGAGTGTAATGGTTGCCTCATCTGTACTTGGAGTGGACTGCAGGAGTCCGCGAGCATAAAGCTCAGCTCCCAGACCTTCGCGGCGGCCATTGCCCTCAAAGTAAATGCCACCGTCAGAATTATGGGTCATTTCATGCGTGTAGACAGAGTTACCATAGTCTTCTAACAATTTAGCTGCATCAAAGTGGGTTACACTTCCTGTAGCATAGGCATTATAGCCCTTGCTAGGATACCACTTGCCGGCTGGTCCAAAGAATTCCTGCATAGCCAGTGATTTTTTGTCATTAGCTGGAGCCCAATATTTTTGACCATTCTTGTCAACCAATGAGAATCCATCGTAAACCAGAACAGAACGGAAGAGCTTGTCCTTGCTTTCATCGCTTAGAATCTTATACCAGAAGTCATAGTGATCGCGCTGGTATTCAGCTGTTTTTCTCACTCGGTCTTCGACAAATTCAGCTAGCTCTGCATCTGTCCGGACCCTGCCATTGGCATCAAGACGATAGCGATCGTAAGCCCCCATAGAGATGGTAGACATATTAGAAATAGCATAGACGCCCTTGTCAGTCATGGTCAAGAGTGGCAAGAGCATGCCCTTGTGTTCCCAGTTATCAGCAGTAATCTTGTCATAAACGCCGACAGAATACTTACTCTTGTCCTCGGCTGCATCCTGAAGCTGTCTCGCTTCTGCTAAATCCGACTTAGCCTCAACGATGTAGGCTTTTGTATTGGTCTTGAGCCATTCATTATTGGTCTTGTCTGGCAGGAAGAGCTGACGATAACCTTCTAGATAATTGAAGAGCCCTCGTTTACCAGTCGCTTCAGAAAGCGAGGCATCATAAGCCATATAGTTGTTCTTAGCTTTAAGATTGTTCATGCCTGACTTACCAAGTGAAATGATGGTATCTAAGGTTGAAGCATTATGATTTCCAAAGAAGTCAAATTTATAGGCTGACAAATCCTTGACATTGATATTGTCATAGTTGATATTATACCAACGGTTGAGATAGGTCAGACCAAGTAAGAAAGCTTCTTTATTGTCTTTAATTTGCTGAGCTATATAGTCTGCTACAACATTGCCTTCCGTATTGATAGACTTGTCCATAGCCAGTACCTTGCGTAACTCTTCTGATAGCTTGGTCTTGACTTGGTCAAAGGCAGTGTCCAGATAGAGATCATCCAAAGAAGTGTCAGCATTTACGCCTAAAACAGTCCGCATAGCTGGCGAATCAAGGACAACCTTGTTCAATTCCGGCAGCACTTGATTGAGAACTCTGCTATAGTCTGATAGGAAGGCTTCTGGTGTATAAAGAAGGTCTAGGCCATTTACAGTATATTCTGCAATTGCCTTATATTTGAAATCTCCCTTATAGGTCAGATTCAGGTATTCAACTGTATTATCCTCGAAGTGCAGCATCAAGCGATTAATCGCTGTCTTGTTGCTATTGATATCAGTGATAACCTGGTCGCCCTTCATTGGAACAACATCCAGCAAGTACTCTTTATTGAGCTTGTGGTTTTCTGTAAGTTTATTTCCGTAGGCAACAATGGTTTCCTTATTGTAGAATGGCAGGAGTTTTTCCATGTTAGCATAAGCTATCAGACGGTCTTCTCGAGCATTCTTTTCCTGAGCATAATTGACAGAATAAAGGTTGAGATTCGTGTCTTCTAGCGTGGTCGTAATGTCTAAGCTAGCCAGCTTCTCTTCTGCCTGGTCCAGAGTCAGTGTTGATGTGACAAACTTGTCATTTTCCAGTGTTTTATTTCCTTCAACGGCATAAGCTTCTGTGATACGGTTATTCTCATATCCCTGGTCGCCTGAAATACTGTAAACATTTGTTCCGCTGACATTACTGATGACATTATCAATCAAGCCATTGAAGTAATTGGAACCAACCACACCACCAATCTGACCGTTCTTAGTAGAGTTTTGAATCTTTCCAGCTACATAAGAGCGGCTGATGCGGGCATTGTTTTCTAAACGGCCGACTAAACCGCCAAAGCGTTGGTTGTTGGCTCTAGCGCCTGCTAGAATGGTTACATCTGCCCTGCTTTGGCTAATCAAGGAGTCTCCTCCCTTAAGATTGGCAACCAAACCACCGACATTGTATTCCTTACCCTGTTTATCATTGGACACGATAGTTCCAGTAAAGGAGCTATTGGTAATTTGGGTATTGTTAGCAATAACAACCAAACCTGCCACCTGTGAAGCATTTTCTTTTACTTCTACTCTACCTTGGACTGAAACGTCTGTGATTCGAGCATTTTCTGCATTGCGGGCCAAAGCCGCTGAGTCATAGGTGCCTACAATATTGACCTCTTTCAGGTCCAGATTAGAAATAGAGGAACCACTCTTGAGGTTTTCAAATAAAGGCTTGGCTAGATTATAAATCGCGTACTGCTTGCCATTATGATTACCTGTCAGACTGCCTGTGAAGTTCCCTTTTAGGTAGACATAGTCCGCAGGTGCCAGACTGACCTCGCTAGCATCCAAATCTGCTCCCAGAACATAGTTGCCAGCCATATTTTGCTTCATGGCCTCTATCAAACCAGCAAAGCTGGTGTAGACATTATGCTGGCTAGGGACTGCCTTACTGATATAGAAGTCATAGCCAGACTTATAGCTTGTCTCACCTTCTTGAACTAGCTCAGGTAGAGAGACTGTTACTTTATAGACATCCCTGCCATCTTTATGGCTTTCCGCTATGCTGTGAACCGGCAGGAGCATTTCCTTAGATTTACTTGATTTGACTTTGACAAAATAGGTAGACAAATCTGTAGGCATAGAGCTCATGGACACGACGCGCTTAAACTGGTCGTTTTCTTTTCTGTAAAACTCTGCCGAATCAATATCTCGGAAGGCAATCTTCTTGTATTCCAATTCAAAATTGCGGCTGTCCGTTTCAAGGTCTGTGAAGCTGCCATTATCCAGTTCATAAGTCAGCTTGGTTTTTAGCGTATAACCTGTGTAGTAGTCTAAGTCGCCAATCTTCAGACTTCCTGCGAAATTGGTAATCGGAAGAGTGCGAACAAGCTGATCTCCCTGGTACAATTCTGCAGTCGCTGAACGGAAGGACTGGGTCTGGTCTTCCAGTCTATATTGGACTGTAATCGACTTGTCATCAGGATTTTCTGTCAGACTTAGAATGGAAACCGTTGGCTTGACTTTAGGCACTCCATTTAGAGCTTCTTTGGCTGCTGTCAGGCTAGCAAATGCTTGGTTGACCTGCACCTGTGTGGCAGTTTGATTGTTCAGAACTCCTTCTGCTTTGGCTAATTCGTCAGTATAAGATGTCTGCTTCTCTGAGTCAGCATTTTTATATTTTGGAGCTGTTTTGATAGTTGGATTTAAATCGTATTCATTTTGAAGAGCGGTTTTGACAACCTCAAGTCCGCTTAACTGTGCCTTGGCTTGATTGATTTGTTTAACAAGCTGGTTGACTTCTGCTTGGCTGGCTTGGGATTGGTTGAGAATCGCTTGACCAGATACCAAAGCGGTATCATAGCTAGCCTGATGCTCCTGACTATCATTGAAATAACGTGCCTGAGCTTTAATCTGATCCGCTTCCGCTAATAGATTGTACAGTGGAATTAAATCGAATTCTTCTAAGGCTGCTGCTTTTGGTGCATCATTCGGTACCATATTTGGCTTAGCGGTACCGACTTTGACGACTTGCGTTACCGGAGCTAGAGTTTCTTCATTGGACAGTTCTTGACGATCAACTTCTTGACCATTGGAACTGTAGACACGAGTCTTAATCGTCCGTTCGCCCTCAACACCTGGGGTGGCAATTTGACGGGCATCGCGAACTAACTCGTCGGTCTCTTCTTCTCGAGTTGAGAAGTTAATTCTTTCAACTCTAGTTTCGTCGGTATAAGTCAACGGATATTCTGGAAGAGCCTCTGCTTTCGGTGCATCGTTTGAAACCATGGTTGGCTTAGCCGTTCCAACTTTGACAACTTGCGTAACTGGAGCTAAGGTTTCTTCGTTGGACAACTCTTGGCGATCGATTTCTTGACCATTAGAGCTGTAAACGCGAGTCTTAATGGTACGCTCACCTTGCACACCTGGAGTCGCGATATGACGAGCATCTCGAACCAACTCGTCCGTTTCTTCTTCACGAATAGTGAAGTTTATTTTCTCAACTCGAGTTTCATCCGTGTAAGTTAGCGGATACTCTGGCAAAGCCTCTGCTTTTGGTGCATCACCTGGTACCATGGTTGGCTTAGCAGTTCCGACTTTAACAACTTGTGTTACTGGAGCCAAGGTTTCTTCATTGGACAACTCTTGGCGGTCGATCTCCTGACCATTGGAGCTGTAAACACGAGTCTTGATTGTTCGCTCGCCTTGCACTCCTGGAGTCGCAATCTGACGAGCATCTTGAGGCAATTCATCGGTGTATTGTTCCTCGATGTTGAAGTTTATTTTCTCTACACGAGTTTCGTCCGTATAAGTCAACGGGTATTCTGGCAAAGCCTCTGCTTTCGGTGCATCACTTGGGACCATGGTTGGCATAGCTGTACCGACTTTGACAACTTGCGTTACCGGAGCCAAGGTTTCCTCATTGGACAGCTCTTGCCGGTCAACTTCTCGACCGTCTGAACTGTAGACACGAGTCTTGATAGTTCGCTCACCTTGCACACCTGGGGTTGCGATTTGACGGGCGCCCTGTGGTAATTTATCGGTGTATTGTTCCTCGATGTTAAAGGCTACTTTCTCTACACGCGTTTCATCTGTGTAAGTTAGCAGATATTCTGGCAAAGCGTCTGCTTTTGGCGCATCGTTCGGAACCATGGTTGGCTTAGCCGTTCCGACCATAACAATTTGAGTAACAGGAGCTAAGGTTTCTTCATTGGATAGTTCCTGACGGTCGATTTCTTGGCCGTTTGAGCTATAGACACGAGTCTTGATGGTTCGTTCACCTTGGACACCTGGGGTCGCAATTTGACGGGCATCGCGAACCAACTCATCCGTATATTGCTCTTCGATGTTAAAGCCAATTTTCTCAACACGCATTTCATCTGTATAAGTCAGTGGATACTCTGGCAAAGCTGCTTCTTTTGGTGCATCTTTTGGCACCATGTTTGGTTTAGCCGTTCCGACTTTGACAATCTGCGTCACAGGAGCTAAAGTTTCCTCGTTGGAAAGTTCCTGACGGTCAACTTCTTGACCATTAGAGCTGTAAACGCGAGTCTTGATGGTATGCTGGCCCTCAACACCTGGAGTGGCAATTTGACGGGCGTCCTGTGGCAATTCATCAGTGTATTGTTCTTCAATATTGAAGGCAATTTTCTCTACACGCGTTTCATCCGTGTAAGTTAGCGGATACTCTGGCAAAGCGTCTGCTTTTGGTGCATCATTTGGTACCCTATTTGGCTTAGCAGTACCAACTTTGATGACTTGCGTCACTGGAGCTAGAGTTTCCTCATTGGACAACTCTTGGCGGTCAATTTCTTGACCATTAGAGCTGTAAATACGGGTCTTAATGGTACGTTCACCCTCAACACCTGGGGTCGCGATTTGACGGGCGTCCTGTGGCAATTCATCAGTGTATTGTTCTTCAATATTGAAGGCAATTTTCTCAACACGCGTTTCATCTGTGTAAGTCAATGGATACTCTGGCAAGGCGTCTGCTTTCGGTGCATCGTTTGCTACCAAATGTGGCTTAGCCGTGCCTACTTTGACAACTTGCGTTACTGGCGCTAGAGTTTCCTCATTTGACAGCTCTTGACGTTCAACCTCTTGACCGTTGGAAATGTAGACACGGGTCTTGATGGTTCGCTCACCTTGCACACCTGGAGTCGCAATTTGGCGAGTACCTTGGACTAGCTCGTCAGTCTCTTCTTCACGAATAGTATAGTTGATTTTCTCTACGCGCGTTTCATCCGTGTATATTAATGGATACTCTGGCAAAACGTCTGCTTTTGGTGCATCACCTGGTACCATGGTTGGTTTAGCGGTACCGACTTTGACAACTTGCGTCTCTGGAGCCAAGGTTTCTTCATTGGACAACTCTTGGCGGTCAATTTCTTGTCCATTGGAACTGTAGACGCGGGTCTTAATAGTCCGTTCACCCTCAACACCTGGAGTCGCAATTTGACGGGCATCCTGAGGCAATTCATCAGTGTATTGTTCCTCGATGTTAAAGGCTACTTTCTCTACACGGGTTTCATCCGTGTAAGTTAGCGGGTATTCTGGTAGTTCTTCAACCTTTGGAGCATCAGCCGGAATCAGGCTTGACTTACTTGTTCCGACCTTAATAATCTGTGTGACTGCTGCAAGAATTTCTTCATCTGATAAAACTTGGCGGTCAACTTCTTGGCCATTCGAGGTATAGATACGAGTGGTAATAGCCCGCTCACCCTTTACTCCTGGTGTGACAACTTGGCGACTGCCTTCTGGAATCTCATCAGTATACTGTTCTTCAACAGAAAAATCTATCTTTTCTCTTCTTGTTTCATCCGTCGCAGTCAGCTCTAATTCTGGGGCTTGATGCACGGGTGCTTCATCTGGTGCGGTACCATAAGTTGTTAGTTCCGGAACTTCTTGGACTGGAGCGGTGTCTGGTGTAGTGCCATAAGTTGTTAGTTCTGGAACTTCTTGGACTGGAGCGGTGTCTGGTGCAGTGCCATAAGTCGTTAGCTCAGGTACTTCTTGAACTGGTGCAGTATCTGGCGTTGTACCATAGGTCGTCAATTCTGGAACTTCTTGCACGGGTGCGTCATCAAGTGCGGTACCATAGGTTGTCAACTCTGGGACTTCTTGGACTGGCGCTGTATCAGGCGTCGTGCCATAGGTCGTTAATTCTGGAACTTCATTTACAGGTGCGGTATCTGGTGTCGTACCATAAGTCGTCAATTCCGGGACTTGATGCACTGGTGCTTGTTTTGGTATAGATTTTACTGCAGCAGTACCGACCAACACAATTTCCGAAACTGGCTCTGCAGTTACCTGATCTGAAATCACTTCGCTTTTTACAATTTCTTTACCTGCAATATAATTGCGTGTGACGACAGTGCGTGTACCAGCGACACCTGCGCGAATGACCTGAGATTGCCCCTCTGCGAGTTCATTTGAATATTGATATTCTGTTTGATAAGGCAGGACTTGGGTTTGGCTGCTTTCTTGGCTCTTGAATTCCAGTTCTGGTACTTCAGTGACTGGAGAAAGCCGAGCAAATTCGCGTTCTTTGGCAGCAATAATCTCTTTTTCTTGCTCTGTCAGTTTCTCTGTTTCAGTAGATACAGGCTTGTTGGCAGTACCCTGATTCCCAGAAAGACTAGCAGATTTACCTGCCTGCTGATCGACTTCGACAGCTGACAAGTCCTTCTGTGCCGTAGGAAGCTGATGACTTCCTGCTGCATTCTCCTTGCCCTGTTCACCGCTTTTCAGATAGCCAACATATTCGAAACCAGCAATCTCTAAAGGTTCAGGCAGCTTATCTCCCACTGTCAAATTTAGCCTTTGATTGTAGGCGGCTAATTCAATATTGGTCACTGCAAATACAGAAGGAGCTAGGAGAATAGAGCCTAGACCTGTCACCAGCAAAATAGAAGACAGGTATTGCTTACCATTTCTACCTCGTGCAATTACTAAGACTGCTAAAGTCAGCCCAGCAGCTGCAAAAGTTGCTTCCCACAGACTTGAGTAGCCTGTCTTTGGCAAACTTTTTGCCGAAAGCCCCTGGGTCTTTGGACGGTAAACCAGATAATAAGCATCAGAGTTTTCTTCCACAAACTTTGGAAGCTCCTTAACAACTGCATTCTTCTCAGCTTCAGTGAGTTCAGACTCTACTACGTAGTGATACTGGACTGGAACGGTTTTGCCAGCTGAGACTTCTGCAGCCTCAACCGTGCTTATATTTCCCCCTATGGCGGTACTCAAAAAGAAGCTTCCGATAGTGGCAGAAACCAATCCTACTGATAACTTTCTAAAAGAATAGCGCTGGAGCGTATCACCAGTGATTCTTTTTTCCATAATAATTCCCTTTTCTTCATATAATAATCTCTTAAAATTTTACAGAATTTCCTACAAAAATTCAATGCTTTTGCTTAAAAATATATCTTTGAAGACTGAAATCATCATGTTTTTGAACAGCCTGAAAATAGTGTTCATTTTTACTAAAAAATAAAAAACAAATCTTCAGTTAGAAAATCTGTTTTTTAAAATGTGATTTATTTTGTTACAAATCCAACTCAAAGAGACCATACTCATGCTTGTCTCCTTGCAGTTCTGCCGCATAGTGGCGCGTGACAGTTTTTTGATGAATCAAGGCTCCAATAGCTGAAGTCTGTCGCTTCTGTACCTCTTTAAAAATCGGATAGGCCAAGGCAGAGCCCAACCCCAAGAATTGTTCATCTACTCCTAAATACATAATCATATAGCGTTTGGGAAAGCGCTTGGTCCAAAAAAGCTTGGCTAGGTTGAGAGGAGTCAGTTTTTGATAAACCAGAGATCCGTAGTCCGGCATGGCAATCAGAAAACCTGCTAGCTTGCCCTCCTTATAGGCCAGCTTAACCATAGAAAAATCAAGAATATACTGGTATTTTTGAAAAATCTGACTGAACTGCTGACTAGAAATTGACCGATAAATCGGAAAATCTTGATAGAGGCGATTGAGGAGCTCAAAAACCTGCAGCGAAGCTTGATCCCACTCCTTCTTTTTGGGAGAGCAAATGGTGAATCCCGCTTCCTCAAAAGAGTCAAAGCGATGAGCCAGCTTATCCTGATGAGTTTGATTGCTGACCTTGGGATAAAAATTAGATAGATAGCGCTCCTTAAGCTCAAAACCAGCAGCCTTCCATAACTCAGGATAATAGTCTGGATTATGAGGTTCCCCAGTAAAAGGGAGCTCCTCTGTTCCAGTCAGCTGCATTCGATAACCCAGCCAAAAACTTGCCTGTACGGGACCGATTATCTTAATCGCTCCGAGACTGCGAGCAAAACCTGCTAAATGTTCGATAAAAGCAGATGAAATCTGCCGGTCATTGATCGACTCGAAAAATCCCAAGTAAGCAGCCTCATCATCTGGATAAAAGGTCAGAAGTCCGCGAATACAAAGCTGACTCTCCTCATAGCCAATAAAGGCATAGGTTTCTAAGTCAGAACTCAGCGGGTGACTGCCCTCAATCAAAGCTAACTCTTCCTCTTCCGACTGCATAAGGTGGTCTGGCTGGTAAATCTGCTTGGGCAGGGCTAGAAAATCGGCCAGCTCTGCAGTATTGGGTTTGACTGGTTTAATTTGCAGCATGGTCTTCCTCCTTGATCAGTCGAATCTTGCCAGTAAGGCCATCCATCTCAATCCAATCACCGTTTTGCAGCTGGCTGCAGGCACCTCTGACATTGACAATGGAAGGAATACCTAACTCGCGGGAAATAATTGCCGTGTGCGAGAGCAAAGACCCCTGCTCGGCAATGACACCCTTGGCTTGGGTCAGAAGATAGACCCAGCCCGGATCGGTCATCTTGGTCACGATAATCCGGTCCTGAGCAGACTCAATCTCCTGCACATCTTTCACGACCAAAACCTGAGCCTTGACGCAGCCAGGTGAGCAGCCAATCCCTTGTAAGGCTTGATTGCCCGTATTATGACTGCTGGTACGGTTTTGCGGTTTCAGATATTTCTCAAAGACCTGTCCAGCAAAAACGTAGCGACTAAAGGTTGGCAGCTCCTTATCAGCCTCCAACTTCTCTCGACGCTCGGCTATCAAGCCGCTAACATCTCTGGGTTTTCTGGTCAGCTCAAACAATTCTTCCTTTGTCAGGTAAAAAACATCGTCAGGCGTAGCCAGCAGTCCTTGCTCGGCTAATTGCTGCCCAAGCGTTCGGAAAATCTGCCGCATCATGCCGTAGATTCGTGTGCGGTTTAAGCGGGAGCTTTCCCGATATTTAACACCGGTCATGGCTCGCTTGCGAAGAAAATTCGTCCACCAGCCTGATTTTTGCACCTCTTCTTCAAGTTTCTGAGGTGCCAACTTCTTCTCCTCTTGCTGGCACATTTGCAGCAGGAGCTTGAGCAGACGATCTGGGTGCGTTCGAAAGGTTGGAGTTTCTAATTTCAACTCTTCCGGAGCCCGATCACCAAATTCATGGATAAAATGGGCAATTTCTTGGACCAAAGGGTGCTGGCGACTTAGAAAGACTGCTGGACTTTCACTTGCCATGGCCTGTCTAATCTCTGCATTTTCTTCTGCTTTCAGCTGAGCTGTTAAAGCCTGCAGAGCCAAAGCCGGCTGCATACTTTCAATCTGCTCAATTCCTGCAATCTCAGCCTGAACAGCCCCGCCGCGACGCGACTTCTTCAGGAGTCCGGTATAGACAAAAGCATAGAGATCATTTACCAGGGTAATGTCCCAGTGAGCCAGAATATCCTCTTTTAGCTTATTGACCAAGGCAATCAAGGTCTCAGCATCTGCGTCGGGAGAAAAGTTCGCTTCGTATTCGCGCTGAATCTGGGCAAACTGCTCTTCCAATTGCCGCATTTGCTTGGGCGCTGTCCAGAACTCTCGAATGATTCGGAGCATGATTTGCAGGCGTTTGAAAGCAGACAGGTGCACTGGCATCTGAGGCACCTCTGTCTCTCTCACTCCCAGCATATCCTGCCAGATAGGAATGATTTTCTTAGAAAAAGGCAGAAGCTGCAAGAGCTGATACCAGCTCTGAATCTGGTAATAAACACGACTATTGACCGGCTGCAGCATATTTTGAAAGGTGGCTTCATAGGCAGCCAACTCAGGGGCACCCTTGCCAACCAAGCGCTGGGCCAGACTGCGGAAAATGCTGGCATAAGCCTCTTGGATAAAACTAATAGTCAGAGGACTGGAAACGCCCGGATAGCTCTCGACAATGTTGCTGTTATCCAGAATAATCCGCTGACCCTCTGGCAAGGTAGTAATAGGTCGTGCCTGCAAGAGATAGAGCTGGCCATTGGCGAAGGTAAACTCCATATCCATATAAGGTCCGAAAAGCTGACTTACCTGACTTGCCAAGCCTTGTAACTCCGCGAGTTGTTCCTGTGATAAGTCTGGAGAGTTCTCCATCTGCTCTGTATAAAAGAGCTGGTCCTTGGGATGGAGGGTCACCATTGTTGTAGGAATCTTATCCTCGACAACCTTATTGCCCAAGCCCCTACCAATGACAATGATGTGCTCATTCAAAATGCCCTTGGGATTAGCTGTGAAGTAAATCCCAGACAAGTCTCCCTCCTGCATAACCTGAACAAGGCAAATCATCTGCGCCTGCTTCAACGATAGGCCTTGCTCAAATAGATAACTAAGAGCCGACTCCTGATAAAGAGAGAGCAAGGTCGCTTGGATAGCTTCTTTAAGTCCATCCGGCTTCACATTGAGCTGACTCTCAAACTGACCGGCAAAGGATGAATCCTTGCCATCCTCAATGGTTGCTGATGAGCGAACTGCAAAGCGACAGTCTTTCTGAGAAAACTCCTTCCGGATCCAGTTTTCTGCCGCTGTCAGATCTTCTTGCGCAAACTGCTCTTTAGCCCAGTCCTGGAGCTGCTGACTGAGTTGGGACAAGTCCAACTCTCCAGACCGATAAGCTTCTTCCATCCGCTCCAAGTCAGCAGAGCTGGCAGATTCTTGAAAAAAGTCAAAAGCAAACACTGCAAAGTCAGGAATCGGCAAACCAGTAGCCTGCATTTTCAGCAAATGATAGGCCTTGCCTCCGACCTGGTCAAGCCCTGTCTGCTTGATCCTTTTCATCAAAGTACCCCCATCAAGAGATAAACAGCAACAGACAGAACCATGGTCGTCTCCGTGATATAAGTATAACGCTCCACCCGCTCCCGGATATTAAAGCGAGTCGGATCCTTGATAAACTGCTCAAACTGGACGGTCATCCAGATGACATTCAGCACTAAGACCACTACTCCGACATGGGAAATATTCCAGAGAAGGGCGAAATTGGTCAAGATATCCAGCAGAGTCACCACCTCGATAAAGCGAGTGGCTTTTTTGTAACCAAAAAGCTTAGAATAGGTCACATACTCTGTCTCGTCTTTTGGCGCCCGAATCTTGCGACAGACTTCCCAGATCAGACTTGGGAAATACATGGTAAAGGCCAGCAAAACGGTCGGTAAAGACAAGAGAGGCAGATTGTACTTGTAGCAGACAAAGGAAATAGTATAGAGATTCAAAATCATCATGACTGGATTATGGGTCACCAGAGCCAATGGCAGAGAATTTTGAATCTTGTCACGCTTGAAGAACCAGAAGGACATGAGAGTTCCGTAGATATAGAGAAAGAGAAACCAGCCAATATTGTTCATAAAGAGAACATTGAGAAGTACAGATACAGCTACGATAAAGCTGAGGGCAACAGCCAGGTCCTTCTTTTTCACTCGTCCAGATGGCAGAGCCCGATGAGGAAAGAGCCGCCTGTCGGTCTCGTAGTCCTTGAAATCATCTGCGATCCGCAGAATCATCAGAAAGACAAAAATCGTAAAAATTCCGATCAACTCCTGATGGTCAAAGCGAAAGGTGGTCACTCCGTCATTGAGTAGAAGGACAAAATAAATCTCAAAAAACATGATGGCAGCCACAAAAAAGCGTGGCAGCAAAGGAAACATTTCCTTATAATAAACAGCTAATCGTTTAAACATAGCTTTTCTCCAATCTTTTCACCCATTTGAATCTGGGTTTCTATTCCGAGGTCTGAGTAAGTCAGGATATCCTGATCCAAGCGAATCGTGCCTGCTGGATAGAGGACAAGGATGGTTGAGCCACCCAGACCAAAGCAGCCCTTCTCCTGTCCTCTGACCAAACGGTCCTGACTGTGATTGTATATTCTTCCGACCAGCAGAGCCCCTACTTCCATCTGCAGGACAGGTCCTAGGTCGGTATCTAAAAGACAGTATTCTCTTTTATTTTCCTTGTAAATCAAGCGCCGCTTCTGGGCTACCTGCCGGACCGTATGCAGGCGGCCCTTGATTTTTCGTCTTTGGGTAATTCTGCCGGATTCAGCCGCCAGATAGCGGTGCAGGTCTTCTACTCCCAAGCGATAGACCAGTGCTGCTCCACCACTAAACAGCTGAGCTAACTCTTCATCCAGCAGTAAGTCAGATAGCCTGTATGTCTGCCCCTTAATCATCAGCTGCAAGTCCTGACTGATGGTAAAAGCCTCTAGCTTGGCATCTGCCACTGCCAGTACTTGACTGTCAGGACAGACTGGACGCAGAGCGGGATTGATTCTCCGCTGGAAGAAAGCCGCAAAGCTAGAATAGGAGCCATCTTCATAGTCAGCCAGATTCAGCTGATAATTTTCCACAAAAGCTGCTATTTTCTTGCGAGAAAAAGCAGTGTAGTCTTTCAAGGTTAGAAGATAAGACAGGCTAGGTCGGGTCAAGATAGGCAATAGGAAGCGGCTCCAGGCAGTACCATAAAGCTTGTCTAACAGACCCGCCTTGTATTCTGTCGGTTCAACTACTTGACCAGTCCTCCTCTGATAAACCTTAACCATATGAGAGAAACCCCAGACCAATCAAGCTAGCAACAGCTAAAATCGCAAAGACCAGATAGGCCAGCTTATTGGGCTTGGGAATTCGGCAGTTGTAGACAAATAAGAAGGTCAGCAAAAGAGACAAGCACAGCCACACCCAGGCAAAGAGGCCAGGCGCCAGCCATTGACAGACCAGATAGGTCAGAGGGAAAACGAGGGCGCTGTAAGTCACGGGCAAGCCGATAAAATAAGAGCCAGATCCTTCATCATGTTTGACCAAGCGATTAAAATGAGCCAAGCGCGTAACCGCAGCTAAGACATAGAGGACAGCCAAGATGATATTGGCTGCTCCCAAGGGCAGCTGGGTCATGAGGAGCACAGCCGGAAGAGCTGCAAAACTAATCATGTCACAGAGCGAATCAATCTCAATGCCGAAGCGCTTCTGGCTTTCAGTCCGCTTCATCCGCCGCGCCACCACACCATCAAAAAGGTCACAGATACCGCTAACGATAAAAGCCATCATGGCTAGCCGCAGCTGGGACTGAATGATGGCATAGACTGCCAACAGTGCAAAAGCAGCGCCCATATAAGTCAGGATAACAGATTTATCGTATTCACCGATAAACAAAGGTTCATTCTTCTTCATGAATTCTTATTTCTCCTCTTCTTCCATCTAAAGTTACCAGCATGCCAGTTTCTAGCAGCTGAGTTGCATTCTTAGCGCAGACAAGAGCTGGAATCCCGCATTCCCGAGAGACAATGGATGCATGGCAGAGAACCCCGCCGTACTCTGTCACAAGACCACCTAGAATGCCGAAAACATAACTCCAGCCCGTATCTGTATAGCGAGTGACAAGAATTTCTCCCGGCTCAATCGTCTCAATATCAGCCAAATCCAAGAGGACTCGAACCCGACCTGTCACCTGACCACTGCTGGCTGGCATTCCCGTAAGAAGCGCTTGGCTATCACGGGACACCGCTTCCAGACTCATCTCTTTGTCAGTCAAATCACCTACTGGCTCAAAATTTCGATAGGCCTGGCAATAATGCTGATTATCAGCTGCTTCTTCTTGAAGCTGTTCTGCAGTCTTTTGCCCTTCCATAAAGGCAGTCAGACTTTCTTTCTTAAGGTAAAAAATATCTTGAGAATCTTTCAGAAAGCCTTGCTTTTCGTAGGCCTGGCCGAGTTTGAGACTAATCTGACGAATGAGGTGGTAATAGCGCGTGGAAATATCCTTGAACTCCTCTCGCCACCAGAGCAAGTTCCGCAAGTCTTGACTGATTTTTTCTATCTTTTTCTGCTTAGCTCGAGATAGATGGGCAAGATCAAGTTCAGACTCTGAGACAGGACTAAGCGAAGCTTTGGCCGCCTGGTAGTAAGCTGAATCAGCAACCAACTGCTGAACCGCTGTCAGAACCTGATGAGCATCTTCTTCGTAGCTTGGCACTCGCAAGTCCAGCTCCCGAGCCGAGTGATAGCCAAAGTCCTTTTGAAAATTCTGAATCTTGATAAAATCAGCTCGCTCAGGATATTGCGCTGCCAGTCCCTGCAACTCTTGCACAGATAGCTTCAGCCAATCGTCTGTCAGCTTCTCGTCTGCCAAAATAAGATCCGCAGCTTCCAGCATTCGAGTCAAAGGCTTGGTATGCGAAACATTTCCCAACTTAGCAATTAGTTGAAAAAATTCATCGACCGTCAGCCATTTGAGGAGAGTTGTCTTTTTCATTGACAGCTGGACCGTATTGATGTAGGCCTGCCAGAAATAAGTTCCCTCACTGTCTAAATAAGCCTGATTTAGCACTAACTGCCAAAGACTCTCGACTTGCTGGAGCGGGCTTTGGTCGTTTAGTTCTTGGATTTCTTGATTCAGGCGGGTAAATTGCTGACGCAGCTCTTGCAGCTTGTCTGGCGCCTGATGCAGAAAGGTTTTAGTTACTTTTTGTGTTTTTAAAGCTACCCGCAGGAAATTCAAGAGCAAGGCTGGACTTAATTTGCTGGTAAAACCTTGATCTTGGTAGTCTTTATTAACTCCCAACTCATCATCAAAGTCTCGCTCAATATAGCCCGGAATCTGCTCCATACCTTGCTTGACAACGCCTAAGTTCCAGAAGGGCCGAGCATAATGCAGGAGCATCAATGGCGGCATCACACCTTCAGGCTCTAGGCCAATTGCCAGCAAAAAGCTGGAGAGAGCCTCTTGCCAAGAATGGCGATAAAGGCTCCACATCAGGTTGGGACAGGGCTGAGCCGCCACGCCTCCGTCCCGAAAATTCGCCGTTGTCCAGCGACCACTGTCGATTTTAGTTGGTACTGTCGTGATGGGCCGAGCCTGCAGCAGATAGACTTGCTCTTGGACAGCACACCACTCAATATCCATAGGCCGACCAAAATACGCCACAATCTGCAAAACTTGCTCGTGCAGCTTCTGCAAGACTGCCAAAGGGATTTCAGCCTTTTCAAACTGGCTCCAGTCTGTCTTGTACCAAGGGAGAGTCAGCTGCTCAGGATTAATTTGACCGCTAACCAAGCTCTCAGCCGAGCCTTTTACATACTCAAGCAGCATAGACTGGTCCTGATTAGTCGCCACATCTAGGGAAAAGCAGACACCGCTGAAGTCAGGCTCTATCTGCTCCTGAATCAGCACTGCCATAGCAAAATCCTGCTCTGCCAGACCCTGACGCTGCCAGTAAGCCAAGGCCTCTGGATTAAAGAGGGAAAGCAGACAAGAACGAATGCCCTGCTCAATTTCTGAAAGTGTCCGGCAGTTGCCAATCGAGTCATATTGCCCAGCAAATGACATGGCCTGTCCGTCTTCTAAGAGGGCACTGCTGCGAACGATATAGGCTTGATTTTCCTGACAAAAATCTGCTAACTCCTGTAGCCAAGCTGACTCCAAGGGATACTGCTGCAAACGCTTCGCAATTTCCTCTTTGCCAAGTTCGATTAATTCTTTAAGTCCCTCTTTTGAGTATTCTGGCAGAGCTGCTCTTAGCCAATCCATTACTTGGTCCGCAGGCAAAATCAAACCCTTAGGAACCGAAAACCCCAGTTGACAGAGGTTGATTAACTGATTGATTTTACCGCCATAGACGGCCGAAGGCTCCTTTTCCAGCCATAGTTCTTTCATCAAAAGCTCCCATCTTACATACGATTTTTTCTAAGTTTAGCCCAGTAGAGCAGACGATTGACTCCTAGATGAGTGCCCGCCCCTAGTATTAGAATGCCCAGCATCTGCTGCCAGGACAGAGGAATATAGAAAAGCAAGAAAATGATACAGCCAATCAAGGAATCAATCTGGTCTATCCAGATAAAGGTCCATTTCCAGCCATTCTCCGCCGTCTTGCCCTCTCTGATTTCCAAACGACGCTTGATAAAGCTATTGGGCAGCTCAAACAAAACATAGGCCAGCCCCAAAAGAGCTCCAAGCACCAGATTAAACAGGACGGTATTTTCGTAGAAAGCATAGACCAAGTGCAGCGTCTCTAGAGTGGGAATACCCTTTAAGAGCAATCCCCAAAAGATCTGCGCCAAAGCTCCCCAGACAATCATGCCAAAGAAACCTTTCCAGGTCTTGTTAGCCCCAAAAAGCCTCTTCCCATCCTTTAAAATCAGCCCAGCATCCATTGGTCGATAAGCCGCCTCTAGCAGTGAAGACCTGCAAAATATCATATTCAGAACTCCAGCCAGAATGACCGGCATCAGGGTGATATATAAGGCAAGAATCGAGTGCATACTTATTTCCTATTCTTTTTATGAAAATCAGCTTGAAAAGATTAAGAGACTTCTCAAACTTTTATGAATTCATTATATCATAAGTCTCTAAAGCCCTTACACAACAAACTGTCAACATCTGTCTCATCTGATAGTGGTTCAAAAAATTCGCTATTCTACACTCTTATTTCTCCTTGCACTGTAACTACCATGATTTTTAAAATATACTAATAATTAGTAGCAAATAAACAAGATTACAGATAATATGTCAATCAATCTTCCTTTTATTATAAAAGGCTTTTAAAAATTTGTAAAGAAGGGATTTCTGATTCAAAGTAAAAAACCAGCCTTTCTAGCTGGTTTGTCAGTTTATCCTCTATCATCATAGCCATTTGGATGACTGGAATGCCATTTCCAAGCAGTTTCGATAATGCTTTCGATATTGTCAAATTTCGGCTGCCAGCTCAGAATTTTTCTTGCTTTCTCAGAGGAAGCAATCAGCGTATCCGGATCCCCTGGGCGCCGCTCTGCTATTTCCAAAGGAATAGGATGGCCGGTCACCTTTCGGGCTGCTTCTACAATCTGCAAGTTGGAAAAACCAGTCGAAGAGCCAAGGTTAAAGGCATCTGAAGGCTGTCCCGCACGCAGATGCTCAACAGCCAGAATATGGGCGTCAGCCAAGTCGAAAGGATGGACATAATCACGGACATTGGTCCCGTCTGGAGTATCGTAATCGTCTCCAAAGACGGCAATCTTCTCACGTTTGCCCTGAGCCACCTGAAGCACAATGGGCAGGAGATGGGTTTCAGGCCCGTGGTCCTCTCCGATTGAACCGTCAGGTTTGGCACCAGCCACATTGAAATAACGCAGAGCTACAAACTTGATACCATAGGCCTGGTCTGCCCAGCGCATAATGGTCTCCATCATGAGTTTGCTCTCACCATAAGGATTAATTGGCTTTTGCGGAGTCGTTTCCAGAATCGGAACTTCCTCAGGAATGCCATAAGTCGCCGCTGTCGAAGAAAAAACAATATTTTTAACGCCGCATTCCTGCATGACCTCCAAAAGAGAAACCATGCCTGCTGTGTTATTGTCAAAATACTTGAGCGGATCCACCATAGACTCTGCCACCAGTGAAAAAGCAGCAAAGTGAATGACTGCATCGATAGATGGATGTTTGGCAAAGACATCACGCATAAAGTCCTTATCCGCCAAATCCCCCTCATAAAAGACCGCTTGCGGATGGACGGCTGCCCGATGGCCAGTTACCAAATTATCAACGACGACTACGTCTTCCTTGCCTGCCGCTACCAGACGGTCTACCATGTGCGAGCCGATATAGCCAGCCCCACCTAATACTAAAATTGCCATAAAACTTCCTTTCCCTGTTACGCTAGATTCATTATAACACATTTCCTAGGGCTGGATGCCAACGGATTGGACGAAGCGCATGAAAGCCTCCTGACCCTCCTCCGTTCGCTTGTAAACTCCCGCATCTTCCAGTACTCGGCTGAAAATTTGTCCAACCGAGGCCTGAACTACTCCTTCCACTGTCTCAGCGGTAACATCTGGATTCTGGTCTTTGAGTTGATTGGCCCACTCCTGATGATAGGCCGCAACCTGACAGTCTTCTCCCAGCAAGAAAAGTTCCACCTGCTTGAGTTCTTCCTTGAGCCGAGGCGGCAAAATAGCCAGTCCCATAACCTCAATCAGACCGATATTTTCTTTCTTAATGTGCTGCACATCCCTATGAGGATGGTAAATGCCGTCCGGATGTTCTGGGGAAGTTTGATTGTCCCGCAAGACTAGGTCTAGCTCAAAACGTCCATCTTTTCTGCGGGCAATCGGTGTGATAGTGTGATGTGACTCACCCTCAGACTCTGCTAACACCTGCACACTTGGGTCAGAATAAGTTCGCCAAGCTTGCAAGATCTTGTCAGCCAACTCAATCAACAATTCCTTCTTCTCAGACCTCAGACGAATGACGGACATGGGCCACTTGACAATACCCGCCTCTACCTCTTCAAATCCGCTAAAAGTAAAGCTGCAATCCAGCTCTGCTATTTCCATAGGGAAGATATGACGTCCGCCCTGATAGTGGTCGTGGGTCAGGATGGAGCCACCGACAATAGGCAGGTCGGCGTTGGATCCTGCGAAATAACCTGGAAAGGTCTCGACGATGTCCAGCAGGCGCTCAAAGGTCAGCCGACTGATATCCATAGGAAGGTGTTGACTGTGCAGAAAGATACAATGCTCATTAAAGTAGGCATAGGGCGAATACTGAAAACCCCACTCCTGTCCAGCTAAGTCAAAGCGGATAATCCGATGATTGGCTCTGGCTGGGTGGTCCAAGCGGCCTTGGTAGCCTTCATTTTCCATGCAGAGCTGGCAGGCTGGATAATTACTATTCTTAGCCTTTTTAGCTGCCGCAATTTCCTTGGGATCCTTTTCTGGCTTAGAGAGATTAATGGTAATTTCCAAATCTCCATATTCAGTTGGCGATTTGAAAGCAATGTTTTTAGCAATAGCCTTGACCTTGATATAGTCATTCTTTTGACTAAGCTGGTAAAAATCAGCCACAGCTTGCTCGGGACTTGAGGCATAAGAAGTCCAGAAGTCCCGATTGAGCTGGCTAGGGGCTGGCGTGATTAAGTTCATGAGCTCAGCTCCCAGTATATCCTGCTCAGCCAGAGTATCACCAATCTTCCCATTCTTCACAGCCACAGCTACCAAGTCATCCTTAAGGTCAATTAGCTGCTCAGCCTCAGTCTCCTGCTCTGCCACTGTCTCTCCAACTAGAGCCATGACACGATTGCTCAGATAGATGGTGTCCATTTCTTCAAAAGTACTATTGTCAATCACTGCAGATACAAAAGCAGTCAGTAACTTCTTGGACATAGATCTTCCTTTCTTTTGCTAGTAAAGAGAGTTGGACAGAAATCGGTAATTCGTTAGAATTCGATTTCGTCGTCCCACCTCCGCACAGTTGATTAGGGCTGTAAAAGCTGATAAAATCAGCGTAATAGAGCCCACTTAACCACTGCGTCTTGCTCGACAATCCAAAGACAATTGAGAGGCTAGGACTTTTGTCCCAGACCCAAGTTCCTTTTCTGTGAATTAGTCCAGCACTCGGCTTCCGCCAGCTACTTCTGCAATGTAAAAGCTAGGGGCATAGCCAACAACCTCTTGATACTTGCGGCCAACATTTTCTTTGAAAAATTCCACCACATCCTTATGAACTAAAGCAATGGCGCAGCCACCAAAGCCTGCTCCAGTCATACGAGCCCCCAGAACACCTTCTTGCTCCCAGGCCGTGTGAACCAAGGTGTCCAGCTCTAGACCAGTCACTTCATAGTCATGCTCTAAAGAAACATGGGACGCATTCATGAGACGGCCGAATTTGTCAAGATCACCTGCCTGCAAAGCTGCCCGTGCTTGCAAGGTCCGTTGATTTTCCAAAACAGCATGGCGAGCCCGTTTGAGACGATTCTCGTCCTCAATCAGATAGCTATACTCGTCAAAGGACCACTCGTCCAACTCACCCAAGGTAGAGATAGACAGCTTGCGGTTAAGTTCCTCAACAGCTTTTTCACACTCCGCCCGACGCTCATTGTACTTAGAGTCCGCCAACTCACGTCGCTTATTGGTATTCATAATCACTACGACATTGTCCTGGAGATCAAGCGGCACCAAGTCATATTCAAGAGTATTGGTGTCAAGGTAAATAGCCCGCTGGTCAGCTCCCATTCCAATAGCGAACTGGTCCATAATGCCAGAATTAACTCCGATAAATTCATTCTCAGTTAATTTACCGATTTTCACTAGATCCAAACGTTCCAAGTTCAAATCAAAGAGCTTCTCAGCAATAACACCCGTCAAGAGCTCTAGAGATGCAGAAGAAGACAAGCCCGATCCGTTGGGAATATTTCCATAAACATAGATATCCATTCCTCGGTCAATCTTATGACCCGCCTCCTGCAGAAAATACAAAACTCCTTTTGGATAGTTGGTCCAGTTATGCTCAGGCTCAAAGTGCAGTTTTTCCAATGGCATTTCAATAATCCCTTTTTCTTCAAAATTCCCTGAGAAGAATCGCAAGAGCTGATCGTCCCGCTTGCGAGCCGCTCCATAAGTTCCTAGGGAAATAGCTGCAGGAAAGACATGGCCGCCATTGTAGTCGGTATGCTCACCAATCAGATTGATCCGACCGGGTGAAAAGAATGTGTGATCCGCTTCTACTCCAAAAACTTTGGCAAAATCTGCACGGATTTGCTCCGTTGAAATTAGGTTTGACATAAGCTAAACTCCTTTAAAATGAATGATCGATATTGTAATCGTTTTCTTAATTTTATTATAACTGTTTCCGAGTAAAACTTCAATAAATTTAGTAAAATTTTAGTTAACAAATTACCGCAATAATATTTACTAAATTCTTCTTTGTTATTTACTAATTTTTGAGTTATAATTTATGTAGACAGTAAATTAAAAAGGACCAAATCAAATGGCTACTATCAAAGATATCGCCCAGACTGCTGGTGTTTCTCCCGCAACTGTTTCGCGGGTTTTGAACTATGACAAGTCCATGTCTGTCAGCGATGAGACGCGTAAAAAGATTTTCGATATCGCTGAACAGCTCAACTACAAAAAAAGCAAAAGGCAGAAAAAGACTTCACCTCAAACCCATCGCATTGCTATCGTGGAATGGTACACCGAGCTGGAAGAGCTGGATGATCTTTACTACTACTCCATCCGCTTAGGCATTGAAAAGAAAGCACGGGAACTGGGCTATGATATCGTACGGATTTTCAACAACGACTCTCTGAGCCAGCTAGAACAGATTGACGGCATCATTGCCATCGGAAAATTCAGCAGCAAGCAAGTCAAGGAGCTGGAGCAATACAGTCCTGCCCTGGTTTTCGTTGATAGCGATACGCTCAACCAAGGTCACAGCTGTGTGACAACGGACTTTGAGCATGCCGTTACTCATGTTCTCGACCATTTTCTTGAGCAGGGCATTCGAGGAATCGGAATGATTGCTGGACGTGAAGAGACTTCAGACGGGACGACAAGTCTTGACGATCCGCGCTTGGCCTGCTTCTGCCGTTACCTTAGTGACAAATGTCTTTATCAGCCGGCCTATGTCAAGATAGGAAAGTTTTCCTCAGAGTCGGGCTACCAGCTGATGAAAGACTTAATTGACCAGCAAAAAGAGCAGATGCCCAAAGCATTCTTCATAGCCAGCGATGCTCTGGCTGTCGGTGCCCTCCGTGCTCTTCAGGAAGCAGGAACAGCTGTTCCCCAGGATGTCCAGATTATTTCCTTTAATGATACATCCATCGCCAAATACGTCTATCCGCCTCTCAGCACTGTGACAGTCTTTACAGAGGAAATGGGTAAGCAAGCTCTGCAGATGCTGGACCAATTCATCAAAACAGACGAAAGCCCCATCCCTTACATGATTAAGCTCTCTACCAAGCTGACACTAAGAGAAAGCAGCCATTAAGCTAGAAAGAACGCCTATGAAAACCTACGAAAAAATCTTTGACATCCTCAGCCAGGCTGACGACTATGTGAACGGTGAAAAAATAGCTCAAGAATTGGGCATTTCCCGAACTTCCATTTGGAAGGCTATTCAAAAATTGGAGAAAGAAGGCATCCAAATCGAATCCGTCAAGAACCGGGGCTATCGACTGACAGCGGGTGACCTATTGATTCCTGATTGGATTGAGACACACTCACCTGTTCAGGTCTCCTTCAATACTGACTGCCAATCCACTCAGATGGATGCCAAGGCTGGCATGGAGGCCGGACGCCCGGCCAACACTCTCTATCTGGCTGCAGCTCAATCCGCAGGCCGTGGCCGCTTCGGTCGTGCCTTCTTTTGCCCCAGTCAAGGCGGCTTTTACATGTCTCTCCACCTCAAGCCCGACCTCCCCTTCGACCAGCTCCCCTCCTATACTATCTTGACCGCGGGAGCTATCTACAAGGCGGTGAAAAATCTAACCCTCATGGAGATTGATATCAAGTGGGTCAATGACATTTACTATCGAAACAAAAAAATTTCCGGCATCCTAACTGAAGCTACAACTTCTATCGAGACGGGTCTCGTCACCGATGTCATCATCGGTGTTGGCTTTAATTTTTTCATAACAGACTTTCCAGCCGACATCAAAGAAAAAGCTGGCTCCCTCTTTGAAGAGAAACCAGCCATTAGTCGCAATGAGCTCATTGCCGAGATTTGGAAATGCTTATACGAAAATGACCCAGAAGAGCTCATCTATCTCTACAAGCAGCGCTCCTTAGTGCTAGGACGGCAAGTGACCTTTAGCCAAAAAGGCGCAAACTACCAAGGTTTGGCCAAGGATATCTCAGACAGCGGGCAACTTTTGGTCCAGCTGACAGATGGTCAGGAAATCTGGCTCAACAGCGGCGAAGTCTCGCTGACCAGTTGGTAATCAAAAATTTCATTTCAAAAGGACTGAGTTTTAATGACTCAGTCCTGTTTTCATTATTTCGGTCCTAAATGTTTATCGATTTCATCCACAATCCGCCCCATGACATAGGAAATCTGTAGATTGCGCAGCACTAAAACAGCCCAGAAAGCAGCCATAAAATAGCGCCCCGCCATGATAGATTCATTGAAAAAATAGGTTTCTAAGGCCGTAAAAACAGCCATTACAATAAATTGTCGTCTGTTCATAGATTTATTATAACACGAAAGCCTAGAAAAATCTTTTTTTAATCCTCTTGAATGGTAATTTTTTCTGCTAAAAAGTCAAATCCCTCTGGAATCAAACTTTCCTCTTCCTTCTCTTCAACCTCTGCCTTGCTATTGCGGCTGCGAGCCGAAAAATCCGCCCGAATCTTGGTCCACTCTTCCAAGGAAATGGCCAAAATCTCTGGTGAAAATCCCGCCGCATTGCTGAGGATATTGCCAAACATGGTATTGAGGTTGTCCCGCTTCATGGTCTGCTCAGCGTTGAAATTAGACTCAAAAGCTAAGATAGCATGACTTTCATTGGCGGCCACCGGCTGCGAGCCTGCCAGCAAGGCCTTGTCAGCTCCAGCCAGACTTTCGATAATCTCACCCCAAGCATTCTGTAGCTTGGTCAGGTTGCCGCGAGCCAGACTAGGATTCTCAACAGCCTCTTCTAGTATGGCATTGACCTTATTGCGGTCTGCTCGGTAGCCCTTAGATTTCTGCGGTCGAATATCCGAAGTTTTGACAGCTGCTACAGGTTTCCCATTGCCATTAGCCAGCTGCTGCTTAAGACTATCAATCTCTTGCCTCAATCCCTTGAGTTCATCAGCTAGATTATCCGGAATAGCTGCCAACGTAGAATGGCTACTGATCTCTGCCAGTCGAATGGTCATCATTTCTGTATAAATCTTGGGCTGCAGGCTGTTCTTGATGTCTGCCAAACTCTTGGTCGCCATATCTATCATGGCAAAGAGAGTGTCCTGCGGTGTCTTGAGATTTTCCAGAAAGAGCTCGCTGGCATGATGATTTTCCCCGCCAGTTTTGACAATAATCAAGTCACGCAGGTATTGCAGGAGGTCCGTTACGAAACGGGCCATGTTTTTACCGCTATCAAAAATCAGATTGAGATTATCCAAGGCTGCTACTGCATCATGAGCAATCAAGGCTGCTACATAGGTATCTAAGGCTCCCAAACTGATAGAGCCAGTGATTTCTTCGGCAATGTCTGTGGTCAAACGATTTTCCTGGGTTAAGCTAAGAGCCTGATCGAGGATAGACAAGGCATCCCGCATACCACCTTCCGCTCGACGGGCAATAATCTGCACACCTTCTTGCTCAAAATCAATACCTTCCTGCTCTAAAATCCACTCAATATGACCAATAATGTCCTGCGTCTTGATAGACTTAAACTCAAAACGCTGGACGCGGGAAAGAATGGTCGCTGGAATCTTATGTAGCTCTGTCGTCGCTAGGATAAAAACCACATTTTCCGTTGGCTCTTCCAAGGTCTTGAGCAAGGCGTTAAATGCTCCTGTTGAGAGCATGTGCACCTCGTCAATAATATAGACCTTGTGCTTAGCTAGACTGGGCGCATAGGTGGACTTGTCCCGAATATCACGAATCTCATCTACCCCATTATTAGAAGCTGCGTCGATTTCTATGACATCTTCAAGGCTCCCCTCAGTAATAGCCTGGCAGATATAGCAGTCATTGCAGGGCTCACCGTCCTTTTGATTCGGACAATTCATAGCCTTGGCAAAAATCTTGGCAACACTGGTTTTTCCTGTTCCACGTGGACCAGAAAAGAGATAGGCATGGCTGATTTTTCCTTGCTCCACAGCCTGACGCAGAGTGGTAGCCACTACTTGCTGTCCCACCAGCTGACCAAAGGTCTGACTGCGATATTTCCGATATAAAGCTTGATACATTAGGCTTTTTCTCCAAACATTTCAAAATTCCAAATCGTTTTTTCAAGCAAAATCTGGACAAACTTTTCCAGATATTCCTGATCTACCTTATCATAATCACCCGTCAAGGCTGAGTCCAAATCTAGCACTCCAAGCAGGCGACCATCTTTTACCATGGGCACCACAATTTCGCTCTTAGCCCGGCTATCACAAGAGATATAATTGGCATGCTGGGTCACATCATCTACGATAATCGTCTGCTCTTTTTCCGCAGATTCCCCACAGACACCCTTGCCTATCGTAATATGGACACAGGAAACACCGCCCTGAAAAGGCCCCAAAATTAACTCCTTCCCATCAAAAAGATAGAAACCCGCAAAAACAGAATTAGGAAGAGCTTGATTGAGCAGAGCGCTAGCATTGGAAAGATTGGCTAAAGCATTGGTCTCACCCTCCAACAAGGCTTCTAGCTGAGCCAATAAAAGTTGATAATTTGAAATTTTTTCTTTTGTGTTCATAGAGTCTATTATATCAAAAAGCCGGTCTTTCAACCAAGCTTTTCTTATTTTTTAGCTTGAAAATGTGGTTCAGTACTTAACATGACTCAAAATAAAGAAGAATCAAACTCTCACACCCTTCATTTTGTTAGCTTACCAGATAACCTCCTCCAAAACCTTCTCTTCCTCATCCTCCACCAGCACTGCTTGGCGATTATTGAGGGGAAGCAGATTCAGTTGGTCGCTGTATGTATCCAGAGTGGCCTGGGAACTTTCGACAAAGGGTTCTTCGCCAACATGAGGCAGGACATAAAAATCCACCTCCTTTAACGCCACCGTATCAGACAGTTCCCCTGCTACTTCCTTATCGTCCATAAGTCTAATGTAGTCAATATCCTCAGCTGTGATGATAGCACCAGCAGATTCCCCCACATAAACCATGCCATCCGCAATCTGCTCTTTTATCAAGGATAGAAGCTGCTTTTTCTTAAGTTCTTGCAGAAGGTAAAAAGTATTGCCACCAGAGACATGGAGAAGCTTGCTTTGGAAAATTTTGGCCTGAGCTGTCTCTCTGTCACAAGCTGAAATATCCAAGACCTCTACTTGAAATCCCAAATCTGCAAAGGTCTGCAGGGCTTCGTCAATATAACCCCTGTACTCTTCTACATTTCCAGCCGTCGGGATAAAAAGCACATGTTTGCCCAATTGCTTTTCGGACGCATATTGTCTGAACAAGTCCTTGACTCCTGCAAAATATGAACATAAAAATAATTGTTTCATAGGATACCTCCTTATTTTTTCATGATTTTATAAAGAATCCATTGGCCCTTTTTTGACTATCAATGAGATATAAATCCAAGTCTGTCAAATAGTTTTCAACTTTTTCTTGCTTTCTAAAGTCTGGTTGCTAATAAGCTAATTTGCTCCATTCACATGCCAGTAAGATGATTCCATCTGGCTTAAGTATCCGCTTAAGTTCTAGGAACGCCTGAGTTAGGTTTGACCAATGAAAATGGATCTGAAATGCTGTAATCAAATCAAATTCTTTGATTGGTATATTAGGTAAAGAAATGCCAGAATAACCAGAAAGCCAATAATTGGATAAATCATCTGTCTCCCCTCTCGTATCTTCCGCCATAAATCTCTTTAGCTTCCTCTGTATAGTTCTTGATAAAATCCGTTTTCGCCTCTGTATAGGCATCACGGTTGTGCTCATATTGCTTCCACAAGGACAGCTTGAGCCTCTCATAGTCTTTAGCTACAGCAGGGTGCTCCTGTAAATAGTCTCTAAAGTAAAGTTCATCATGATCGCCTTCATAGCGCAAATGCAGATGGAAAACCCGCTCAGCAAAACCACTCGGTGTGTAGCCTTTATTAAATGACATCCGCCCTTGACTTTCTGACATAAGCAGATAACCATTTTGCAGCAGCAAGTCTCTCATTACTACCATATCTGCCGCTTTAGGAATTTCCAATAAGATATCCACTATAGGCTTGGCCCAGATGGTCTCTACCGATGTTGAGCCAATATGGCTAAGACGAACGATCTGATGTTCTGGCAAAAAACTCAAGAGCTGAAGCCGCTCCTCATCATACCAGTCTTTCCACTCATCCTGATGCTCTCTTAAAAAAATCGGAAAAAGCTGCCACAGCTTCTCTAGTGACATTTCCTCTAAAGATGGACTCATAAGCACCTCCTTAGGTAATTTATACAAGCGTCTTCTCTAGTTATGATTATAGGAAAAATACACATCCTAGTCAAACCTCGCACTTATTGAACAAATATTTATTTTTGTAATATTTTTGAAAAGTTTTAGTTGTCAAACAATCTATTTTTTAGTAGAATGATGTCGGAGATATATTATTTAAAAGGAGTTCTTTATGAAAAAGTTTAGGTTTGGCACTTGGCTTGTCCTGTCAGCCGGCTCTTTGTTGTTACTTTCACAGGCTCTTCCTGCAGAGAATGTCGCTGCGAATCAGAAGAACCAGATTAAGGTCCAGCTGCTCAACCATAGCGATGAAACAGCTATCGGCACTCTGGAGTTGAATGGGGAGTATCAGCTAAAGCTTGGGAAAAAGGACAAATACGGTCGGGCTACTGCTGCTCATGTCCAAATGCAGGAGCAACACAAAGCCAAAAAGAAAAAGGAGACCAAGGTCACTTACAATCCCATCGGTTGGCACAATTACAAATTCTACTACGGAAATGGAGATGATCGGGCTTGGCTCATGAATCGCGCTCATCTGATTGGCTTCACTTTCAGCGGCCTCAATAACGAAGGGAAAAACCTCGTTCCAATGACCGCTTGGCTCAACTCTGGCAGTTTCCAAGGACTGGACGACAATAACCCAGATAGCATGCTCTATTATGAACATCGCTTGGAGCGCTGGTTAGAGGAAAATCCAGATTATTGGCTGGATTACAAGGTTACTCCGATTTACACGGACAATGAGCTTCTTCCTCGCAAGATTGATCTCCAGTATGTCGGGCTTGACTCAGAAGGCAACGTTGTCAGCATCCAGCTAGGGGGCAAGGAAACCATAGATGAAGACGGAATGTCTCATGTCCTCTTGGACAATGTTTCTCCAAATGCAGAGATTGACTACCAAACAGGCACTGCTGTCAATACCATGATTGAGTAGAATTACAGATAAAAACACAAAAACAGACCATCATTTGTGCTTAGCATAATAATGATGATCTGTTTTTTATTTATTTTTACCAATACAGACAGCCATAAACCAGCAGGACTGCAATCATACTGAAAAGCGAACCAATCAGGTAGTATTCAGCAAAGGACTGGCTTTCTGAAATCTTATTATAGCGGGCGATAGACTTAGCAGTAAAGACTAGCCCAATTGCAGTAAACTGCCCGAAAATAAGAGAAAGTCCCATAATCAAGCGCTCCAAAATCCCAATCATAGCACCAGCCCCAGCAATAGTCTCTCCGCTGTCTTCCCCCGCCTGATACTTGCTGAAGAAGAGTTTAAAGAGGATATTAACCGGCTTACCAGTAAGTGCGAAGAAAAAGAGAGCCTGCAGCATGAGGTAGCGCTCAGACAGCCAATTAGGTGCTGAAATTTGCTGCTGTCCTAAGAGAAAATAAAGAGCAAAAATGCTAATCAAATGCAAGATCTGATCCAGTAAAAAGGCTGACTTTTGAGCATGATGCCGGACAATCGATGAATTCAGCCTATTCTTCAAGAAGTCAATAAGCGCATGACTGAACCAGACCAAGGCGAAATATAGCAGATAATTAGGTAAGATAAGCCCCAAGAGCAACAAGGGCAGCAGAACAATTCCCAAATGGAGAATTAAGAAATTCATCCTCCGGCTTTTAAGGTCGGCCAATTTCTGACTTTGAAGCTGAAAATCAGCTAGTACATGAGCCAGCAAAGTCAAAACAAGAATCGGATTCTGCATGAAAAATTCTGAAAATCCCATAAAATTTGTCATTCTTCAGCCTCCTTTGCTGCCTGTAAAATCATTCTCATAGCTAAACGGCGATTTCTCAGATAGATCTTCAGTCCAGACGACTTGAGCCGCTTACTAAGCGCACTGGGACTAATCTGTAACAGCTCTGCTATTT
Source organism: Streptococcus sp. AS14 (assembly GCF_000286495.1). NCBI lineage: Bacteria > Bacillati > Bacillota > Bacilli > Lactobacillales > Streptococcaceae > Streptococcus > Streptococcus sp. AS14. Next base: position 291,482 of record NZ_ALKI01000018.1, read on the forward strand.
CTCCATGAGAAAAATTCTCGTCATAGATATATTCCATAAGCATCCGCTCCAGAACCTCTCTCTGACTGGTGTTCCACTTGCTCTGGATAAATGAAGTAGCTGCCAGCACCGTATTGACCGCCTGACTGATCTCTTCATCTCCCAAGGATACAGCTATACGGCTGCTGCCGTAGTCGTTCTTCTCATGAATAACATCAATGGCCGCGCGTGCCCTCCAGTAAGCCGGACCGTCCGCACCAATACTCTGCTCCCGATTGATGTCCGTCACAATCTCCCCCAGACCAAGTCCAAAGCGAATTGGGTGAGGAAAGCCCAAGGCAATCTGATCAAGAAGCTGCATAATCTCCGGATTAGGCCGCAACAAAGCCTGAAACTCATCTCCAGTCGTCACCGTGAAAGGTGACACCAGATAATCCCGATAATCCTGATTTAGCACCGCCATCATGTCCTGCAGGTCCTTCTGTGCCTGCTTGCGATTTTTCAGCTGTTTGGATTCTATTAAATCTCCAATAAGAGCAATATAAAGCATACCAAACCTCCTTTAAGTCCATTATAAAGAAAAATTTTAAAAATGTCTATTTGAATGGCAACTTTTTAGAATATCCATTGAAAAGGAAAAACTATTTTTTCTTTTTTGGTGCTGGTAAGGCAGGATAGGCAGCTTCAATCAGATTACAGAGAAAGGCAGCATCTTCTACTTCTTTTATATGAAGCATTGGCTTTGCGCCTGGATAAGGAGACTCATAAACTGGATTTTCAAAAAAGTCCAGGGCTGGCTGGACTGACTTAAGCAACAAACGATTGTCATAAATCCCGCCAAATAAGCGCCCCCGATAATAAAGCAAATACTCTCCCATCATCTTGCGAAAGCTAATTTCTTGGCCTAAGCCCTGCAGCTGCTTCAGGATAAAATCCAAATATTCTTGACTAGATGCCATCGGAACACCTCCATGAATTGATACTTTATTATACCAAAAATGGATGAAGATTTCCTGACTAAGAGATAAACTCATCTCCTTCAATTCGTAGTCTGTCTATCCTCAAGTAAGTAAAAAAGCTAGACCTTACAAGTCTAACTCTTTTACTTTTTATTTTTTTAGAAGTCCTTCCTTGACCAGATAATCACGCGCAACAGCTTCCGCTTTTTTGCCTTCAATGCCAACTTGATAATTCATCTGGCTCATCTGACTTTCCGTAATTTTACCAGCCAGCTTATTGAGAATACCTTCCAAGTCAGGGTGTTTTTCTAACAATTCAGCCTTCAGGAGAGGTGCCCCTTGATAAGGAGGGAAAAGATGTTTATCGTCTTCTAAAACTTGTAAATCATAACGCGCAAGTTCTGCGTCAGTCGAATAGGCATCCGTGATTTGAATATCACCCGACTGGATAGCTTGGTAGCGAAGGGCTGGTTCCATGGTTGACACATTGAGATTCAGTCCATAGACAGATTGAAGTCCCTTGTTCCCATCTTCACGGTCGTTAAATTCCAAGGTGAACCCTGCCTTGAGCTTATCTTGGACTGCTTTAAGATCAGAGATGGTTTTAAGATTGTATTCTTTAGCAACACTCTTAGGTACTGCGATGGCATATGTATTTTGATAAGCCATGTGATTTAGCAAGACTAGATTGTCCTGTTTTTTGATTCCATCACGTGCTGCTTCAAAAACTTCTTCAGCATCATTGCTGACCTTTGGAGCAGGCTGCAAGAGAGTTCCAGTAATCGTACCGGTAAACTCAGGATAGATATCAATATCGCCTTTCTTTAAAGCTTGATAAAGGAAGTCTGTCTTCCCAAAATTAGGCTTGACTGTCACAGTCATATCCGTATTTTCCTCGATGAGGAGTTTATACATATTCATAAGAATTTCTGGCTCTGGACCCAATTTCCCAGCTATAACCATATGATCCTTCTCCTGCTTGGGAAGCAGACTCGGTGTATAAGAAGCGCCTAGTCCGAGTATTAAGACAGCAAAAGCTGTAAATACCGTCCGAAGCTTAGCCTTTTCCATCCATTTAAGAAGACTGTTAAAAAGGATAGCCAAAACTGCAGATGAAATAGCTCCAATCAAGATTAGACTGGCATTGCGACGGTCAATTCCTAGAAGGATAAAGGAACCTAGTCCACCAGCTCCGACAAGGGCTGCCAGAGTTGCTGTCCCGATAATCATAACCGTTGCCGTCCGAACTCCTGACACGATGACGGGCATAGCTAGAGGCAGTTCAAACTTTTTGAGCCGCTCCCACTTGGTCATCCCAAAGGCGATTCCAGCTTCCTCTAAACTAGGATCAATCCCATTCAAAGCAGTAACAGTATTTTCTAAAATCGGGAAAATAGCGTAAATCACCAGAGCAGTCAGTGCCGGCAGTGTGCCAATCCCCATGAAGGGGATAAAGAGTCCCAGCAAGGCCATTGAAGGAATGGTTTGAAAGATTCCTGCAATTTGCAGCACCCAGTTGGCTGCCTTTTTGTGACTATGAAGATAGATAGCGAGCGGAATGGTCAGGAAGATGGCCACTAGTAAGGTCAGAAGAGACAGTTGGAGATGTTGCCCTAAGGCTGACAACCATTCGCCAAAGCGCTCCTGAAAGGTAGAAAACAAATTAGCCATGTTGAACACCTCCAAACAAATCTGCTACGAAGCTGGTTGCAGGTGCAGATAAAATTTCCTCAGGTGTCGCCACTTGACGAATCTCTCCTTCCTGCAGAACAGCAATCCGATTCCCCAATTTCAAGGCCTCGTCCGTATCATGAGTCACAAAGATTGTCGTCATCCCAAACTGGTCATGGATACTCTTGGTCAAGCTCTGCAATTGCTTTCGCGAGATAGCATCAAGAGCAGAAAAAGGCTCGTCCATCAGCAGGATTTTGGGTTGGGCGATAATGGCACGGACAATACCCACCCGCTGCTGCTCACCACCAGACAGCTCACTCGGCATACGCTGAGCATAGTCTTCCGCCGGTAAACCTACTAGCTCCAGCAATTCATCTGTCTTCTGCTGAATCTCTGCCTCGCTCCAACCTTTCATCTCAGGAATGAGAGCAATATTTTCAGCCACCGTTAGGTTTGGAAAGAGGGCAATCGCTTGTAAGACGTAGCCTGTAGAAAGGCGCAGCTCTCGCTCATCATAGTCTTTGATGCGCTTGCCATCCATGTAAATATCGCCATCCGTAGGTTCTAAAAGGCGGTTAATCATCTTGAGCATGGTTGTCTTACCGGACCCAGAAGGACCCACTAAAACCATAAATTCCCCATCCTCAATCTGTAAGTTGACATCTCTCAAGACATCCTTCTCTGTATAGCCTAGCGCTACATTTTTATATTCAATCATTCTTTGTCCTCAATTTAAAACTTCCCTCGATTCGTCAAGTCTTCTACCTTAGGCATGACTTCTTTATTGTCCCAATGCTCTACAATCAATCCATTATCATCCAAAACGAACGGTTCCATTGTAACATTTGTGATTTCAACTATCAAGAATTTTGTTCTATTTCGAAATAATTTTAAACTTAAAGTTCCAAACTAAAAAGCCCAGTGTAAAGAGGAAATCCCTCTCTCGCACTGAGCTTCTTTTTATCTTAGTAATATTCACCCTGACGGTAATCCCATGAGTTGAAAGTATCGGACAGGTGCATCATGATTTTGTCGATGTCCAAGCCTTTGCGGATAACCACTGGTGCTGGTGAGATGGAACGTTGGCCACCTTGTTCTGGAATCAGTTTTCCATCCTTGTCCACCATGGAGACCATAACACCTTGCTCGTAGCGAGTTTCAATGGTCTTGTCTGGCTGGATAGAGGCTACATAGTCATCTGCTTCAATGACCAAATCAACAGCATTTTCGATGCGCTCGCCAATTCCTTCAACCTTGCCGCGGTTTCCTTTACCGGATGGGTTAGCTGAGGATGCATAGACCATCTTGCCTTCTTCCCAAAGCTTAGCTGCCAGCTGCTCGCCCGCCTTACCAAACTTAATAACAAAACAGCTAGTGCCACGAACATCTGTCATCAGCTCTTCCCGACCGTCGCCAAATGCCTTGAGCTTTTCAAAAGCTTCTGGCTTCCATGGTAGGATACAGCCCAAGAGAATGTCTTCATCCCAATGCTTTTGATAAAAAGCTTCAATTTCCGGATTTAGCTGAGCCAAAGCACGGAGCTCATCCATACTGCCACAGAGGACAACACCTGGCTTATTACGGTTACGAGCCTTAGCTTCGAACTTACGCTCCAAGCCAGCTTTATCGCTAGTCATGATGATGTAACCCACCTTGGTCGGGCAAACGATACAGCCGCCGTCGCCTTTCAAGATGTCATAACCTTCTTGTGAAAGCTGTCCGCTCCATTGAATGTGTTTTGTCATAAGTTTCTTCCTTTTCTATTAAATTAAGATTTATTTTACCATATATTTTTATCGGAGACAAGATTTTTTCAGAATTTTCTCAATATAGCAAAAATATGGTTACTGCCAATAAGATGGACGATTTTTTTCATATTCTGCAATCAAATCCTCATACTGCAGCGTAATGCCGATGTCATCCAGTCCGTTGAGGAGCTTGTGCTTCCATTCACCATCAATGTCAAAGGAGAATTCCCCCACCGGCGAAAAAATCTTCTGCTGCTCCAAATCCACCGTCACTTCATCCGTCGGCTTCAGATTAGCCAATGCTTGCCGGACTTCCAGTGGCTGGACGATAGGCAGCATACCGTTGTTAAGCTCGTTGTTGTAGTGAATATCTCCGAAAGATCCGGCAATGACTACCTTAAAGCCATAGTCAGCCAAGGCCCAGGCGGCATGCTCCCGAGAGGAACCGGCTCCGAAATTGTCACCTGTAATCAGAATAGTCGCCTTACGGTACTCCGGTCTATTAAAGACAAAATCAGGATCTTCCGTGTACTGGTTGTCCAGATATCGCCATGCGTACATGAGGTACTTGCCAAAACCTTTTTTATCAATCAACTTGAGAAACTGCTTGGGCAAAATTTGGTCTGTATCGATATTATCGTTCATGAGGGGAACCGTTGTCCCCGTATAGATTGTAAATTTTTCCATAAAACTTCCTTACTGGACCTCCGGTAGCTGGCGGACGTCTACGAAGTGCCCGGCAATGGCTGCCGCTGCTGCCATGGCAGGACTGCAAAGATGGGTTTTAGCGCCAAATCCCTGACGATCCTCAAAGTTCCGATTGCTGGTTGAGGCACAGTGAACTCCATCTGGCACCTTGTCTGGATTCATTCCCAGGCACATGGAACAACCCGGATCGCGCCACTCAAAGCCTGCATCCATGAAAATTTTATCCAGTCCCATCTTTTCAGCAGCCCGCTTGACCGGACGAGAGCCTGGCACGACGATAGCTGTTAGATTGGGAGCAATATGCTTGCCAGCGACAAACTTAGCTGCCAGCTGCAAGTCACTGAGTCTGGCATTGGTGCAAGAGCCGATAAAGATATAACCCAGCTCAATATCTTCTGCTTTCTTACCAGGGGAGAGGTCCATGTAATTGTAGGCCCGCTCATCGTTCATATCACGGATTTCAGGGAAAGCCGAGCCGAACTCTACTCCCATAGAAGGATTGGTTCCCCAAGTCACCATAGGTGCCAGCTCGGAGACATCAATCTCAATGACCTTATCATAGACGGCATCAGGATCACTGACTAGAGTCTTCCAATCAGCCACCGCCGCCTCAAAGTCCTTAGGAGCGCCCGGCCGCCCTTGAACATAATCATAAGTCTTCTGGTCGGGGTTCATAATGCCCATCTTAGAGCCAAACTCAATGGACATATTGCAGATGGTCATGCGCTCTTCCATGGTCAGATGGTCAATCGCATCACCAGCATACTCGACCACATGACCGACACCTGCAGCCACACCATATCGGGCAATCAGAGCGAGGATAAAGTCCTTGGAATAGACACCTTTAGGTGGCACTCCGGTAAATTTGACCAACATTTTCTTAGGCTTGACCTGCCAAATGGTCTGCGTGGCAAAAACGTGCTCCACCTCTGAAGTACCGATTCCAAAAGCAATGGCACCAAAAGCACCGTGAGTGGCCGTGTGACTGTCACCGCAGACGATAAATTTACCTGGCTGAGTCTTGCCCGTTTCCGGTCCAACCATGTGAACAATACCTTGCAACTCCGATCCGTGAGCCGCGTGTTCAATGCCAAAATCCTTGACATTCTCAGAAAGTTTATCAATCTGAGCCTTGGAAATCACATCCCGAATATCATAGATATTGACCGTAGGAACATTATGATCAAAGGTTCCAAAGGTTAAATCCGGCCGTCTAACTTTGCGCCCTGCATCTCGAAGACCTTGAAAAGCCTGAGGGCTGGTTACTTCATGAATATAATGCTGATCCACATACATAAGCTGGGGCTGGCCTTCTTCACCTGTTATCAGATGCCTTTCCCACAGCTTATCAAAAATCGATTTTCCAGCCATACTAGCTTCTCCATATGTAATATAAAATTCCGATTTCCACTATTATTCCGCAAATCCAAGCCAGCCAGAAATACCATTTTCTGGTCTTGTGGTGAAAGAGTCGACCGCCTAATAAAGCGCCCAAACCTCCGGCTGCCAATGCTGACAAGAGCAAAGTCTTCTCTGGAATGCGGTAGTGATTTTTCTTAGCCTTACGCTTATCCCAGCCATAAAGCAGGAAAACGATAAGGTTCCAAAGTAGGCAAATACCTGTTAATATCCATTTCATAAATTATTAATAATTGACTCCGTCATTTGAGCTGTCCCTGACTGACCACCCAAATCTCGGGTTAAGATACCCTGAGCCAAAGTCTTCTCCACCGCTGCTTCAATCGCTTCTGCAGCTTCAACCTCTGCAAAACTATCCCGCAGCATCATGGATACAGAAAGTATCATGCTGATAGGGTTGGCAATGCCCTGCCCCGCAATATCTGGAGCCGAACCATGGATGGGCTCGTAAAGACTTGGTCCAGATGCCGAATGACTGGCCGATGGCATAACTCCCAGCGTCCCTGACAAGACACTGGACTCGTCGGATAGAATATCTCCAAAAAGATTTTCCGTTACCACAACATCAAACTTAGCAGGATTGGTAATCATGAGCATCGCAGCGCTGTCCACCAGCTGGTGCTCCAAGGTCACATCTGGATAATCCTTGGCCACCTCATCTGCTACTCTGCGCCAGAGTTTGGATGTTGCTAGTACATTTTGCTTGTCAATACTGGTCACGCGCTTTCTGCGACCACGCGCAATGTCAAAAGCCTTACGGACAATTCGCTCCACCTCTTCGTAGCTGTAGTCATTGATATCACGCGCAGATCTGTCCTCCAAAATATGCTCGCCAAAGTAAATCCCACCAGTCAGCTCACGCACGACCACGAAATCCACACCAGCAATTCTTTCAGCTTTCAAAGGCGACAAATGCTTAAGAGCATCGAAAATCTTAACTGGACGGATATTGGCATAGAGTTCAAGCTCCTTCCGCAGAGCAAGCAATCCTTGCTCCGGTCGAACTGGGGCATTATCATACTGGGGACTGCCGATAGCTGCTAGGAGAATAGCATCCGCCTCCTTGGCCGCTTCTAGAGTTGACTGAGGGAGAGGATGACCTTCCGCATCAATACCAGCACCCCCAAAAGCTTTCTCCGTGATATGATAAGCAAAACCGAACTTGTCCGCAACAGCAGCCAGTACTTGGAGACCAGCTTCCATGATTTCTGGACCGATACCGTCACCCGCCAGAGCTACAATTTCTTTTGTCATAGTCGCTTCCTTCTAATTACTTGCAGGCAGATCGCGGTAGGATACCTGGTGGCCGATTTCACCCGCATTTTCCTTTTGCACAAAGGTGTTGGCATGGATATAGGCAATGGCGCTGGCCTTAAGAACATCAAAGTCAATACCAGAGGAGTTGAAAATTGTATCTGTATCCGTATTTTCAACAGCTACCAAGACGCGAGCCTGAGAGTCAATACCATCCGTCACCGCCTCGATGTTATAAGATAAAAGCTGAACAGACTGGTTAAAGAATTGGTCAATGGCATTAAAGATAGCTTCAACGCTTCCTTTACCTTCTGCCACACAGCTAACCGTCTCGCCGTCACCATTAACCAGCTGCACATCCGCTGTGATGGTATGGTCGTCATTGGTCGTCAACTGCAGATCATCAAAGTGGAAGCCTTCAGGATTTTCGACAGTCGTTCCGGCAATCAGAGCCCGAATGTCAGCGTCTGTGACTTCATTTTTCTTATCAGCCAAGACCTTAAACTTAGCAAAGAGATCATTAATTTCAGATTCTGCAAAGTCCAGAGCCAATTCTTTGAGTTTTTCGACAAAGGCATGGCGGCCAGACAGCTTGCCAAGCGGTAGTGAATTGCTCTTGACTCCAACCAGCTCAGGTGTGATGATTTCATAGGTCAGTGGATTCTTAAGAACGCCATCCTGATGGATACCGGACTCATGAGAGAAGGCATTGCCACCAACGACTGCCTTGTTCTTAGGCACTGGAATACCTGAGAAGCGGGATACCAGCTCAGAAGTGTTAATAGTTTCATTAAGGACGACATCCGACTCAACCTGATAGTAGTCCTGACGAATTTCTAAGGCAACTGCTACTTCTTCCAATGCTACATTTCCAGCCCGCTCACCGATTCCATTGATAGTTCCCTGAACACGACCAGCACCGTGCTTGATAGCCGTCAAAGTATTGGCTGTTGCCATACCAAGGTCATCATGACAATGAACACCAAATACCACCTTATGATCAGAAGTCACATTTGCCACTAGGTAGTCGAAAATATTTGCAAACTCTTCCGGAGTAGTAAAGCCGACTGTATCTGGAATATTGATATAAGTCGCACCTGCATCAACCGCTGTTTGTACCACCTGAAAAAGGAAATCTAGCTCTGTTCTTGTTGCATCCTCTGGTGAAAACTCGACTATATCGAACTTGGAGCGCGCGTAGGAGACATGCTCTTTCACAGCTTCTAAAATCTCTTCCTTGGACTTTTTCAGCTTGAACTCTCTGTGAATAGGACTGGTCGCAATGAAGACATGAATCTGTGGATGCTTGGCATCCTTGAGCGCCTCGTAGCAGGCATCAATGTCAGATTTAACCGAACGCGCCAGACCAGTGACGGAAGCTTTAGTGATGACTTTAGCAATCTCCTGCACCGCCGCAAAAGAATCTGGACTCGCAGCAGGGAAACCGGCTTCAATGACTGAAATCCCCCACTTCTCTAACTGCTTGGCAATAGCCACCTTTTCCTTGATAGAGAAATTCACTCCTGGTGTCTGCTCGCCATCCCGGAGGCTGGTATCAAAAAACTCAACTTTGCGTGTCATAGACAACTCCTTTTCTAAGATACATAGACCATTTAGGAAAAACTCTTCCCCAACTTCTAGGTCGTGTTCAATGACTGAGACGGTATGAGACAAATTGATTTCAGAAAAATCAAGATGCATTCCCACTCCCGTCGCTCCTTTAGAAACCATTTCTTCCTCATCAGAGCTTGAGGTAAGATAGGTGAAATAAAAAACATCTCACTTGAGGAACAAGCGAGATGTTGATTTACTCCCGCTTGGTAAGCCAAACAGGACTAATGCTTTTGCACTAGCCCGAGTAACGCAACAACAAAGCAAAGTTTGAAGATTGGGTTGACTTCATGTTTGACTAACTCCTTTTTGAGATGGTTTCTTATTGTTTAGTATTTTAACACAGTATCATAAACCTGTCAAGAAAAAGTCGATATTTTCTGAAAATTTTTAATATGCTGGATTATTTTTGAGGAGATTAGCAAAAATAAGAGAAAGAAAAAGAAGCAGGGTAAGTCTCACTTCTTCCAATTTTCTTAGTATTTTGATTCATTTACTCACTTCATCCAGCTTATTCTGAAAGCGTCTGTTCTCCTGATAGCGAGCTTCTAGAACATCGTCTATGCGCCTTTTGTATTGCTGATGGTATTGATCCAGATTATCCTCTATTTGAAAAATATAAGGTTGAACCGCTGTCAAAGGAACCTCTCTACATGCATAAGAAATCGCATCTAAGAGTTTGTTCGTCTCTCTGTCAAACTTATAGTAGTATGTATCTAAGTCTGTCTCTGCTCGATCAAACTCACGCATTTTTAGAGCATGTTCATCTTCCAGTTCCTGAAGCTTCTTTTTATTCAGCATTGCCTCACCTCCTAACCCTTAATCGGGCTATCCAAAGAAGGCATCTGCATCGTCTGAGTTAGATGAGTTTCAGCAGCTTGCGCTGCCTTACCTTCAAATCCACCCTGAATGTTTTTAACATAGTTAGTAGAAGCATAATTTTTCATATCCAAAGCCGCCGCCTGTAGCTGAGTTGCTAACTCCGCTCCTTTAGCAAGAATAAGCTGCTCTTTGGCTGCTATCAAAGCCTTGATAGCTTGCCGCTCCTGCTCTTTCATCTTTTCTTTAAACTGTTTTGCCAACTCCGCTTTAGTTATGAGGGCATCATCATTTACTATCAGAACCATTCTTACCCCTCCATGTTCCTTTTACATCTGCCAAGAGATTATTGAAATCCTCAGCTTGCTGAGTATCGACTGCTGCAAAATCTCCACTAGCTCTAACCAAAGTCATTCCCAACTGTTCAATCTCTGTCATAAAGCCTTTTGCAGATGTCTCTGTGTTGCTTTCAATCGTATCATCCCAAAAACGAGAAACATTAAAATCAGCCAATAAACTCGCTACCTCTGTACCACTCAGATAGGTCACCATTCCCATCGCCTCTGTACTCGTATCCTTTACTGTATTTTGGACAAATTCTTTGGCATCCGACAATAAGGTTTGGACATGCTTAACTTTATCTTCCATTTCAAAGATAGCCAGCTGTGCTGCAGTCTGAAGGAGACGAGCACGAACCAAAATTCTATCTTCTCCTGTAAGATTGCCATTTCCCAACTGTTCCTGATAGCGAGTAATAGCTTCACGATCCCAAGCCATAGATTCCAAGCGAGCAACCCTAATAATTTCCTTGTATTCTGTCTCAAATTGATGATAGAAGGCATACCCCAAAACAGCCCTATCAGGAAGATCTCCTTTCATTAGAGAATTGAATATATTTGAAGCGGTTTCTTCATCAACTCCCAGTTTTCGAAGAGCATCCAGAGTTTTAGCAATTAGACGAGCTAGCTTTTCACCCGCTCTCAGCAGTTCTGGATGATAATCAGCAGAAGCGGTCAAAAAAGAACCTTTACCGTCTCCCTGAAAAACACCAAAATCATGGGCACTCTCAGAATCGAAACTCTGGGTATAGTATAAGGGAACCACAATATTAACTTTACCAACAGGTCCACCTTCACCTCTTACATGATATTGCTCACCGTCCTCAGGTAAATGAGCAATTGTATATTCTCTATTAAGCATACTCACCATGTCAAAGGGATTGACATAATATTCAATTTTTTTACCTATGGCTTTGATTTGATCGGGAGTTAATCCCATTTTTAAAAGGCTTTTGGTAGTATCCGGACCATCAAAGAGGACCACTCTTCCAATCTTATCTAAATCATTACTGCTCAATCCAGCTATTCCTTGAACCGTCACCATGGTCCCTAGCGAATGTGCTGAAAGATCCATTGTTGCATTAGGCGCTTTCTCTCTCATTTCTTGGATACGAGTTTTCATGGCCTCGGTTGCCAAAGGAGCTTGTGGAATATGGATGTGATTAAACGCAAACTGAGCGTCATTATCTATCCAATCATTCAAATTTAGTGCTTTGATGCCCCGCTCAAGTATCTTATCTAAGTTAAAACCATCGCTACCTCGAATAGCCATATAAGTTTTCTTGGTATCTTTTCCCAACGTCGGCGTATCCGTTAAAAAATAAGAATTAAAGCCCGCTTTTTCGTCAGTCATTAACCCCTTTTGATAGCTGTCTACAATACGTGGCTCACGTCTCATACCGTTCGTATCAGGTACTGGTACGGTGGTAATTTTATTGACATCGTGCAAATCAGAATCAGGTTGTAAATAGACCCTGCCATCATAAGGAAGATTCTTACCTCCAGGGGTGATTTCTTCATCATAAATTACTTCTTTTGAGAAATCAAATACTTTTACTTTGGTTGAGTTATTTTTAGGTGGAAAATTATTAGGACGACCAGTATAAGCCGACTGCGCTAAATCTCCATAAAAATTATCAAAAGTTTTTAAATTACTATTACTCATAAATATCCCATACATTGCCTTTCAAGACTCTTATCGGTTGCATTTCAGAAATTCTCTTAATATCAGGAATACTGTTTCTATTATGTTCTAGCGGGAAACCCAGAGTAAATTCAGAATCTTCAATATTATTAATTCTTCCGCTTAAAGTTAGTATATTCCCCCCACCTTGAGGAGTTCCGTTACCTATATCCTCAATTGTCAAACTACCCCAGTCAAACTGAACACTTTTAACTTTAGGATTTCTGGATTTAACAAATTCAGCCATTTCTTCTTCATGCTTTTTTAAATAAGCTAGCTGTTTCTCTTTTGGACTTCTCAAATCGAAAGTCTCATCTGTGAATAAACTTTTGTTTTGAACTGTCATAATCGTCCCTCCTATGACTAGAGTGGTTGCTATCGCAAGAATAGCTAATCTATTTTTTTTCATTATTTATCCTCCAAAGTAAAGAGAAGTTACTATTATTATATCATGAATGCATTAAAAAATAATTTTGAAAAGTATTCCGTAAAATATGAAATTTACAAACTGCGCTAAATTTGCGTAGAAATTATGAAAGTTTTTTAAATTACTCTTCGCCAAATCCTCTTCCTCCTACACGAAGCGGACTCCCACTTCCAATTCCTTCAATAAAATCTTCTTTATTGTTCTTTCCATCTTTTATGTAAACCAAAACACTCCAACTTGAATCTTTGATATGATTAAAACCACCAAAAACTCGAATAACATTACCTTCACCCTGCGGTGTTCCATTTCCTATTTCTTCCCAACGTGTTTCTTCCCAAGCAATTTGAACAGACTCCACTTTAGGATTTAAAGACTTCACAAAATCTTCTATTTCTTTTTTATGCTCCTTCAAATAAGCTAGTTGTTTCTCTCTTGGACTTCTTAAATCGAAAATTCCATCTGTGAATAAACTTTTGTTTTGAACTGTCAGAATCGTCCCTCCTACGACCATAGAAGTGGTTAGCGCTACGATTGATAGAGTAGCCATTTTACTTTTTTTCATCATTTTTTCTTATATTCTACTACTTTCTATGAATTTCACAGTATCACTTCTTAAGTCACTTCGTTTCTAAGAAGAATATACACCCTCATCTCCTCATATATTGAATGCCTCGGAAAAGGAGAAAGGCTGTTAGAATCAGGGAAACAAGCCAGATGGTCTTCAGGAGGTAAAATTGAATCAGATAGGTAGAGATGATGGCTCCAACTACAAAGCTTGCTAATAGGGCTACAAAGAAAAGGCCTTCTTTCAAATCTTTCCCTTTCTTGTTTCGAGCATAGTTGCCAAAAGCTACCATGGTTTTCTTGATATTCCCCGTCATAAAGGAGTTGTTGTAGACAATGCCATCCACCTCGCCAAAAGCGGTCGCAACTAGTCCCATGCAAAAAGCCAGTGGCGGCACGATATAGAGATGAGGCACATTTGCAGGCAAAAATCCAGCAACAGCTGTCGTCAATATCAAAGGAAAAACGCTGGACAGCCTGCGCCAAGAATGTTCAAAATGATGCTGAAAAACAGTCATCAGAAAAATCCCCAGCATAAAGGCCAACATAGTTGCCAATTTCACTTCGATTCCTCTTGTCTCCTGATTGATAAGCTCAACCGAAAGGAAAACGACGTTTCCTGTCTGACCTGCCACCAAGGTCCCTCCCCGCTCAATGAAGGTATAGGCGTCGATAAATCCTGCACAAAAGGTCAAGAGACAGGCAAAAAATTTTGAACGAGAGTGAAACTCTCTTTTTACAAATTGTTTCATAAACCACCTACAAAATAAGGGAGTGACCAGACTACGAAAATCATAGATTTCAGTCCGTCCACTTCCCCTTGCTAGATTATATTTCAAAAATCTTGTAGCTACTGCGATTCACCAGATTCACAAACTTTTGTTTCCTCAAATGACCGAGCAGAAAGCTACGTGTGCTAGCCCTCTCTGGCTTCCTTAAGGATTTTTTCAATCTTGGTCGTAATCAGGTCAATAGCCACCTTGTTTGAAGCTCCCTCTGGAATGATGACATCCGCATAGCGCTTGGTCGGCTCGATGAACTGATGGTACATAGGCTTAACGACACCCAAATACTGTTCGATAACGCTATCCAAACTGCGGCCGCGCTCTTCCATGTCCCGCTTAATACGACGAATAATCCGAACGTCATCATCTGTGTCCACAAAGATCTTAATATCCATCAAATCTCTCAGGCGCTGGTCCTCTAAGACCAAAATCCCCTCAACGATGAACACATCCTGAGGCTCCTGACGATAGGTCTTTTTGCTGCGGGTATGCTCCGTATAGTCGTAAGTAGGAATATCTACTGGTCGACCAGCCAAGAGCTCCTTAATCTGCTCAATCATCAGGTCCGTATCAAAGGCAAAAGGATGGTCATAGTTGGTCTTAACCCGCTCCTCAAAAGTCAGATGCGTCTGATCCTTATAGTAGGAGTCATGCTCAATCATGGCAATTTTTTCGTTTGGAAAATTAGCCAAAATTGCTCGAGAAACGCTGGTCTTTCCGCCTCCGGAACCACCAGTCACACCAATAATAATAGGTCTATTTTGCATTATAAGCTCCATCTCTTGTTATCTTATCTATTTTACCGCAATTCATGTTATAATGAAAGAGCTAAAATAAAAAAAGTACATTCTTAAAAATAGAAAAAAGGAGGTTTTTATGTTCAAACTTGGAATTATCGGAACAGGTTCTATTTCTCATGAGTTCATCAAGGCCGCTCACTCAACAGGCGACTATCAGCTGGCAGCTGTCTACTCTCGGACTCTGGCTTCTGCTGAGCGCTTTGTGCAAAACTATGAAAATACAGCCGTCTATACTGAAATGCTGGACTTTCTGTCGTCTGATCTTGATGTTGTTTATATCGCTAGTCCCAACAGTCTGCATTTCAAGCATGCCAAGGTAGCTATTCTGGCTCGTAAACATGTTATTGTTGAAAAGCCAGCGGTTTCTCGTCCCAAAGAATGGCGGGAATTGGTCAAGCTGGCTAACGAGCATCAAGTCTATCTCTTTGAAGCTGCTCGCAACTATCATGAGCAGACCTTTGATACGATTAGTGATTTCCTTAAGGACAAGACTGTCTTAGGAGCTAACTTTACCTACGCCAAGTATTCTTCAAAAATGCAAGCTCTGCTAGCGGGAGAGCAGCCCAATGTTTTCTCAGCTAAGTTTTCCGGCGGCGCTTTGATGGACTTGGGAGTCTATCCTGTCTATGTAGCTATCAGACTTTTCGGCCATCCGCGCTTCGCTCGCTACAGCGCCCAGCAGCTAGCTAATACGATTGATTTAAATGGATCCGGCTGTCTTATCTATCCAAATTTTCAAGTTCAGATTCAGGCCGGTAAAAATATAAACAGCAATCTGCCTGCGGAAATTTACACGGATCAAGGAACTCTGACTTTAGACGGAATTGAATTTATCAGCTCTGCTATTTTCCAAAGTCTGGACGGTCAAGAGGAGGTACTGCCTATCAAGCGTGCCTCCCATACCATGCTGGAGGAAGCTCAGGCTTTCGCGCGAGTGCTCAAGGGCGGACAGGATGCGGTTTATGAGAAATGGTTGAATGCGGCTACGGCTGTTCACGAAAGCTTATTTGCCATGCGCAAGGACGCTGGCATTAGATTTGAGGTTGATGATGATTAAGGAACAATTTCCCCCGAGCTGGCAAAATCAGCTGGCTCAGCTAGGCTTTGAAGATTTGACGGCTATTCAAGAGAAGATGTTTGATTCTGTTTCTGCAGGCGATACGGTGCTGGGAATCAGTCCGACTGGTACTGGTAAAACTCTGGCCTATCTCTTTCCCAGTCTGCTCAAACTGACACCTAAAAAAGCCCAACAACTCTTGATTTTAGCTCCTAATACTGAGCTGGCTGGACAAATCTTTGAGGTCTGCAAGACTTGGGCGGAGCCTTTAGGGCTGACAGCCCAGCTCCTGCTCTCCGGTTCCAGTCAGAAGCGACAAATCGAGCGCCTTAAGAAAGGTCCAGAAATTATCATCGGAACGCCTGGACGGATTTTTGAGTTGGCCAAGCTCAAGAAAATCAAGATGATGAATGTCGAAACCATTATTTTGGATGAATTTGACCAGCTGCTCAGCGATTCTCAGTATCACTTTGTTGATAAAATCACCCACTATGCGCCTCGTGACCACCAGCTGGTATATATGAGCGCCACCGCTAAGTTCGACCACGACAAGATTGCTGAAAATACTCTAGAAATCAGCATTGCCGACCAAGTTTTGGATAACATCCAGCATTTTTACATGCAAGTCGAAAAACGTGATAAAGTGGAGTTGCTGCGTAAGTTATCCAATGTTGAAGATTTCCGCGGACTGGTCTTTTTCAACGCTCTGTCAGACCTAGGCAGTGCTGAGGAAAAACTCCAATATCATGAAGCCAATGCCGTTTCTCTTGCCAGCGATGTCAACGTTAAGTTCCGCAAGGTGATTTTGGATAAGTTCAAAGAGCATCAGATTACTCTCCTGCTAGCCACTGACCTAGTTGCTCGCGGCATTGATATTGACTCCCTAGAATGCGTCGTCAATTATGAGCTTCCGCGCGATTTAGAAACCTATACCCACCGCTCTGGACGAACCGGCCGCATGGGCAAGGAAGGCTACGTGATTACCTTCATCAGCCATACAGAAGAGCTGAAAACATTGAAAAAATACGCCACCGTCCGAGAAATTGTATTAAAAAATCAAGAGCTTTATGTAACGAGTTAAGCTAAAAAAGCTTTGGAAATCTCATGTTTCCAAAGCTTTTTGCTTTTACTCATTGCCAACAAGAATTTCAAAAAACTAACCCCAAGACCGTCTTAGTCTCTGCCGTAATAAATACGATGCGGCTCTAGCTGGCCTTCCAGCAGCTCATCGACCGTTACCAAAGTATAGCCGTTACTCTTCAGATACTCGAGAACACTTGGCAGAGCGTCAATACTGGTCTGGTGAATATCATGCATGAGGATAATCGAGCCTGGCTGGGTTTTGGCAATCTCTTGCATAATGGCTTTAGTATTGCGTGTCTTCCAGTCTAGACTGTCTACATTCCACATGATAAAGGACTGGTCAACCGAATTTTGAATTGTAGCATTAATAGCTCCATAAGGAGGCCGCGTAATCGTTGGCTTGATGCCTATGACATTGTTAATAGCGGTCTGGGTATCAAGGATTTCTTTTTGGGCTGACTCCAGAGGTAGTTTGGTTAAGACTGGATGGTCCCATGTATGAATCCCAATCTGATGACCTTCATTGTGCACGCGCTTGACAATCGCTTCATTACCAGCAATGTTTTGCCCAACCATAAAGAAGGTCGCCTTGGCACCGTATTTCTTTAGGATATCCAGAGCCTGCGGTGTTGTCTTAGGATCTGGACCGTCATCAAAGGTCAGAGCAACCATTTTCACATGCTTCTTAGCCTCGAAACTCTGATAAGCTGCCAAGTCATCTCCAGTCAGATAGTCCGCATTGATCTGGTCATAGAAGCTAGACAAAGGAACGTCAATGCTAGTTAAGCCTTGCACTTCCTTACTCAGCTTAATAGAAAAATGGCTGTACTCATAACGGAAGGACAACTGACCCAACTCCGTTCCATTGAGGGTGTTGAGAATTTCCGTCTGCACCGCCTCATCGGCCTGTCTAAAGGTCAGCTGGCTGGATATTTCGTTGATGAAGATTTCCTTAGCTGCATCAGGATCCTGAAAGAGCTTATCCAGAGTGAAAGGGCTGCCGTCTGCACCAAGGTAGCTGTCAGCAACTTCCCGCTCTTCTCCTTTACTGATTTTCATCTCTTTGACATGATAGTCCTTGCGATGCACCAGTACTTCTTTGACATCCTTCAGGCTCGTTTCTTTTTCCTCAGCATAGTAGAAGGTCAATTCCTCAATCTTATCGCCCTTCTTCTGATTATCCTTAATCGTCTGGCTATCTGCGTCCATCTGCTCCTTGACGCTTGCCATAACCTGACCATCTAGCAGAGGATAAAAGGCCTCTACATAGTGGCTGCCAATCATCTTGCTCTGCTTTTCAGTATTTTCAGCGTGGAAGGTCTCTTCTTGGGCAATCAGCACACTAACTTTCTCTTGCAGTTCCTTTTCTTGGAAAATAGCATAAATCTTTACAGCACCCAGAAATAAAGCAGCAATAAAAGCTAAACCTAGCAAGCTGAGAACAATGAGTGTTTTCTTACCGTGTTTCTTGTTATTTTGTCTTTTCATACACCTGTCCTAAATGAATAAAATTCATCATTTATCTTGCAAAATTAACTGCAGCTAGATGTTAGAGACTCTTCTCACGAATGACTTCCACCTTGTAGCCATCAGGATCTTTTACAAAATAATAATTAGGCGGGTTGCCAGGAAGACCTTTTGGATCTGTCACTTCATAGCCTTTGGCCTTGTGCTCAGCGTGCAGACCTTCCAAGTCTGGCGTGCTAAGTGCCACATGAGCAAAACCGTCCCCAATCACATAAGGACCATGGTCATAGTTATAGGTCAGTTCAAGCTCATAATCATCACCTTCCAAACCTAGATAAACGATAGTAAACTGATAATCTGGAAAATCCTTGCGACGAAGCTCCTTAAAACCAAAAGCCTCTGCATAAAAAGCAATAGACGCTTCCAAATTCTCCACACGCAAACAAGTATGTAACATTTTTGATGCCATAATTTCACCTCATTCTTTCTTGTTTATTATTATACCCTATTTTAGGCAAAACTTATATTAAATTTTTAAAAAAGTAAATAGGTACCAGATAAAAAGCAAGCCAATAAGGCCTGCTAAGAATTGTTTTTCAAAAAATTTATCAATGAAAATCACTCTCCTGCTATTTAACAGAACGCTTTTTCGTTTCCTTCAATAGCAGTTTAACTTCAAAGACCGTACCTTTTGGTTTGTTGTCCTTGACATAAATAGAGCCCTTGAAAGCATCGACAATCTGCTTGGCCAGAGAAAGCCCCAGACCAAAGCCACCTTTCTGACGGGTCCGAGCCTTGTCCACCCGATAAAAGCGATCAAAAATCTTCTTCTTATCTTCATCGCTGATACCAGGACCATTGTCCGCCACTCGGAAAATAAGGTAACGATCTGTCGAAGTAGCCATGACACTGATTACACCATCATCATCTGTATACTTGATAGCATTATCAAATAGAATAGTCATCAGTTGTTTGAGAAAAATTTGATCGGTCACAATAGGGTGCTTGATCATATTTTCTGAATGAAAGGCTTTTTTATTCTCCCTTGCGATAATACAGTAATTAGCAAAGGTCGTATCAAAAAATTCTGGTTCAACTTCACCATATTGAGGCTTGATGCCATCATCGCGACGGGCCAGGTTGAGCAGATTGGTTGTCAGCAAGCGCATATTCCGTACTTCATCCAAGCTAGAAGCAATATTTTCACTGCTCTGCATAATTGTAGCTTCAGGCTTACGAAAGAGCGTCTCTAAGCGGCTCTGCAATACTGCCAGAGGAGTCCGTAGTTCGTGACTGGCATTTTCCACGAAAGCCTTCTGCTTCTGGATACTTTCCAGCAGAGGCTTGACACTCATCCGAGCCAGATAAATACTGGCAATCAGGGAAATTCCCCAAAAGCTGACCATGACCATGGCAATCAACTGCTCATGCTTGCTGCTGGTCTGCTCAAGCTGGCTGATACTAGTCATGACCACAGCATACTTGATATCAGGATACTCATTTTTAGGATCAATATCAAAGAGATAAGCCCGATAGCTTTCTGTCTGACCAAAGCTATTACCAATCACAATTTCCTTGATTTGATTTAGATAGGACTTGTTAAACTCTAATGAATTAAAGTCCAGAAAACCATCGCTCTTGCTGGTGGAAATATTTTTATAATCATCATCCAAAAGCAGGGCAAAAGTATTAGAGCTGACATTTGGCGTAGTTAGATTGTTAGGCTTAGGCTCTTCATCTGAATCACCATCTGGCTCTTTACTGCTTTTAGGACTTTTAGAATTGACCTTATTACTCGGATCAGACTGCTGACCTGTCGTCCGATAGGCCAAATCAGCTACTGAACTAGGATCATTACTCAGGTTTTTCAGATTTTCATCAACTGACGTATAAAGGCTGGAGCGCATAACCTGAATAATAATCAAGGTCATGGCTGAGAAGATTAATGTAAACAACCCAAAATAGCGAATGAAATAAGAGAAATCATCCGCATAAAAGGTCTTCTTGATTTTATTCAGCATCTTTTAAAATGTAGCCGACACTACGAAGAGTATGTAGGTTTTTCGCAAATGCCGTTCCTTTCAGTTTTTTACGAATCTTTGAAACGTACACTTCGACAACGGAAACAGTGGTATCACTGTCAAAGCCCCACAGACGGTCAAAAATTTGAGTCTTAGGCAAGATTACATTTTGATTTTGCAGGAAATAAACCAAGAGGTCGAACTCTTTACCAAGCAACTCTACGTCTTTACCAGCCTTCGTGGTTGAATTTGTAGATAGGTTGACAGTTACATCACCATAAGAAAGAGTATTCTCGTTGAATTTACCAGCGCGTTTCAAGAGCGCTTGGATCCGCATTTTCAGTTCTTCCAAATAGAAAGGTTTTGTCAGATAGTCGTCAGCTCCGAGCTCAAAGCCATGTCCTTTGTCATCCAAGCTTTCCTTAGCAGTCATGATGAGGACAGGGGTTGTGACTCCTTTTGCTCGGAGATCTTTCAGCACTTGGAAACCATCCTTTTCAGGTAACATGAGATCCAGCAAGATGAGGTCATAAACACCGCTTTCTGCTTCATATAGACCTTCTTCGCCATCAAAAACCTGCATTACATCTGCAAAATCATCCAAAAAATCAAAAACTGAGTTTGACAGTCCAAGGTCATCTTCTACCAATAGAATTTTAATCATTTTTCTTTCCTCCAATAAAACTTTCCAAGATTATGTCTTTTGGTTTTTGTTTTATTTGCTATTCTTATTATATCATGACTTGGGTCAAAATCAGTAAGTTTTTTCTACGACTGCGACGTTTTATTTTCTTTTGTCGACTTATTATTGTTCTTGTCCGATTGTTCATTTGTGTTCGTTGAAGACTTTTTCTTGTTTTTCTTCCCGTTGTCATTTTGCTGAGCAGAAGAATTCTTGCTCTTGTCATTGTCAGACTGCTGGCCGTCTTGAGGCGGCATGCCTTGGTCTTGACCGCTTTGTCCTGGTCCACCATCCTGCGGCGGCATTCCATTACCTGGTCCACCATTTTGACCATTCTGACCAACTTGTGGCGGCATTCCATTTCCTGCATCCTGGCCATTCTGACCCTGCTCCGGTGCTCCAGGCATAGTAGCTGGCTGTTGAATAGCTGATTGCTGATTGTTTGTACCGTGAATAGCTGTCGCAAGACCATAACCGCCCAGAAGTCCGACTGCTAGAGCACCACCCGTCGCAACCGTCAGCCACCATTTAGTGCTTTTTTCTACAACAATCATTTTTTCCATATCCATTTAATATGTTCCTTCTTTCTTTTGTAAATTTTTCTATCTGTTTCTATCAAACAAGAAGCTAATGCAGCTTACAAGTCATCCCATACACATCCTTTCACTTGAATAGCATTATCATATAAATTTTTACTTAAACAGGACTGAATTTTTTCTTAAAAAAGGCTGAAAGATAAGGAAAATGGTTTATGAAAAGTGCTTTTTCAATATACAGCTATATTTATCTAATAAAAGAAAATCAGCTAATCTTGAAGACAGAAGATTGAGTTTAGCAAATAAAGATGCCCCCCGCCCCATCAGGATGACTCTTTGATGAGACTTAATACCTTTTAGCAAAGCTAGGCAAACCTCGTCTGTAGTTGAAATCTTAATCCCCATCTCTTTCCAAACAGGATGGTAAGGCTTTTCTGAGGGTGTATCCGCAGCATTGGGACAAAAATAGGTTAAATACACCTTTTTCCGCTCCTGTTTTAATTCGCGATTCATTGATTCAATAAAAGAAAAAATCCCTGCGCGACTAGCCACATCTACGCTATAGTAAGGGAAAGCGAGCCGCCCATCTGCAAAACCGCCAGAATGCACAATTGTAGCACCTTTTTCATTTGCTAATAAGGGCAGAAAAATCTTGCTAATCAGAATGGCGCCAGATAAATTGATTAACAGTGTCTGCTCTATGTCCTCAAAGGAATGCGCTGACAAAGACTTTCTTACATCAAAACCAGTTGCATTGATAACAATATCTATACATTCCGACCACTCTTGTATCTCTGATACTACATTTTTTAGAGACTCTTCACTTGTAATATCCACTGAGCTTATTGGAATAAAAGACGAAAATTCTTGCACAAACATCGTTAACTTATCTATATCTCTTCCTAAGAGAAATAACCTAGCACCCGCTTGATGAAAAGCCCGTGTATAGACTCTTCCCAAACTACCACTTGCACCAATAATTACAACCTTTTTATTTTTAAAATAATTATCAAACATATAATTCTCCATTCTCTAGTGAGTCTTTTGTGATAAGTTCAATAAAACAAGTCCGACAATAACTAGACTTATCCCTAAAAGGCTTACAGCTGTTACTTTTTCGTGCCAAAGCAGAATAGATAATATCGTTGTCCCTACTAGACCTATTCCAGACCAAATGGCGTAAGCTAGATTTAACTGAATGCCCTTTAAAGATAGAGATAAAAAGAAAAAGCACAAGCCATAAAACATCAAAGCAAGGCAACCGAAAAATAGTTTCGAAAAACCTTGAGATAGTTTTAAAAGACTTGTGGCGGCAATTTCAAATAGAATTGCGAGAGATAAATAAAAATAGTAAAACATTGTTTTCCTCCTAATATTCTAAATAACTAAAAAGTTAGCAGGAAAATCAATAGAACTATCCGAGAGATGAAACAAAGCAAGTCCAAAGTGTACAGGCATTTGTCAAAATCATTGATTTTATGCTCGAATCTTTGGAGATAGATAAAGCTTTTCGACCACATAGCTCATCTAATGAAATCTGGTAAAAATCGGCTAGACGAATAAGACTTGCACTATCTAGAATCGTCTTATTATTTTCCCAGTTCGAGATGGTCTGCCGAGTCGTTCCTAGTGATTCTGCAATCTGAGCTTGACTATAGCCTTTTTGCTCCCGTATAAACTTCAATTGTTTTCCTAACATTATCTTTTCCTCCTCATCATACTTATTTTTTAGTTGTTTGGCTAGATGAAATTCTTTAACATTACTGATTATTGTAGGTAAAAATTCTTTGACATGCCTATTATAACACGATTTACATTCATCTTAAAATACTTGCCTATCTAAAACACTTGATACATCTATCAAACATTTGCCCCAAAAATTCTCAGTAAAAAAGACTGCGACAAAATTGTCTCAGTCTAAATTTATCATGTTCAAAAGCGCTGGATGCAGGAGCTGCTTATTTTTTTATGAGTGTTTCTTAGAAAGACGGAAGCCGGCTGAAGCTAGCAAGGCCGCAAAGCCAAAATAAGTGAGAAGAGAGCTCGAACTGCTTCCAGTTTTAGGCAATTGACCTTGACTGGTTTGGTAGCTGACAGATAGCTGCATGTTGCTTGGTTGCTTGCTTTCAGATCTTGGATGCTGCCAAGTCTGGTTTGAAAGAGGCTCAAATTTTTGCGCTGTTTGAACAGTAATCTCTGCAGGAGGTGTCGAAACACTAACCTGATTGGATTCTATCCAGTATTGATTATTAATCAGCAAGCTGAAATGATTGGTATAGGTTCTGCCTGGATACAAGAGTCGACCGACTGCTGCTGGAGCTAGCGTCTCGGTCGCAGTATTCAAGTCAGCATTGTAGCCTTCAAGCAGACCTGATGCAGCAACAAAAGTCAAGACTCTGGTGCTCGGGTCATAAGAAACTTCATAACCAGGACTTTTCGCTCTAGTCGCTTCTAGATCCAATTCAAAACCTTCTGGCAGACGATCTTCCAATACGAAAGAGTGAATTGGCAAGCGATAAGCAGGCAAAGCATCCGTTACCAGATTAAGGACAGCAAAACTTCCCTGACTAACCTCTTGTTGATGAATATTCTTCTTGGACTCATCCTCCAACTCTTCTCTGACTTTTAACTGGATAAAGAGCTGGTTATAGTGATAAGTTTGAGTCGGCGCTTGCGGACGGCTTGGCAAAGCTTGATAGCTAGGTTCAGCCGGCTTTTGGGGAAGCTCCTTATAGTTTGGTTTGTCAGGCTCCTCTATCAGAGGCAGGTCACTTTCTCTGACAGGTGCCTGGGGTTCAGGCTGAAGAACTGGTTCTTGAGGAAGCTGTGGTTCCTGCAGATAGCTTGGCTCCTGAGGCAGCTCCTCTAAAGCAATTTCTTCTTCATAAACAGGCGGTTTCGGAGCCTCACCCGTGCTTACTTCAGGATCTTTTTGAGGTTTTTCTGGTTCCTTCAAATAAGTTGGGAGCTGAGGTGCCTGTGGCAGTGGATCTTCGACCGGTGCTTGCGGAAGACTCAGCAAGGGCTGCTCCTTCTCATAGGTTGGCTCTTCAACTGTAGTCGGCTCTGTCAATAGAGAAGGGGAGCTAGGTTCTTCTGGCACTTCCTGATAAACTGGCTTTTGAGGTTGAAGCGGCTCAGGCAGATAAATTGGCTCTTGCGGCAGACTTTCCAAATCTCTTTCCGGTAGGACTGCTGGCTCCTCAGGCCGATTTGGAAGAGGAAGAGGTTGAGTTTCTGTCGGCTGTTTAGGAAGTTCTTGATAGGTCGGCTGAACTGGCTCTTCTGGCAAAGGTTGATAGACTGGCTGACTCGGAAGAGGCTGCAAGGCCTTGACTTCCTCATAAGCCGGTTCCTGAGGTTGAGCAACTTCTGTCGGAGCAACAGGCTTGATTGGAACACCTTTGGCTTTAATATCTGAGTTAAATACAAACCAAGCAGAACCCCGATTTCGTGAACCAATATCAAAGGAAATGACATCTCCCTGTGCCTTACCTACGATAGCGCCATACCAGTTATAAGGACTGTTCGGCGAGTCCCATTTGTTATACTCAAAGCGAGAGCCTTCCCGCTCAAAGTTAATAGAAATATCAGCGTGAACACTAGTATCTGGGTGAACATTAATGGCAGAGCCTGTAATAGGAATATATTCACCATTAAAATTCTTAATGTACTCAATTGCAACTTTGTTCGTATTTAAAGATGAGAAGCTGACAAGCGAGCCTGTCATATCAAGCCTTTCTCCTGCCTCATCGAAAAACTCAGCTTGAACATTGACCCGAGAATGGCCATAAAAATCCAAGGTCCAGACAGTCAAGGTCGGATCCTTAACTAAGAAAACTGGAAGCTTATCCTGACTCTTAGATGATTCTTTCAGAGTATAAGTGTAGACAACTTTAGCAATTTTCTTACCTTGAATACTGGAATTTTTGATATTGGTATAAGTAGCTACCAGAGGCACATCTTTTTGTAAAATGACTTTAGTCTGATGTTCTTTCCCTTTTAAAACACTGGTCAAAGCAGTTATTCCTGATTGATCCATTCTCCAAGAACGAACCTCATCAGTCAGCTCATCATTGGTATAGGTTCTAATAGAGGGATCAAGCGTCAAGACAGCCTGGGGCTCAGATTTGAAAACAAAAGGCTGGCTTTCAACCTTACTAAGATAGCCTTCTTCATTTTTCTTCGCTTCAGCTTCCTGCAACTCTCTCTCAAAAGTTACAAGAGCTGCATCATACTTAGTTTTGGCTGTATCATAGGCAGCTTTTGCCTTCTTATATTCTTCCAATAGCTTATCATAGTCAGCTTTCAAGCGGGTATTTTTTCCCTTAATGCTTGCATTTTCCTGCTCAATCACCGCGTTCTGTGCTGCAATAGAAGCAAGGTTTGCCTCATAATCTTCTTTTAGTCTTTGATTTTCTGCTTCAATCCTTGCAAGATTTGCTTGGTAAGTCGCTAAGTCCGCCTGATAAGCAGCTAGTTTATTCTTGTTTTCCGTCTCAATCCGAACAGTCGACTCCTGGTAGGTAAGCAAGGCTTTCTCATATGCTTCCCGACTTTTCTGGTTGCTTTCAGTGATTCGAGCCACATCCTGCTCATATTGGGCTAATTGCCTTTTATAAAGCTCTTGTTTTTCCTGATTTTGCTGACGAATCTGGGCTTTTTCAGCTTCAATGGCAGCATTACGGGCTGTTACTTCTGCTTTTTCTGTCTCATAGGCAGTTTGGCGCTTCTTATTTTCAGCTTGGACACGCTCAAGTTCAGCTTGATAGGCAGTCAAAGCTGCTTGATGATCTCTCGCTTTGGCATCATTGGCCGCCTCGATTTCAGAGCGATTCTTTTGATAAGCAGCTAATTTGCTCTCATAGTCTTTCTCTGTCGCTTGATTTTTTTGACGAATCTCAGCCAATCGCTCTTGATAAGCTGCTAAATCAGCCTGATACTGCTCCTTTAAGGCTGCATTTTTCTTCTGAACAGCTAGATTTTGGGCCTCAATCTCTTTGTTCTGCTCTTGGATTTTAGCCAAGGTTGTCTCATAAGATTGTTTTGCTGCTTGATTGGCTCTTTGAATGCGTTCTACTTCCTGTTGGTAAGCCCTTAAATCTGACTGATACTGTTGCTCTAGCTCAGCATTGTCTTTCTGAACCCGAGCCAATTCTTTCTCATAGTCAGCCATGGCTGCTTGATAAACAGCTTCTTTTTCTGCCTTAACCTGAGCCAGTCTGGAAACTTCAGCTTCATACTGCTTGACTGCTTCCTGATAGGCTTTTTCAGCTGCCTGATTTCGTTCTGCAATGGCTGCATTTTCAGCTTGGGCAGCTTTATTTTGAGCTGAGACCTGAGCAAGCCTTTCTTCATAGCGACGCTTTGCTTCAGCATTCTTCTCTCGAGTAACTTTCAGCTCTGTAGCATAGCTCTCCATAGCAGTTTGGTAGGCAGCTTTCGCGTGAGCATTTTCCTGTAAAATCCGTGAACGCTCCTCTTGATAAGCTGCTAAAGCTGCTTGATAGGAGGCTTCTTTCTCTTGATTGATTTTTACTATACGGCTCAATTCTGCCTGATAAGCCGTCCGTTTCTGCTCATAGTCTGCCTCTAGCTGAGTATTTTCAGCCTGAATGCGACTGGACTCTTGTTCATAGGAAGCCAGAGCCTTGTCATATTGGTCTTTCAGGGCTTGATTGGCAGACTCTTTCTGACTGAGCTCTTTCTCATAGGTCTTCAACTGTTCTTGATAAGCTGCTGTGTTTTCACGTATTTCCTTGATTTGAGTCGCATAATCCGCTAGCGCTGTCTCCCGTTTACTCGCAGCTTCTTCTGGATTTCTAGCTGTTCCTAAATCAACAGTCGGCTCCTGCTTTATCTGAATTCCTGCTTTCTCGGCCTCAGCCAAAGCCTGATCCATTTCCGAATGGGAAACCTCCAAAGGGAGCTTGTCTTGCCCTACTGGCTCTGACTGAGCAGGGGCAGCAGTTGGCTGGGGTGCTTCGGTTGGCGAAAGAGCTGCTTCAGAAAGGGCAGACTGGTCTGCTGCTGAAGATACCTTCTCCTCTGCTTGAACTGATCCGGCCGCTACCATCAAAGCCGCACCCAAAACAGCTCCGCACAAGCCCTTAGAAAGGGGGCTCTTGCGGAAGCCATAGACTATTTTCTTTTCCATTATAAACTCCATTTCTCCTTTAAACAGTTGCCTGTTTATTTTACATACTTTTCTATTTTATCAAAGCAAAGGCATATAAGCAATGTTTAAATACTCAAAATGATAAAGAAAAAGCCTGAAATAGATAATATCTCAGGCTTTCTAGTCATTTTAATCAAATCTATCAGATTGCAGCTCGAATTGCTTTTTCCACTGCTTCTTTCTCACGCTTCACCAATTCAACACGCGCAGCGATTTCTTTGATTCCCATGCTGATGTTTCGGCTAATCGCCATATCGTCCAACTGCGGTTCAAAGAAGTCTTTGTACTCTGCTAATCTCTTCTCTGTCTTGAAGACCACTGCCGGGCTAATGACAAAGCTATCAAAGCTCATGTCGCCACCTAACGCTGCCTTGATCCAGTCCCAATTCTCACGCGCCCAAGTCCACACTGCTTCTTGAGTAAAATCACGGCTGAGGAATCGAGCATACCAAGCTGACAAATCCTGCGGTTTCACAGTAAATTTGTCCTTCCAAGTCGCTAAAAGTTCATCCAAGGTTTCCTGGTTCTTCGTATAAGAAAGGGCTGTAGAAAGAGCATTTTTGAAGCTTCCGTCATTTGAAGCGACATATAGGTCCAGATAAAGCTTAGTCAGCTCCTTGCTTTCATGATGCTTGATTTGGTTGACCAATACCTGCAAGCGAATAGCGGCAGGGAGTTTTTCCAAATTATCACGATAGCGTTCAAAAATCTGGCTAGCTTGAGCTCTAGCTGTCTCATCGTCCGCCTTAATCATATTACCCACAATGAGCTGACGAACCATCTCATCCTCATCGCTTTCACCTTCCTGTTTTTCAAAACCAAGACGGTCGAAATTGCTTTGACTAAGTACTTTCAGCAGGGCTTTGTAATCTTCTTCAGTCTGACTGCCTTCATCCACAAAGCGATTCAAGCCTTCCAGCACTTGGGAAACAGCTGAAACTACCATATAAGAAGTTTCGTTTGCCAGCTTGCTGATGACTGGCAGCAGGTCCGCATAGGAAATCATACCTGACTCTGCCAGAAGTCGACGCTCCTGCACGATTTGCAGTTTACTGATATTGTCCAAAGAACTGAGATTATTCAGAAGAGCATCCAGCAACTCACCTTGATAATCGGTGATATAGTGGGCAGTATTTTCTGTATTAAGACGCAGGGCTCCTTCATTTTGCGCTGCCAAGGCTGCATAATTAGGAATTTCCAGTCTTTCTGTCGTCAGAGTATCAGGAAGTCCTTGCCAGTTGCTATTGAGCGGTACTGGCCAGAGACGGCCCTTGTCTTCGTGCTCTCCAATGAAGAACTGCTTCTGGGTCAAAATCAAGCAGTCATTTTCAACCTTAGTAGTGACAACTGGATAACCCGGTTGTTCCAACCAAGCATCCATAAAGGAAGCTACATCACGGCCAGAAGCTTGAGAAAGAGCATCCCAGAGGTCACGACCGATGGTATTGCCATACTGATGCTTCTCAAAGTAAGCGCCTAGCCCCTTACGAAAGGCATCGTCTCCCAGCCAACGGCGCAGCATGTGCATAAGACGGCTCCCCTTGGCATAGACAATCGCTCCATCAAAAAGAGTATTGATTTCATCAGGATGCTTGACCTCTACATGGACCGACTGAACGCCATCTGTCGCGTCACGCTTGAGGGCATAAGGAGCTCCACTGGTCTGAAAATCTTCAAAAATCTTCCAGCTAGGCTCAATCGCATCAACTGAGACATACTCCATCATATTGGCAAAGCTTTCATTGAGCCAAAGGTCATCCCACCACTTCATGGTCACTAGATTTCCGAACCATTGGTGAGCTAGTTCATGTGCAACAACCAAGGCAACTGTCTGGCGGCTTAAGGCTGTTGAATTTTCATCCACCAGCAGATAAATTTCCCGATAGGTCACCAAGCCCCAGTTTTCCATAGCCCCCGCAGAAAAGTCTGGCAGGGCCACATGAAGTGACTGAGGAATAGGATACTTGACTCCGTAGTATTCTTCGTAAAATTCAATACAGCGAACCGCAATGTCCAAAGCAAACTCTAGATTGCTGGCTGGGTGGGCCTTGGTCGCATAGACTCCTACCAAGGTTCCATTCTTGGTTTTAGCAGTAATTCCTTGCATATCACCAGCAGCAAAAGCCAAGAGATAGGAAGACATACGTGGAGTCGTTTCAAACTTCCAAACGCCAGTTGTTTTGCGGTTTTCAACATCAATTTCCGGCATATTAGACAGGGCCAACTCACCCTCTGCTTGGTCAAATTTCAAAGCCAAATCAAAAGTTGCCTTAGCCTCTGGCTCATCCACACTCGGAAAGGCTTCGCGGGCAAAGTGACTCTCAAACTGCGTAGAGATAATCTCTTTTTTCACACCATCAACCGTGTAGTAAGATGGGTAAATCCCCGTCATATTGTCCGTAATCTGACCAGTATAAGTTATTGTCACCACTACAGCCCCAGCTGCTTCCAGCTCGATATAAAGAGCTTCATTGTCCTTATCAAGAGTGAAAGGACGAGCTTGGCCAGCCACCTCTACAGCTTCAACTGTTAAATCTTTTTGATGTAGGGAAATCTTACTCGTCTTAGCTTCCCCAGTAATGGTCACCTTGCCTGAAAAAGTCTTGTCGGCACGATTCAGTTCCAAAAAGAGATCATAGTGCTCAGGAACAAATGTTTCAATAAAATGTTTAACTGCTTGCATCAGCTTCTCCTCATCTAGCAAACAACGAAGCAAGATTACTCTGCTATCCTTATCCGCTTATAATCTGTTATTATTGTATCATATTTATAAGATTTCGTTGCAGAATAAATGCAAATGAAAAAGACAGGGGAATAACCTGTCTTCTTTTATCATCACAACTCAATAATTTTACCTGTTTCAAAGTAAACAACCCATTCACAGATATTCTTGGCATAGTCGCCGATTCGTTCCAAGTAAGAGATAACTTGGAAGTAGTCGCGGCCAGTCACAATCAGATCTGGATTTTGTTTGATTTCCTCAGTAGCTAGATCGCGAATATCATCAAAGTATTGATTGATTTTCTCATCTAGAGCTGCAACTGCATAGGCTTGGTCTACATTTCCATTGAGGTAGACGTTCAGAGTTTCTTCGACGAAATTCTTAACATCGCGCCCCATCTTGCTGATGGCATCTTCTACGGACTCAATGCGAACTTCTCCCTTCATCCGAACAGTAGCTTTGGCGATAGATACGGCGTGGTCACCCATGCGTTCCAAATCACTGCTGGCTTTCAACACGGTAATAACGGTCCGCAAATCCTGAGACACAGGCTGCTGCAGGGCTATGATTTCTAGAGATTTCTTCTCCAGTTTCACCTCGTATTCATTGACTTCAGCATCGTCTTCAATGACCTGACGAGCCAGTTCACGGTCATGCGTGACAAAGGCACGAACCGTTCGGTTAATCTGCGATAGTACTTCGTTTCCCATCGCGTAGAATTGATTATGAAGTTTTTCTAAATCTTCTTCAAATTGTACTCTAAGCATAAGATTCCTTTCTGTTATCCGAATTTACCAGTAATGTAGTCTTCGGTCTCTTTGTGGGCTGGATTAAGGAACATCTTCTTGGTTTCATTAAATTCAATCAAGTCTCCACCAAGGAAGAAGCCGGTCTTTTCAGAAATCCGAGATGCCTGCTGCATGGAGCGAGTGACCAAAAGCATGGTATATTTGTCTTTCAGACTGTAGAGAGTTTCCTCGATTTTCCCAGCTGAGATTGGATCCAAGGCTGATGTCGGCTCGTCCAAGAGAATGATCTTAGGACTAGTAGCTAGCACGCGAGCCACACAAACCCGTTGCTGCTGACCACCGGAAAGACCGATAGCGGAATCATGCAGACGGTCCTTGACCTCGTCCCAGATAGAAGCACCAATAAGGGAGCGCTCTACTGCTTCGTCCAAAACTGCCTTGTCCTTGACACCATTAATCCGAAGTCCATAGACCACATTTTCATAGATGGTCATAGGGAAAGGATTGGGCTGCTGGAAAACCATGCCGATTTCCTTGCGAAGCTCTACCGTATCTGTCCTCGGACCATAGATATTGTGACTGTTATAAATGACCGTTCCTGTAGTCGTTACTTCTGGATTCAGATCGCCCATTCGGTTGATAGCCTTGAGCAAGGTTGACTTACCTGAGCCTGACGGTCCAATCAAAGCCGTAATCTCATTTGGCATGAAATCAAGTGAAACGCTATTAAGGGCTTTCTTTTTATTATAATAAACCGACAAGTCCTTGACTTGCAAAATAGGTTCTGTCATACGTTTTTCCTTCATTTTATTTTACATTCAACCAAAGACCAAGCTTGTTGAATCGTGATGAATACGGATAGCTGCTTAACCAAAGTGACCTGAAACATAGTCATTAGTGGACTGAAGTTTGGCATTTTGGAAAATATTGGCCGTCTTATCGTACTCAATCAAGTCGCCCAGATAGAAGAATCCAGTGTAATCACTAGCACGGGCAGCCTGCTGCATATTGTGGGTCACAATGATGATGGTATAGTTATTCTTAAGTTCGAACATGGTTTCTTCCAGCTGCATGGTCGCAATCGGATCCAAGGCTGACGCTGGCTCATCCATGAGCAAGATGTTTGGCTTGACCGAGATAGCACGGGCAATGCAGAGCCGCTGCTGCTGACCACCAGAGAGTGTCAGGGCTGACTTGTGCAAATCATCTTTGACCTGTTCCCAAAGAGCTGCTTGCTTAAGTGAGGTCTCCACAATCTCATCCAAAACCTTTCTATCTCTGACACCAGCCCGTTCATGAGCAAAGGTAATATTTCGATAGATGGACTTGGCAAAAGGATTTGGTCGTTGGAAAACCATGCCGATATGCTTACGCATTTCATAAACATTGATTTCAGGGCGGTTGACATCAATCCCCTCATAGAGAATCTCTCCAGTCACATTGGCAATATCAATGGTATCGTTCATGCGGTTGAGGCTGCGAAGATAGGTTGATTTACCTGATCCAGAGGGGCCAATCAAAGCAGTGATTTTGTTTTTTTCAAACTGCATATCAATGCCCTTGATGGATTCCTTTTTACCGTAGTAAACATGCAAATCCTTGGTCGACAGGGCTACCTTTTCTTCAGGAAAAGTAATGATATGTTTTTCATTCCAATTATATTCTGTCATTTCTTCTCCTTTAAGCAGAGGTTAATTTCTTATGCAGATAGCTGCCCAGTTTGCGGGCTCCCAGATTAAAAATCAAAATGAAGATTAGGAGAACCGCTGCTGAACCTGCAGAAACAGCCGTTCCATCAGGAATTGTTCCCTCGCTGTTGACCTTCCAGATATGGACGGCCAAGGTCTCAGCCTGACGGAAGATAGAGATAGGGCTGGTGACGCTGAAAATATTCCAGTTGGACCAGTCAAGAGCCGGCGCTGACTGACCTGCTGTATAAATCAAGGCCGCTGCTTCACCAAAGATACGACCGGAAGCCAGTACAATCCCTGTCACAATACTAGGCAAAGCTTCTGGGATGACCACATGCAGGACCGTTTCCCAGCGGGAAATTCCCAAGGCCAAACCAGCTTCACGTTGGGTGTGGTGGACATGGCGAAGGCTATCTTCGACGTTCCGCGTCATCTGTGGCAGATTGAAGACAGTCAGGGCCAAGGCACCAGAAATGATTGAGAAACCATACTCAAACTGGACAACAAAAATCAAATAACCAAAGAGCCCAACTACTACCGAAGGCAGTGAAGACAGAATTTCAATACAGGTACGGACAAAGTTGGTCACTGGACCTTTCTTAGCATACTCTGACAGATAAACCCCAGCCCCCATAGAAAGAGGCACAGAGATAATCAAAGTAATCACCAGCAGGAAGAAGGAATTGTATAGCTGAATCCCAATACCACCGCCAGCTTGGTAAGAAGAGGATTTCCCTGTCAAGAAAGACCAGGAAACATGCGGCAATCCTCTAACTAAGATATAGAGGATGAGAGAGGCAAGGATGGCAACAATGATACTCGCTATTGTGTAGAGAACACCAGTCGCCAATTTATCTAATTTCTTAGCGTGCATAGTTTTTCTTACCTCTTTCTTTTGTAATTAGTTTAATCACACTATTAAAGGCTAAGCTCATCATCAAGAGCACCAGAGCCAGAGACCAGAGAACGTTATTATCCACTGTTCCCATAACGGTATTTCCGATTCCCATGGTCAAGACAGAGGTCAGTGTAGCTGCTGGTGTTGTCAAAGAGGTTGGAATCACCGCAGAGTTACCAACGACCATCTGGATAGCTAGGGCTTCACCGAAGGCACGCGCCATTCCAAAGACCACAGCTGTAAAAATACCTGAGCGAGCAGCCTTGAGTGTTACCCGCCAAATAGTCTGCCAGCGCGTTGCGCCCATAGCCAGACTTGCTTCACGGTAGTGGCGTGGCACAGCACGCAGACTGTCCGTCGTCATAAAGGTTACTGTTGGCAAAATCATGACAAAGAGCACAAAAATACCAGACAAAATCCCAAAACCCGTACCGCCAAAGACTGTACGGACAAAAGGTACTACGATTTGCAGACCGATAAATCCATAAACAACAGATGGAATACCAACTAAAAGTTCAATAGCCGGTTGCAGTATCTTTGCTCCTTTTGGAGAAACTTCTGTCATAAAGACAGCTGCACCAATCGCAAAGGGAGTTGCTATCAGGGCTGACAAAATGGTAACGATAAAGGAGCCTAAAATCATTGGCAGGGCACCGAATTCCTTACCAGAAGGATTCCAGACGCCACCAAAAAGAAAATCAAAAACATTAACGCCGTTGACAAAGAAAGTAGATAGACCTTTCTGAGCAACGAAAATTAGAATCATAGCCACAATCACCACAATCAGTGACAGACAGGCAAAAGTCAGATAGCGGCCAAACTTCTCCAAGCGAGAATTTTTAGAAGGCGATAACAACTTTTTGGTTAATTCCTCATTTTTCATTTTGAATCTCCTTCTATTGCTGTGACATTCCCATCAGCATCCTTGCTGACTTTCATATCGTTGATTGAGATATAGCCCATGCTGGTAACTACCCCTTTTTGAACATCGTCTGACAGCATGTATTCAAGAAACTCAGCAGCCAGACCAGTCGGCTTGCCCAGTGTATACATATGCTCATAAGACCAGAGCGACCAATTATTGGTAGCAACATTTTCTGCTGTTGGCTCATAGTTATTGAGTTTCAAGGTTTTTACAGACTCGTCAACATAGGCAAAGGCTAGGTAAGAAATCGCACCAGGAGTTTGCGAAACGATATTTTTGACCATACCGTTGGAATCCTGTTCCTGACTCTGCACAGCTGATTTCCCATCCATGATGACACTGTCAAAGGTTGCGCGGGACCCAGAGCTAGCCGCACGATTGATAATTGAAATCTCCAAGTCCTTACCGCCCAGCTCTTTCCAGTTGGTGATTTCACCAGTGAAAATTTTCTGCAGCTGCTCGGACGTTAGATTATCCACATCAACTTCTTTATTGACAATCACAGCAATACCGGCCACAGCGACCTTATGGTCCACCAAGTCAGACGCTTTGATTCCTTCCTTCTCTTCAGCGAAAACATCAGAGTTCCCGATTTCAACAGCTCCTGACTGCACTTGAGACAGACCTGTACCAGATCCCCCCCCTTGTACATTAACCGTTTTACCGATATTGTTAGAGCCAAAGTCATCAGCTGCCGCTTCAACTAAAGGCTGCAAAGCAGTTGACCCTACTGCTGTCATAGATTCACCACGGTCAATCCATGATGAACAAGCTGATAAGGTGAGTCCTAAGCCCAGAACTGTCAGCGCTAAAGCAAATTTTTTCAATTTGTTCAAAAGATTTCTCCTTTAATAAAATCAAGAGGATGGGAAGTATCTTTAGTATTTCTTACTTAGCAGAAAGAAGCTTTTTTTCAATACATTCACATCTTCAACTATATCATATAATACCAGCTTTTCCCAATATTTTATCTAAATCTCAGGCCTTTTGGAAAATAATTTTTCAGGGTTTTTCCAGTAACTTTTGCAAAGCCCAGACCGTTCCCGCCAAGGACCAGCTGGTACCAGCCGTTCGGCTGCGGTTCTGCCAGTTCAATCGTCTCTCCTGCTGCATATTTCGTGAAGTCCTGTTCATTGATTTCAACCTGCTTCAAAACCTCGCTTGGCTTCATAGCCAAGCCTAGGGCAAAGCTAGGCTCAAAGCGATTCTTCTTAAACGTTCCTAGATGCAGGCCGTTACGAGCAATCTTTAGCTTGGATAAGTCTGGCAGTCCAGCAGGCAACAAATAAAGATTGTCCCCAAAGGTCTGCAGTTCTCCAGTCAAGACCGTTTTTAGATGCTTGCTCTCAAAGTCCTGCCATAGCTTTCTTTGCTCACTCGTCAAGCGATTCTTAGCTGATTTAATCTTCTTACTATTATTCTCACCAGTAAAACGAAAGTGGGCTGCAAACTGACCTTCACCTTTGAAGCGATGCGGATACATCCGAGCCGTCTCAGGAAAGCCAATTCCTTCAGTCATCCCGTTTATCTTAGGAATATCAATCAGTTCAAGAGGGAATTCTTCCAGTAACCAAGCAACGATGTCTTCATTTTCTTCAGGAGCCCACGTACAGGTCGAATAAACTAAGCGACCGTCCTTGGCAAGCATGCTCATAGCAGCTGTTAAAATCTCTCTCTGGAGCTGGGCGCATTGGGCAGGATAATCCGGAGTCCAATACTGAGTAGCATCCGGCTGCTTGCGAAACATACCCTCGCCCGAACAAGGGGCATCCAGCACAATCAAATCAAAATATCCTTCGAAAACCTGAGCCAACCGCTCAGCAGATTCATTGGTAACAAGCACATTTCTAGCACCAAAGCGCTCAATGTTCTCCACTAAGATTTTAGAGCGTTTACTATTGATTTCATTGGAGACAAGCAGGCCCGTATTATCTAAAAAAGATAAAAGATGAGTTGACTTGCCACCTGGTGCTGCCGCCAAATCTAAGACTTTCATCTCCTTAGATGGCGCTGCTATCTGAGCCACCATCTGAGCTGCTGGCTCCTGCGAATAAACCAGACCAGTCACATGCTCAGCAGACTTTCCAGACACCTTGCCATAAAAGCCCCAGTTTGTCTGAGGAATGGCATCTGAGAAATTCTGCTGGCCTTCTTTTAAAGGATTGCTGCGAAAGGCCGAAATCGGCTCCTCGTCAAAAGTCGCAAAAAAGTCCGCCGCTTCTGCACCTAAAATCTGCTCATATTTTTCTTTAAAACCTTTAGGAAAGTCCATCTACTGCTTCCCCTTTTCTAAATAAGGCTTCAGAGCCGATAGTTTGCACTTAGGCACCATCATGACAGGCTGCCGAGTCTGGAAATTTAGCTGACTGCCATCCAAGGTCTGCACGATAAAGCCTAGCTTCTCCGCCATAATCGAAGCCGCCGCATAATCCCAAGGCCAGTTGTAGGAAAAATAAGCCAAGAGACCGCCAGACAGCACCTTGCTAAAGCTAATCCCAGCACTGCCATAAACCCGAACCCCTAAACACTCCCGAGCCAAGTCTGCCAAGCCCCAATCATTGGCTTGCAGCATACCGGCATTAGAAGCCATGAGAAAATCTTGAAAAGGTCGATCCTCAAAAGCAGGAAGTTTCCGGTCATTACAATAGACGTCAAAGTCACCGCCACCATGATAGAGCTGATCTCTGGTCACGTCATAAATCAGGCCAAAACGGCCAATGCCCTCTTCAAAATAGGCAATCATAACGGCAAAATCAGCCTTCTGAGTGATAAAGTTGGTGGTTCCGTCAATCGGATCAATCACCCAGACATTACCATCAGTAATATTATGTCGGAGTCCATTTTCCTCCGCTAAAATAGCATCCTGCGGATAGCGGGCTAGAATCTTCGCCACCAAATCATCCTGAACCTTCCGGTCCATCTGGGTGACCAAGTCAGTGGCACTGGTCTTTTGACTCACATCCAAATCATCATAGAGATGTTCTCTCAAAAAAGCACCAGCTTGGTAGATGATTTCTTTAGCAAAATGAAATTTATTTTCCAAGAGAAATGCTTCCTTTACCTTTACTTTTTGCCTCTTGAACAGCACGATAAAGCGAATAACCGCTGACGTTTTCAAACTCACGGCCGATTCGCTTCTCTTGGCCCTTGCTAGGAACAACTTGCTTGAAAGCCGCATAGGACTTCAAGAGCTTTTCCGCTTGGAGTTTCTGCTCATAAGCTGCTTCTACATCATTAAAAAAAGAGAGCACCGAAGCAAGCTCTTCAGTGCTCCACGATAAATCTAGTGGGTAACTATAATTTTTGTTCATCTTTACTGAATATCTGCCCGCATGGTTGCGGATCTTAACTCTTCCTTACGATAACTACGAGGCAGGAAAGCACGAATTTCATCCTCGTTAAAGCCGATTTGCATCCGTTTGCCGTCTAAAATAATTGGGCGTCGCAAAAGACTGGGATTTTCCTCAATCAACTGAATCAAGGTTGAAATGGACAAATCCTCCACATCCAAATCTAATTTCTGAAAAATTTTTGAGCGAGTTGAAATAATGTCGTCTGTACCGTTCTCTGTCAGAGAAAGAATGTGTTGCAATTCGGGAGCTGACAGAGGGCTCGTCATGATATTATGTTCCTGAAATGGCACTTCATGATTTAGCAGCCAAGCACGCGCCTTACGGCAAGAAGTACAACTCGGCGATAAAAATAATGTAATCATGCGTTTCTCTTCTAATTCTGTATAATAACTACCTCTATTATACTAAATTTTATTTGGCTTGACTATATTTTTTTGAAAATTACTGCCGAATGTCATGAAAATATAAATTTTTCAACTATTTCGATAACCAGTCCAACTTCTAGCGATCCGTTCATCACTCTGCAGCTGAGCAATCAAGCTATCAATACCATCAAACTTAACCATCTCGCGAATTTTATCCAGCCAGAAAATCCGAATGGTATCACCATAGATATCCTGAGAAAAATCAAAGATATTAACCTCAAAACGGAGTTCATCCCCGTCAAAAGTTACATTTTTCCCAACACTAGCCATACCACGATAGCGCTGACCATTGTGCTCAACGTCCGCGACATAGACGCCATCTCCTGGGAGCAGGACTCGATCCAAGGGAGCTAGATTGGCTGTTGGATAACCAATCGTCCGTCCTCTGGCATTTCCATGAACCACAATGCCACGCGTAGATAGAGGATAGCCTAGCAATTCTTGAGTTTTCAGCATATCTCCGACAGCAATCGTCTCCCGAATCCGAGTGGAAGAAATCTTCTGATTATCCAGATTAACCGAGGGAACGATAACAATCTTGCCATTAAAATAATCTCTCAGCTCATGTGACTCTTTGCGGTCTGAGCCAAAATGATAGTCAAAGCCAGCCACCACAGCCTTGGCACGCAGACGAGATACGTACTTCTCAAAAAAGTCCCGAGCTGTATTGCCCGCAAACTGGCTAGTAAAATCAATCAGGTAAAGATAGTCAACACCTAGACTTTCCAGCTGCGCCATCCGGTCTTCAGGACTAGCTAGATGCAGCATGAGTTCAGGCTGATAGCGGACAAAGGCCAGCTTAGGAGACTCTGGGAAGGTCATCACTGCAATCTTGAGACCTTGCTTATCGGCAATCTCTCTAGCTTTCTCAAAGAGTGCCTGATGCCCCTTATGCAGCCCATCAAAATAGCCTAGAACAAGGACTGTATCTTCTGTCTGATCAATCCCTTTTTCATCTATAATTCTCTTGGTTATCATCATTCCTCTATTTTACTACGCATTTGCTATTTTTACAATATCCGTTCCGTGCTAAACTGCAAAATATTCAAAAAGATTTGACTGCTCTAGTCAGGGCGTTTGTCAAAATCGAAAAAAAGCAAAACAAAAGGACAGCAGTTGTGCAGTTGCTGTCCTTTTGTGAGGTTTAATGAAATTATTATAACATGCAAGCGCACATTTCATATTACAAAAGAGTAACAATCTTTTGACAATTCTACTGCGGATATTAAAGGAAGACCTTGCGGGGCTTGTAGGCTGCTTCCCGCTTTTCCAAAATGGCTACTAACTTCTCCTTATAAAAGCCAGCTAGCTCCGCTTCTTCTGACATCAAGTTGATAAAACGGCCATTTCTCACATCCTCAACCTGCTCGTCAGAGAGCTCAACTTTCACTAAATCTCCGATTCCTAACTCGAGTGGTTGGAGAAAGGAGAAATCATCTACTGCTACTCGCTCTGCTATTTCATCCAGGGTCAAGGCATCATCTAAGCTCATACCTGCTGAGGAAGTCCGTGTCAGCTGGGACATGTGACTGGAAAAGCCAAGCTTGGCTCCCAAATCAACAGACAGGGTTCGGACATAGGTCCCCTTGCTGCACTTGACTCGAAAACGAAAGCGGGCTTGCTCATCTTCGTAGGAAATCGGACTGGTGCGCTCGAAACTATAGATGGTCACCTGCCGCTCTGGCCGCTCCACTTCTTGACCCGCTCTTGCATACTCATAAAGCTTGCGGCCATTGACCTTGACTGCTGAATACATGGGTGGAATCTGGCGAATCTCACCAGTCATGGACTCCATCGCTTCATCGATAAAGGCTTCTTCTAAAAGCTCTGTCACTGGTGTCCGATCAAGGATGTCTCCACTGGCATCCTCTGTGGTTGTTGAGCAGCCTAGCGTAATCTCCCCCTCGTAGACCTTGCCTTCCTCCTGCATAAACTCTACCAAGCGCGTCGCCTTGCCCACAGCAATCGGAAGCACCCCTACTACATCTGGATCCAAGGTTCCCCCATGACCGATTTTCTTGTTTTTTAAAATTTTGCGCAGCTTAAATACCGCATCATGCGAGGTCATGCCCGCTTCTTTTCTTAGGTTGATAATTCCGTTCATTGGTTAACTTTCTAAAAATAGTAAAACTCTCTTTTGGAAATTCTTATGCTCTTCATAGAGTGCGTGGCCACAGTCTGGCAAAATAGTGAGCTGGCTATCTTTGATATGGTGATGCAATTCGAGCGAAGCTCCCACACCTAGAACATCATCTTCTTTTGCTCCAATGATCAGCGTAGGACAGTTGATCTTTTCCAGAACTGCCAGACTATCATGTCTTAAGCAAGATATGGCCTGAATAGCAATCCGCTGCTTATCTTTAATGCGACCAAAGATTCCCATTATCCGATAAAGGTATTTAAACTTTCCAAAGGATTTTGGCGTATAAGAGTGACTTGCAATATCCAACATCAGTTCCTTATAGGCTCCCGTCTGACTCAACTCAAGCCAGCGAGTAATCCGCTCCCTACCAAGATTATTCAATTTCGCAGTTGTAACTGTCAAAATCAATTTTTCAACTCTTTCCGGGAAATCTGCTGCCAACCACTGAGCAAGCATACCGCCTTGGGAAATTCCTAGAACAGCTACCGTTTTCAGACCTAAAACCTCCATAGCTTCAGCAATATCAGTCGCCATATCTCGTGTTGTATAATTTTCTGGCAACTCATTGATTCTGCTAAAAACATACACTTGGTAAGCTGTTGCGAAGCTCCTATAAGATAGGGCAAACATTTGCGCCATTCCCTTGACAGTCGCCAAACCATCCCCTAGACCTGGAATGATGAGGAGAGGTTTCTTACCATTTCCAAAGGTCACATAGTCCATGCTCTTATCGTTAAAATATAAGGTCTTCCCTTTTGCTGTAGACATTACTTCGTTTCCCCTACTATTTTATCATGTTTATTCATATTGACTTTTTAAATGCAGAGCAAAGCCGGCAGTCACTTTTTCAAATCCAACCGCCTGATAAAACTGATGTGCAGCATTTCGTTCAGCAGTTAATCCACTATTTAGAGCCAGTGCCTTAACTCCTTCTTTTACCGCTTGTTTTTTCAATTCATCGATTAGCCTACTAGCAATTCCTTGTCGTCTTGTTTCTTTTGCAACTGACAAAGCTAAAATGCGATAGTAAGATCCATCTGCTTCAAAAAAGAAGAGCTTTGCATAACCTAAGAAACCTAAAATTTCTCCGTTTCTTTCAGCTAAAAGACAGCCATAATGCGGCTGAGAAAGAATCGTTTCTAAACGTCGAGCCAGCTTAGAAGCGGTCGTTGGATAGCCCAAGTCTTCGTATAAAGACAGTAAGGCTTCAGCATCTTTCATGGTTGCTTTTCGTATCTGCATAGAATCCTCCTAGTCACCCTTCAAAGCTTCAAACTTTGCTTTCATGGTAGGATTTTTGCGCGTCAATTTTTTGACAGAGACATCGTCCAGTTTGTTGTTTGCTAAGCGCAGCTGGTTTTCAGAGGTTGTCAGGAATTTCTTGATTTCTTCCATACGGCGGATGGCCTTGTCAATCTCCTCGATAGCCTTGCCAAAGTTGGTCGAAGCAGACTGATAGTTCTTGGCGAAAGCTACTTTAAAGGCATCCAAATCTTCCTCAAAATGCGTAATATCAATGTTTTGCTCCCGCACCAAGGCCAGTTCCTGCTTGTACTGGAGCGAGTTGAGCGCAGCATTACGCAGGAGGGTAATCATGGGTAGGAAGAACTGAGGCCGGATAACATACATCTTCTCATAGGCATAGGACACATCGACAATACCCGAATTGTAGAGCTCGCTGTCAGACTCCAGAAGCGTCACCAGAATAGCATACTCGCAGCCTTTCTCCCGCCGATCCTTATCCAACTCTTTGAAGAAATGCTCGTTTTTCTTCTTGGTCGCTGTCTCATCGCCTTCATTTTTCATCTCAAACATGATGGAGAGGATTTCTACACCATTTTCATCCACCTCACGGTAAATGTAGTCGCCCTTGCTGCCTGTTCTGGCATCATTGTCCTTGCCAAACTCCGCTCGCGGAAACATGGCCATACGGTTCTTGTTAAACTCGTACTCACAGTGCTGTTCCAAACTCTCGCCAATCATCTTAGTGGACTGCTTGGCTTTAAAATCCTTGTAGAACTCTATGGTCTCATCTTTCTGCCGCAGCTCTACCTCATAGCGCTCTTTGAGCGAGGTCTGAGCCAGCGCTGCTTCCTTTTCTTGCAAGACTAGCTGGTTCTTAACCTCGTCTCGCTCTTTTTCCAGCGCAGACAAGGTCTTTTGAAGTTGATTTTCATGCTCCAAGCGCAGAGTTGTCAGCTGACTTTCCAATTGCTGAACTTCCTTATCCTTCTCCTGCAATTGAAGACTAGCTGCCTGCTCCGCCTCTTTCTTTGCCAATTCCTGCTGGGTCTCAAACTGAGCAATCTGACTTTGAAGCTTGCTAATTTCCTGCTCTTTCTGCGATAGCAGAGCTTGTTGGGCATTCTGGGATTTTTGCTCTGCTAAAGCCAGTTCCTGCTCAATCCGAGCATGAATTTCCTTGTCAAACTCTGCTGTCCGAACCTGCGACAAAAGCTCACTGTACTGGCTCTCATTGACAGTAAAAACCTCCCCGCAGTTGGGGCATTTGATTTCATTCATGGGGTACCTCTTTCTCTGTAGTTAAACTCTTTATTCTTTTTCTTTTCCGATCCGACAGTTCATGCAGCCTTCATACATTATTTGGAGCTGACAAGGAAAAATCTTATTTCCTATTGATAATTCTCCCTGCCAAAGACACTTTTTATCACTGTAATATTCGTGAATAATTGTAATAATAAATTGCGGATATTCTTTTAGAAAATGTTCTAATGGATAGTAAACACCAGTGAATGCCCGATTTTCTTGACTGTCCAAAATGTAGATTTGACAATAATCAAGCTCAACATTTTCAAAGCAAATGCCAGCTTCATAATACTTTTCGCCCTCCTGACTATAATCAATCATATAATCAAACTGAACATGCAAATGATTGCTTTCCAGCCAAATCTTCCGAGTGCTCAAATCATGCAAACTAAAGGCCCGGCCAGGAGGCTGTTTCTCTGCTCTTTCCATCTTTCTCCTACTTCTGCTCGTTAATCTTTATGATTATTATACCATCCTTTCTCGAAATTAAAAACAGCAAGCCAAATAGCTTGCTGTATCATTTTATCACTCACCCATCTCAATCCGCCAACTGGCGGCTGTTTTTCTTTCTTGGATAAACTTACTGTAAATGCCTTGTTTGGCTAGTAAGTCTTGGTGTTTGCCTTGCTCGACAATACGACCTTGATCCAGCACCAAAATCTGGTCAGCATGCTCAACCGTCTTGAGTCGGTGGGCAATCATGATAATGGTTTTATCGCGAGTCAGAGCCTGAATAGCCTGCATGAGGGCTTCTTCGTTTTCGGGGTCAACATTAGCTGTTGCTTCATCAAGAATGATAATAGGTGCATCCTTGATAATAGCTCGAGCGATGGAAATGCGCTGGCGCTCACCTCCAGAAAGACTGGCACCTCCTTCACCTATCTTGGTATCATAGCCATCAGGCAGCGAGAGAATAAAGTCATGACAGGCCGCTTTCTTGGCAGCCTCTATTACTTCTTCCTGACTGGCCTCTGGCTTGCCAAAACGAATGTTATTAGCAATGGTATCCTCAAAGAGATAGACGCTTTGAAAGACAAAGCTGAAATTACGAATCAGGCTGTCATAGCTGTATTCCCTAACATCATGCCCGTCTAAACTAATACTCCCCTGATCCACATCCCAGAAGCGGGCGATGAGGTTGCAGAGCGTTGTTTTGCCTGATCCAGAAGGTCCGACCAAAGCAGTCGTCGTTTTTTCTGGAATGGTGAGGGAAACCCGGTCAATAATTTTCTTATTTCCATAAGAGAAGCTAACATCTCTCAGCTCAATACGACTGCTCTTAGGCTCAATATCCTGACCGCTGATGTCC
This sequence comes from Streptococcus sp. AS14, assembly GCF_000286495.1. Lineage (NCBI taxonomy): Bacteria > Bacillati > Bacillota > Bacilli > Lactobacillales > Streptococcaceae > Streptococcus > Streptococcus sp. AS14. The sequence goes on from NZ_ALKI01000018.1 coordinate 336,037, forward strand.
ATCGGCTGGATAGCCAAGACTTGATTGACCATATCAACCGACAGATCAACAATGCGCAGGAGAGAAGAGAAAGAGCCAACGCCGTCTAGATTTTCATAAATCATAAAACCACTGACAATCATCATAATGGTTACCAGCAGCTCCATACTGCCATTGAGATAAAAATAGATAGAGAAAAGACCCATAAAGAGACCGGTCAGCTTGGTCACCATGCCCTGGAGGGCAATGTAAGGTGAGGTCACGAGTGTCATTTTAGTATCTAGCTGACTCTTGCCTTCAATAGCCTTGGACAGCTTCTTGGCAGAACGGTTGACCAGATTGTAGTTCTTAACTTCAGCAATACCTTGGCTGTACTCCAAAACAACGGCTACTAGGTCCATATCCGCCTGATACTTGTCATCAGAAACCTTGCCAACTTGCCAACGCATGAGGGTATTGGGCAGGAGAAAGAGGACGAGACCCACCAAGAGAACCAGTCCAATTCGCCAGTCATAGAGAAAGACCAAAATAGTGATGAGACCAGTCGTCAGAAAGCCCTGCACGGTCATCATAACTACCCGAGTAGCGACATCAGACAGCCCTTCCAGCGTATTAGTCGTAACACTGGTAATCTTGCCCAAGCTATTTTGATTAAAGTAACCCATGGGCAAATAGCGCATGTGCTCAGCAATTTCAATCCGCTTCTGAGCACAGGTATGATAGCCCGCTTCCGTCTGCAGCATGGTTATTTTCAGGGTAATCCAGACGTTTAGCACAGTGGATACCAACATGATGCCCAGAGCCAGCCAGAAGGTCCGCATAGAGAGATTCTTCTCAATCAGTCCCATAACGACTAGGCCGATTGCTGGGATACGCAGAGCGATGATAAAGGACTTGATGATGCCCAGATAAATAGATTGATAAAATTTCCTACGATCCTCTGCCGTACAGAAATCAAAGAATTTCTTCAGTATATTAAGCATGAGTCAGCCCTCCTTCCATCTCACCACTATCCCTGGTAGCAATATGGGCCTGCCACATGGAAGCATAAAGCGGACTGGCTGCCAGCAATTCTTCATGCCGGCCCCTAGCTTCAATCCGACCATCATTGACCAGAACTATTTGGTCTGCACTCATAATCGTAGACAGCCTGTGGGCAATGACAATCAAGGTTCGTCCCTCAATCAGACTAGCTAGACTGGACTGAATCCGTGCTTCATTTTCCGGATCTGTATAAGCAGTTGCTTCATCCAAGATAAGAATCGGCGCATCCTTAAGCATGGCACGGGCGATGGCAATCCGCTGACGCTCCCCACCAGATAGATGACCGCCGCCAGAGCCTACCTGAGTCTCAAAACCTTCTTCCAAGTTCATGATAAAGTCATAACAGCCACAACGACGGGCAATTTCGATGACCTCTTCATCAGAAGCTGCTGGATTTCCCATTCGGATATTTTCCATAATGGTCTCATCAAAGAGATAGTTATCTTGGGTCACGTAAGCAATCTGCCGACTGTAATAGTCTAGCGGAAGCTGGCGAATATCCAAGCCCCCATAGGTAATCTGACCAGAAGTGACATCCCAGAAAGAAGCTAGAAGCTTGGCAATTGTAGACTTACCTGAGCCTGATGGCCCAACTAAAGCATTGATGCTGCCAGCCTTAATATCTAGCGAAATTCCATGCAGCACCTCCTCTTCATCTGTATAGCCAAAGCTGACATCCGTCATGACTAGATCCCTTCCTCTTGGAAGTTCTTTCAGCTCCTGAGGCCTTTTCAAATCAGGCTTTTCCAAAATATCAATGACTTGGCCAAAAATAGTGCTGATTTTCCGTAAATCGTCCATATAACTAGCAACTAAAATCAGAGGAGTCAGAAGACTGAGCGATAGAATAATCATCAGAATGAAATTGCCAGCAGTCAGGCTGCCTTGCAGATAGAAATAACAGCCAGCCGGCAGCAGAAAGAGCAAGCCTGATGGCAGAAATGCAGTCACAATGCCCATCTCCAGATTGAACTTGCGCATCCACTCAATAAAGCAGTCTGCTCCTTCTCTAGCAGCCGTCACAAACTTATCGTAAGAAAATTTTTCTTTGCCAAAAACCTTGATAACCTCAATCCCATTGATATATTCCACTGCTGTATCATTGAGTTTTTTGGTCTTGACCAGAGTATTTTGATAGTCTGCTTCGCTATTGACAGCCATCCGCATATAGGCCAGCACCACGATGGGAATAGTCAGGAGAGACAACAAGGTCAGCCGCCAATCGATGACTAGCATAGCAATGAGAACAATAATCGGACCAAAAATCCCAGCGGTAAACTCTGGAATCAGGTGAGCCAAGGTCGTTTCGGTCGCATCCACCCGCTCAACGATAATGTTTTTATAGCTGCCTGATGACTGACTAAGCACTGTACCTAAAGGCAGCCTAGCTAGCTTATCTGTCAGGCGGTGCCGCATTTCCGCTAGAATCTTAAAAGTAGCCGTATGCGACAGCATGGTAGAAATACCGTGGAATCCCCAGTAGCCAATCCAGGCCAGACCCACCCAGGCTGATTGCTGCAGGTAGAAATCCCAGTTTTTATTGCCAGCCAAGATCTGATTAATCATACCGCCAATAAAGAAATAAGGCAGAAATCCTGAAATCACAGAGGCAAAGGCAAAGATCAGACTGAGCACAAAATATATCTTATGAAGGGAGACAAAGTCCCAAATCCAAGCAAGGACAGATTTTTTCTTCATAGAATTTCCTTCTTTCTATCAAAAACCTAGCAAACCTCCCCAGTCAAACAAGTCCATGATGGAATGGCAAAATTCCAGCGCCTGCTCTTGGGGCCAGTCTTGAGCCAAGGGCTCAAATACAGCTGTGTAATAAGATGTCATGCACGATCGCAGAAACTCATGTTTGACCAAACGATTGATCTTTCCCTCTTTGTAAGCCAGCTCCAAATAGCGATAAGTCTCGTCTGCAGCCAAATGAGGCAGACTCATCCTGAAGTCCGCTTGCGAAGATCCCTGAGATTTAAAGAGCAAGAGCTGCATAATATCCTTATGCTCATAGAGAATCCGCATCAGGGACTGGAGATCCTCTAAGCGATGTGCCCACATGTCAGACAGGTGTCCCTCTTCTAGGAAATCATAGTCACGTCGCTTCTGCTCTTGTCCATACTGGTCTAAGGCTGTCAGAGTAGGCTCAAGCAGGGCAGTAAAGAGACTGTCCTTACTCTCATAGCGCTTATAAAGTGCCCCAGTCGTCAAGCCAGCAGCGCGACAAATTCTCCGCAGTGAAGCATCCTGATAGCCATAAGCTAAGAACTCACTCCTTGCGCTTTCCAAGATTTTTTCATTTAACTCATCTGTTTCTTTTTTCATGATTTAAATTCGATAACACCGTTATCACCTTTCTTCTTTTATTATAAATTCTGACAATTTAACTGTCAAGAAAAAACAAAAAAAGGCCGAAAAATATTTTCATCGGTCTAGTTCTATTCCCTTTTTCTCTTCTAAACATAACAAAAGGAGCTTATTAACAAGCTCCTCTAGAATTTTACTTTTTATCAGGTGCATAAATCATGCCAGTACAATCAAAATCTCTCTGTCGGCGAAAGCCGAGCTCTCGATAAAAAGCTAGATTTTTATCTGACTGCTCCGTCGCCAGCTGGATTTGGTAAATATCCTTAAATCTTTCCAATGTTTTCTGAAGAAGGCTCCGTCCAATCCCCTGACGCTGGTAGTGTGGATACACCAGCAAATCCTGAATGAAGACAATGGTAAGTCCATCCCCGACTGCTCGAATCAAACCAACCAACTTATCTTCGTCATAGGCCGCCATCACAAATAAGGACTGATGGAAGGCTTGCTCTAACTGCTGAGGTCGATTAGTGTAATTGCTCCAACTAACCGAATCATAGAGGTCTAGCACTGCCGTAAAATCCAGCTGAGGATTTATTTTATAATGTATCATAGTCCTCTCCTTTTTTTCTCTATTTGATTGCATAAACCATTCTAAAACTTTATCGAACTTGAGTCAGCACTCCGTCTTGCATCTCATAGACCTTATCGACTTCGTCCAGCAGGCGGGTATCATGGGTAATCATGACTACGCTCTTATGGAATTTCTGGGTCACCTCTTTGAGCAGATGGACCACGCGCTTGGCCCGCTCTGTATCCAGACTAGCTGTCGGCTCATCAGCCAAGATAATATCAGGGCTATTGTAAAGCGCTCTAGCGATAGCAGCTCTCTGCCGTTCTCCGCCGGACAATTCTTTCGGATATTGCTTGAGTGTTCCTTTAAGATCCAGCAACTCAATCAGACTGTCTAGATCTGTTCTCTCCTTTTTAGATAAGCGGTCAATCAGCTGAAACTGGTCTTCGATTTTCAGAAAAGGAATGAGATTGGAAGCCTGCAAAATAAAGCCGAAATCATTGAAACGCAGAGCAGCCCGTTCCTTTTCCTTGAGCTGGGAAGTATCTTTCCCATGCAGAAGAATCTGCCCTTTTGAAGGCTTTTGTAAATGCCCCAGCAAGGTCAGAAGGGTTGTTTTACCCGAGCCTGACGGCCCAATAATAGCTACAAACTGCCCTGCTTCCAATCGGAAATCAGTTGGTTTTAGAGCTTGAACCAGCGTATGTCCCTGGCCGTATTCTTTTGTAACCCCTTTTAGTTCTATGATTGACATTTACTCACCTCCAATCGCTGTGATAGGGTCAATTTTCAGAACCCGATGAATGGACAAGAGTCCGCCAGCCAGTGACATGAAAATAATCAGGACAATCAATCCAGCATAAGCTCGCCAGTCACTGTAAAAAGGCATAGAAGCCGGCAAGACTAGCTGGGTTCCCAAGAGAGCCAAGACAGCTAAGCTGATTCCCAGAGTGGACAGGATAAAAATCTGCCAAAAAATAGAAGCAATAATCTTCCCACTGGCAATTCCTTGGGCGCGCATAATACCGTAAAGATGGGTCTTTTGGATAGTAATGATGTACATGAAAATTCCCAATACCAAAAATGTAATCAGAACCATGGCACCAATCATAAAGGAAAAAGTCAGTACCTGAGGCTGATAACCAGGGATATTTTCTATAAAATCACTCATAGAGAGTTGACTAAGTCCTGCTTCTTCAACCTTCTGACCATCCTTGACCACAAGTGCGCTGATATTCTTAACCTGACTAGAGCCGTACTTTAATTCCCTGAAATCATCTAGATCCATAAAAATTACAGGTTGCGTAAAGAAGCTATTATCCTCTGTGAAACCAACAACCTGATAGAGGCGCTCACTGCCATTAAGCTGGAGTTGGTCGCCTAATTTTACACCTTTTTGCTGCAGGCGCTTATCCGCAATAACTTCATAAGCATTCTCAGCAGGACGTCCCTCAATAATGCCAGGCGCTAGAAAACTATCCCAAGAGAGACCAAAAACCTGAGCATTGAGTTTATCAGTCCCATCTTCATAATTGGCCACTGCTGACGTTTGTCCCAAAGCAGCGATTGAGTCCCCTTGAAGCAGGCGGCTGTATTCCTCTTCCTTGAGAGTCGAAGCTATTAGATTCTTATTTGCGTACTCCGACAAAACGATCGACTCAGCCTGCCATTGGTCCAAAGCCAAGCGATTGAGCCTAGCCAAACCGACGGAAAGACTGGATAAAAAGAAAACCATATAGGTAATGAGAAAGACCACAGCAACCACCAAACGATAGCGTCCGCGACTATAGACAATCTCTTTAAAAGCTAAAAACAAAGCTGTCCTCCTTTGAGATATTCGAGACTATTATACCATAAAGAAGCAAACTGGAAAAACTATCCTGTCAATCCCCCTGCATATGCTCTCTGACAAAACCTGCCAGACCGACAGCGGTCACCCTAGCATGAAAATCACTCATTTGCTGAGCCTTATAGCGAGGATGAGCCAGCCAGTAAGTCAGGGTTCCCATAAAGGACGCGACCTGATGATTCAGCAGCAAATCCGCTTCTACCTCCTCTAAATTTGGATTCCCCAAGGAAATACTCTGCCAGAAAATCTCCCTCAAAGCTTCCTGCAACCGCCGCGAACTAGTTGGACTGCCATTCGGCCCTAAAAGAATGGCTAAGTCTTCCAAGTGAGGCTCAAAAAAATGAAAAAGATTTTGTTTCTCATGGATATAGTCTTCCACTTTAAAATCCTTTTCTAACTTGAACAAGCAAGCAGAACCTAGAGCCTCTTGATAATAGGCCTGCAAATCACCTAGCAAGCGGTCTTCTATCTTCTCCAGCAGATTATATTTATCCAGATAATGCCGATAAAAGGTACTGCGATTCACCTCTGCCAAGTCAATCAGCTGACGAATACTGATAGTCTCAAAAGTCTGCTCTTTCATCAGCTGCAGTAAGCTAGTCTCTATCCGCTTTTCTGTCTTTCTTCTTTTTTTCTCATACATGCCATTCACCTCAAAATGCAACAGTCTCTCTAAAATTGATGCTTGTATGTCATCCAGCTCCCACTATATAATAAATATAAGCAGAAGGCAAGAATAGGAGGATTAAAAGATGAAGATTATGATCAATCAAAAGGAAGTCAGTCAAGAAAGAATTGAGCAATGGCGGAAGCAGAGAATCCTTAAAGCAGCTAAGATACTTAATTTGCAGCTGCCGAATACTGACAACACGGAGATTTTAGACCAGGCCCTACTAGAAGCAAAAATGAAGCTGACATACGAGGAGCTAATCCAGAAAATAGGAACTAAACTCAAATGGAGCCAATATTTAATGAAATGGGCGGCCAAATGGTCCAAGAAACCACGAAAAAGAGCTGTTGTAACGATTTTTGCAAGTGGATTGACTGCCGCTTCTTTCAGTAAAAAGCTAGAAAAGTTGATGCTAGAAAAAACACATGCTCATAAAAGCATCAATCTTGGTGCCTGTCCAGACCATTATGCCTTGCAGCCGCACGGAGACAAACTTGAAGTCATTGAGACTGCAGGAAACAGCCTACTGCCAACACAGTTTTTTCTTGACCTTGGTGCTGAAGATGAGATAGAGGAGCCTCGTGATGCGTCTTCTCCCTTCCAAACTGTCGGTGCCGCCAGTCTAGCGGATGGTAGCAATATCGGTGGTATTCGCCATCAGTTTCGCGACACAGAAAAAGGCCTAGAAGCCCGATTCTGCGTCGAATTCCCCAGCCTTTGTCCAGACAGCCTTATCAAAGAACACCAGCTCCATCTGGCCGCCGAATGGTCAAGATGGATAGCTTGGTGCAGAGAACAAAAATAATGAATTTCCTTTCCTAAAAAATACCTACCAAGCCATGCAAAAACAGCCTACTACCATCTTAAAGAGACCGCAGCAAGGCTGTTTTTCTTCTACACCTAATCAAAGACAATCATGGACTTAATGGTCTTGCGTTCATCCATATCCTTATAAGCTTGGTCAATCTCATCCAGCCTGTACTCACTAGTAAAGACCTTGCCCGGATTAATATCACCATCAAGAACTGCCTTGAGCAAGATTTGCTTGTCGTAAGTCGTGACAGAGGCCGCTCCGCCTGCCACTGTAATATTTTGAGCAAAGGTAGAACCAAGAGCTCGGTTATTATAGTGAGGTACACCGACAAAGCCTAAGCGGCCGCCGTTGTGCAGGACTCCTAGAGCTTGATCAACAGCTGCTTCTGTTCCGACACATTCCAGAGCTGCATCTGCCCCGCCACCTAGAATCTCACGGACCTTGGCAATTCCTTCTTCGCCACGTTCTGCAACAACAGCTGTCGCTCCTGACTCCAAAGCCATCTTTTGTCGATCTTCGTGACGGCTCATAAGAACGATTTGGGAAGCACCACGCATTTTAGCAGCAATCACAGCGCATTGTCCAACAGCTCCGTCACCAATCACGACCACCTTATCACCAGGCTTGACGTCTGCCACACGCGCGGCATGGTAACCCGTCGGCATGACATCTGCCAGTGTCAAGAGTGATTTGAGCATTCCTTCTGTATAATCAGAAGGCTGGCCCGGAATTTTGATAAGAGCCCAGTTAGCAAATTCGAAGCGCATATATTCTGCCTGCACCCCATTTGACCAGTTATTCCCAATATGAGAATCACAGGTACCGTCAAATCCTGCTCGGCAGGCATCACATTGCCCGCATCCATGAGTGAAAGGTGCGATAACGAAGTCACCAGGTTTAACAGTCGTTACTGCATCTCCGATTTCTTCGACAATTCCAATCGCTTCATGCCCGCTATTTTGATGGCCTGCTTCAATATCTGGACTGCGGTAGCGCCATAGGTCAGAGCCACAGACACAGGTCCGAACAATCCGAATAATGGCATCATCTGCCTCAATTATTTGCGGACGATCAATGTCAGCGAGCCCAACTTGGCCTGCTTTTGTATAAACTGCTGATTTCATCGTTTCTTCTCCTTTGATATCTTTATAGTAACTATTATACAACTTAGGGAACCCCATAAGTCAAATTTTTGACATCATTTAAGATAAAAATCTTATAAAAAAGGAAACTCCTTTCTCAGAGTTTCCTAGTTTGATTCCCTCACTGCTCCTCCTGTTGTCCTGAGCAGAATGAGAAGCGCTTTACTGCTTGGTAAAGGTCAGAGTGTCTGGATCATCATCCAATTCGTCCACAATCAGCTGATTGCCATTTTGGCGATAGCTTTTAGCATCATCACCAACTATCAGTCTTTGGTTAGAGGCATCTACTTGTACCTGCTTGATTTCCTTACTGCCATCAACCTCGATCTCAGTCCAAGTACCAGTCGTACCATTGATTTCTAGGACGTGCTGGTCACCATCATGGTCGGTTGCTTGATAGCGCCCGTCTAGATTAGTAGCCTGCCCTGCATTTGATGATGATGAAGGCTGATTAGAGGATGATGCAGCTGATGACTGCGAAGTCTGATTTTGTGCAGATTGTGATGTCTGGTCTTGCGTATTCTGTGATGAACTAGTATCCCCTCCTTGGTTAGTATTGCCTGAGCAGGCAGCCAATAGAACTGCTGCTGTCAGAGATAGAATTCCGATAAAGGCTTTTTTTGTAATAGTCATATCGTTTTCTCCTTTTTCTACATTTGTAGTTTATACTTATATTCTACACTTGTCTGTTTCTTTTGTCAAGAAAAAGCAGTTTTTATTATAAGGAAAATACATCTAAAGGAAATGAGTCACTCTGATTGACATTTGCAATTCAGACGCTACTTGTTCTGTTAGTCTTTCCGAGCTCGCTTGACAAAATGACCTTCGCTCGTATAATGATTCTATAAAAGATAAAAGGAGAAAATCATGTCAATCAGAAAAGCCCAAGTCAGTGATATTCCAGCACTCCAAGGACTCCTTCAGCAAGTCCTGCTTGTCCACCATCAAGCTCGGCCGGACATTTTCAAGGCCAAGGGCAGCAAGTTTAGCAATGAAGAATTAGAGAAGATTCTAGGTCAAGAGTCCACCCCTATTTTTGTCTTTGAAAATGAAACTGGAGGAATCCTCGGTCACCTCTTTTGCTCCATCAAGGAACCTGTCAGTCCTGTACTCAATCCCATCAAGACACTTTTTATTGAGGACTTATGTGTGGATGAGAAAGCAAGAGGGCAAAAGGTTGGCGAGCAACTTTACCGCTTTGCGGAAGACTATGCTCGGAAAATCGACTGCTATAATCTGACTCTCAATGTTTGGAACGACAATGTCGGAGCTCTGCGTTTCTATGAGCGGTTAGGGCTTCAGCCTCAGGAAACTGTAATGGAGAAGATACTTTGATTTGAAGGAAAAATTTCAGGAAGCGCGAGCAATAGTTTTCGACTATACCCTACCAGCAGAATTAACTATTTTATTTGCCGAGGGATTTTCGATACAATAGACCATAATCCCTAATGAAAGTGAGAAATCTTATGACAAAATCGAAATTCCAACTGGTTGGATCTCTTCTGCGCCCAGAAAATCTCCGCCAGTATAAGACAGAAATTGAGCATCGCGACGATATTCAATACCCCTTCTACGACAGCTTCCCAGGCTACCATAAGACGGAGACAGCTGACATCAAGGAGATTATTGCTGAGCAAAAGTCTAAGGGAATTGACATCCTGACGGATGGAGAATACTCTAAATCCATGTGGCATCTGGACTTTGTCTGGGGACTTAAGGGAATCGAGCGCTACATTGCCGACCACGGCTATACCTTCAAGGACCACGACGGCGGGCAATATGAGACCCGCAAGGATATTGGTATCCGCATCACAGCACCACTCTCTGGAAAAAATCATCACTTTATCGAGATTTATAAGCTAGTCAAGGAAGAGGCTGCTGGTGAAGATACTAAGCTGACTGTCTGGGGGCCTGCCCATGCTTATACTGAGTTAGCTGTTTTTGACCGCTTGGCTGGACCAGGACAAGTTTATGAGACCAATGAAGATTTGAAAAAAGGCTTGATACAGGCCTATAAGGAATTTTTGTACGACTATAAGGCTGCTGGCGGACAGATTATCCAGTTTGACGACTGTCTCTGGGAACTCTTTGACGAATCCAATCCTGCTAGCTTCTTTGCGGAGGGCAATGCTAGTCTGGCTGACCTGGCAGACGAGTTTGTCGCTATTAATAACGAAGTCGTAGACTACGCTCATGAGCTAGGACTGACTGTCTGGACCCACAACTGCCGTGGTAACTACGAAAGCCGCTCTGCTGCTGAAGGTACCTACGAAGCTATTGCGGAAAAGTTCCTGCGTGACCAACACTACGATCGCTACTTCCTAGAGTGGGATAGCGATGTAGCTGGTGATGTATCAGCCCTAGCAGCTTTGAAAGACAAGGAGGCGGAAGTCGTTTTAGGACTGCTCTCCAGTAAGACGACAGGCTTGGATGACGAAAAACGCGTCCTAGACCTCCTCGAGAAAGCAGCAACCGTTCTACCGAAAGAGCGACTCCTACTCTCCCACCAATGCGGCTTTGCCTCTTGTGACTCTGGAAACGAACTCACCATTGAGCAACAATGGGCCAAAATCAAACAAGGCCAAGAAATCGCCCAGAAATTCTGGGGATAATGAGCAAAAAAAGCGGTGTGACCGCTTTTTTCAATGCTTTTAAAATCAATTGTGGACTGTATTAGATCTCTTAGATGAACTCCAGTTTCATCTGCATCTGTTCAACATATTAAATCTTGGAGTATCAGGAAAGTTCAATTCGCTTGAGCCAATTTTCAACCAAGGCCGTAAAGAGAGCCTCCTGATCTATCTGTGCATTATGGCCAGCAAGATCCATTACAGCATGAGTTGCCCTTGGATAATAGTGAGACAGCTGGGCTAACTGCTGGAAGCCCACGACTTGGTCCTGCTTTCCTGCTATAAAAAGACTGGGCTTGTCATAGCTCTTTTCCTGTATCTCTTGATCCACTTCAAACGAAAAAGCATAGTTTTCTTGCAGCTTTTGGACAAAGGGAGCATTCATCATCTGAAGCCCTACTAGGATTTCTTTTTCAAACCGTTGATAAGTTTCTTTAGTCTGTAAAATCGCTAAATCAACGAAATCTTCGCTTTTGCCTGCTATATCAAAACCTACCTCTCTAATTAACAGGCTGTCTTTTGGCAAAATTCTTTCTTGCGGATTGGGTACAACTACTGGACAAATAAGCAGCAAACCATCAATCTCCGACCTTTTCTTAGCCAAAATTCCTCGAGCAAGATAGCCACCATAAGACTCTCCAGCTAAGAGAAAGCTGTGTCCGGCGATTACGGTTTCTATAAAGTTCAAGAGCATCTCTAAAATCGCATCCGCACTTGCAAAAGCAGGATTGGCATCAGACCTACCCATGCCAGGCAAATCTAAATATATCCTTTTATAGTCAGAATGTTTCTCAAAAATAGGTTCCAAACATCCTTCCATCAATTCAGATGAACAGCCCAAACCATGAATTGCCAAGACTGGCTTTCCTTGACCAATCACTTTATAATATAATTTATTTCCCTGATAAGTAAAAAACATTTTTTCTCCAATCATACCTTAAAGACACGTTTTGCTCAAGGTGGATTCTTTATCGAAACTAGTCAAAATAATATTGTTTATGAGCCTAATATATTATTCTTATCATCTACACCCCTCAAAGCTACTAGGCGAGCAAGCTTATTCTTCCCCCTTGATTTCAGAACTTCATGCCTCATTCTCAAATATCAAGGTCGACTGCTGCAGATAAGGATTGGGATACTTGACTAGCAGGTTCCTTACAGCTCTTACCAAGTCTTTTTTCTCAGCCTGACCGGATTGGTAACGAAGCAAAAGATGCATAAAATCTTCTTTTTCAGTTGTACTGGCTTTTTTCTTAAAATAGCCCCAAACATGCTGAAAGGCATTGCTGACCTGACCGCGATTTTCAGGTAGGGCTATCGCCTGATCAATCAAGTCTTGAACATGTACCGCTTCCACCGAGTCACTTTTTAAATATTGGCGGATTTCCAGATAGATCTTACTAGAATGACTGAGAACCAGATATTTATTTCTAGCCCAAAGAGTCTGACATTGGGAGATTTGGTTTGAATTTTCCATGATTACTTTTCCTACAATCTTTTCTATTATTCCGGAAAAATCCATTCAATATGTGGAGCTCGATTACTGATTTCTCTATGAATAGTATTGAAATCAGCACCAGCAAGATTATCTAAGTCAAGTTCTTCTAAAATGTTTCCATTTTCATCTTTAAAATAAAGGATACGATAAGTCCTTCTGCTCTTATTTGTCCGATAAACCTTTATTTTATACTGAATTTGTTTAATTCTTTCCAAATCAATGTGTTTCATTTCACGGAAAACCGTTGCTTTGATATCAATTTTATCATCAGAAATGGTCAGGGCAGAGGGTTCATTTGCTTTCGTAAAAGCTGATATAACCAAAATAGTAATGAAAACACCTGCACCAATCAGAATTGGAGCTATATATTGATTATTTTGATTGATAATCTCTTGCTCAGATTCCTTCTCTCTGCGAATAGAAGCTTGTTCAGACTCTAGTTGTTTATTATAGCTATCTACAAGAGATTGCAGTCTTTCTCGCTCCTCTTCTGGCGTTTCATTCTCTGGTGCAAAATCAGAACCAAACATCAATTTAGCCTTTTCGATCGTCATTGGGCTTTCATTCAATCTTTCCTCTTTCATTTCAGAATTCAACTGCTCTAAACGATCATTATAGCTATCACCAGTTCTTGGAGGGGATTGAATTGTAGCGACTGCGATGAACGCACCGATAATAATAGCAATAATGCCAACAACCTCACCAGCATAACTCCTCTTATATTCCACAAAATACTCCTTTGCATCATATCATTTAATAGAACAAGAATACCATAATTTAAGTATTTTATAAAGTATCATTTCATTAAAAAAGCAGCCTGCAAAGACTGCTTCTTTTATTCACTTCTAACGTACTTCTGCGCCGAGTTTTTCGGTCAGGGATTTTTCTATTTTTTCCATATATTTAGCCACTTCTTCATCGGTCAGGCTGGCTTCTGGATTTTGGAAAGTCAGGCTGTAAGCCATAGATTTGAGGCCGACACCCAGCTTGTCACCAGAGAAGATATCAAAGAGCTTAATATCGGTCAAGCGCTTGATACCAGCTGCTAGGATTGCATCAAGGACCTCTTGGTGCGTGATTTCAGCCTTGAGCAAGAGGGCCACATCACGGCTGACAGCTGGGAATTTAGTGATTTCTGTAAATGGCTGTGCTGGCTGAAGCTGCTCTTCGATAGCAGACAGATTGAGCTCAGCCACATAAGTTTCAGGAATATCGTAAGCCTTGGCTGTCGCAGGATGGACTTGGCCGACAAACCCGACAGGCTGGCCATTGATAGAGATTAAAGCAGTCCGACCAGGATGCAAACTCTTAATCTGGTTGCTAGCCGCGTATTCAGCTGTTAAGCCCAACTTAGCAAAGAGTGCTTCCACAACACCCTTAGCATAGAAGAAATCAACTGCTACTGGCTTGGTCTGGAAGTCTTTTTCATTAACCAGACCTGTCAAAGCAAAGGCAAAGCTATTGATTTCATTTGGCAGTTCTTCCTTAGGATTGCCAGTCTGCTCAAAGATTTTTCCAATCTCATAGAGAGCTAGATTCTTATTCTTACGAGCTACATTGTAGGCTAGGGAGTCCAAAATGCCGGAAACCATGTTCTGACGAAGAACAGAGCGCTCCACTGTCATCGGCCACATGAGCTCAGTCAAGTTGCTAGGATTGAGAGTGAACTCAACCGCCTTTTCTGGCGTCGTCAAAGCGTAGGTGATGATTTCTGTCAGTCCAGCTCCCTCTGCTAAGGTCCGTACTCGACGGCGCAGTTGTTGCGTTGCAGTCAATTCACCAGCAGTTCCGTCATCTTTTGGCAGGCTAGCTGGCAATTTGTCATAGCCGTAAATACGAGCAATTTCTTCATAAAGATCTGCTTCAATTGAAATATCCCAGCGCCGGCGAGGCACGCTGACAGTGAACTGTTCAGCATTTCCTGACAAGCCAAAGCCAAGTCTGCGGAAGACATCCACAATATCTGTATAAAGCAAGTCTGTTCCCAAAACTCGGTTGACATCCGCAAGACTGGACACCACTTCTACATCGCTAGTATCCAAGCTGCCAGCGGATACAATCCCAGCCTGAACAGTCGCTCCTGCCAAGTCCGCAATCATGCTTGCTGCCGCATCCAAAGCTTCATTAACAGTTGCTACATTGATGCCTTTTTCAAAGCGGGAAGATGATTCCGAGCGCAGGTTAAGGCGACCGCTGGTCTTGCGAATTGATTTTCCACCAAAAACAGCTGCCTCCAGAACAACACGAGTGGACTGGCCAGAGATTTCTGTTGCTTGACCACCCATAACACCAGCCAGTGCAACTGGCTTATCCGCCACAGTGATGACTAAATCGCTGGCTTCCAGCTCGCGCTCTTCGCCGTCCAGCGTTACCAGTTTTTCACCAGCACGCGCTTCCCGCACGACAATCTGGTCACCCTCAAACGTATCCAGATCAAAGGCATGCATGGGCTGACCAAAGTAGAGCAGAATATAGTTGGTCACATCCACTACATTGTTAATCGGACGGATTCCTTCGTTCATGAGGAGATTTTGCAGCCACTGAGGACTTGGGGCAATAGTGACATTTTCCAAAATACGAGCTGCGTAGTAAGAGGCTTTCTCTGTCTCAAGGGCAACTGAAAGGCTGTCAGCTGCTTGCTTTTCATTTTCCACCAGCAGAAAATCTTTGAAATGTACTGACTTATCATAAATCGCAGCCACTTCATGAGCCACCCCACTCATAGACAGAGCATCAGCCCGGTTTGGTGTGATAGAAAGCTCGATAATCTCATCGTCCAGGTCCAGATAAGAGAAGACTTCCTCACCTGGCACTGCTTCCTCAGGTAGGATTTGAATGCCATCCGCAAATTCCTTTGGCACGACAGAATCAGAAATGCCCAGCTCACCGAGAGAGCAGATCATGCCCAGTGACTCCAAGCCACGGATTTTTCCTTTTTTAATCTTATAATTGTCGGCAATGCGAGCACCTGGCAAAGCCACCATAACCTTGATGCCTGCGCGAACATTTGGAGCACCACAGACAATCTGACGGTTCTCCTCTTCTCCGACATTGACTTGACAGACATGCAGGTGGGTATCTGGAACATCCTCACACGATACCACCTCACCAACAACAATTTTCGACAAGCCAGCAGCTGGTGATGTCACACCTTCCACTTCAATTCCTGTCGTTGACATTTTCTCAGCCAGCTCAGCGCTCGCCACATCAATGTCTACTAACTCTTTTAACCACTTATAACTTACTAGCATATTTAAGATACCAAGGGCGTCAAAAACGACTGAAAAATAGGAGATTTGCTAAGCATTCGACGAATGATCGCAAGTCTATCTTTTTTTCGAGTTTTTAGCCCGGGTTCAATTCCTTTCTCTATTCTATCGCTGAGGAACTTGACCGACCAAATTTTAGGGATTTGTCTGAAAGTCTGATTTCAGAAACAAATCATCTAAATTTCGAGCTTTTAGGTCGTATCATTTCCTCTCTTTAAATTTTCTTGTTTATTTTAATTTCTTGCGCAGCAGCCAGTCTGTGTCTACTGTCTCACCAGTGATATAGTCGTGCTGGCTGAATTTTTCAAAGCCGTATTTGAAGTAAAAATCTTGAGCTCTAAAATTCTTTTCCCAGACGCCGAGCCAGACCCAGTCAAAGCCTCGTTTCTCGGCTTCTTCTAAGGCAAATTCAAACATTTCCTTGCCCAATCCCTGACCATGATATGCTTTCAAAACGTAAATTCGCTGAACCTCAAAGGCCTGTGGCAGTTCTTGCTCCGTTTGAGCCTGTCCCCAGTTAAACTTGAGAAAACCAGCAATTTCACCGTCTTTGACAACAAAATAGGTCTCTGACTCAGGATCTGCCAGTTCCTTTTCGATAGTTGCAAGCGACAGCTCATTGTCAAAATAATGAGCCATATCAGCTTCCTTGATAAAAGGACCAAAGGTTTCTTGATAGGTCGCGACCTCCAACTCCCGCAGGAGGCTCGCTTCTTCTTTTTTGACTCTGACTAGCATACTGCACTCCTTTCTCAGAAAAGCTGCATCTATGAATACAGGTTTCTACTTAAACTGCTGAGAGAAACGAATATCTCCTTGGTAGAAGCCACGAATATCGTTGATACCGTAGCGAAGCATAGCTACCCGTTCTTGACCGAGACCAAAGGCAAATCCAGAATATTTCTCCGAATCAATGCCGCTCATTTCCAGCACGCGCGGATGCACCATACCCGCTCCCATAATCTCAATCCAGCCGGTCTTCTTGCAGACATTGCAGCCTGCACCGCCACACTTAAAGCAGGAAACATCCACTTCAACAGACGGCTCTGTGAATGGGAAGTAAGACGGACGCAGACGGATACTGCGGTCCTCGCCGAACATCTTCTGGACAATCAGCTGCAGCGTGCCTTGCAGGTTGGCCATGGAAATATTTTCTCCAACGACCAAGCCTTCAATTTGATGGAACTGGTGGGAGTGAGTCGCATCATCAGTATCCCGACGGAAGACACGTCCTGGTGAGATCATCTTGAGTGGCCCTTTAGAAAAGTCATGAGCGTCCATAGCTCGCGCCTGCACCGGACTGGTGTGGGTTCTGAGCAGGATCTCCTCTGTAATGTAGAAAGTGTCCTGCATATCCCGTGCAGGGTGGTCCTTAGGCAGATTCATCCGCTCAAAGTTGTAATAGTCCTTTTCCACTTCAAAGCCGTCCACGACCTGATAGCCCATCCCGATGAAAATATCTTCAATTTCTTCACTAGTCTGGCTAAGAATATGACGGTTCCCTACTGGAATTCGACGGCCTGGTAGAGTCACATCCAAGGATTCCTCAGCCAGTTTCAGAGCTACTAATTGCTCTTCCATCTCTTGAGCAGTCTTTTCAAAGGCTGCTGTCAGAATATCACGCGCTTCATTGACGTGCTTCCCGATAATCGGTCGCATTTCAGCTGAGATATCCTTCATCCCTTTCAGGACTTCAGTCAGCGAACCTTTCTTACCCAAGACAGCTACACGCAAATCCTGCAGTTCCTTTTGATTCTCCGCCTTGAGTTGCTTGAGAGAAGCTAGAGTCTCTTCACGCAGGCTTTTTAGTTGTTCTTCAATCGTTTTCGTCATTTTCCCTCCAAAATAAAAAGCGCGCCAATCTCCATAAGCGGAGCGTTGACACGCGGTACCATCCGTTTTTTATCTGGCAAGCCAGACCTTACTTATCAATCCTAGAGCAAGTGAATTCGCCTAGCTTTCATCTAGAGAGCTTTCAGTCGCTGGCTCCCCTCCCTGTTAAACTTCCCCTAGGTTACTGGTCTTGCGGATTGCTATTCAGTTATATTTCATTCTAACAGATTTCTAAACATTTCGCAAGCTAATCCAGCTGAATTCTAGATTGAACTAAACCTCTACCCTTTCATCCTCTTTTTGAAAATCCAGACAGAAGGGATAAAGAATAGGAAAGCATAGAGCAAAACCCAGAACAGATGTGGCAAAAGTGAATTTAAATCTTGAGCCAATGCCAACTGAACAGCCTTTGCTGCATGGGCAAATGGCAAGGAATTGCAAAATGCTTCAAAACCACCTCCTATCATCTCAATCGGAAGCACTGCTCCACTGAGAAAAACCGTGGCATTGATAAGAATAGTTCCAAAACCACTGACTGCATTACTGCTAGAGAAAGCTGAGCCTAAAAGCAAGCCCAATGAAATAAAGAGCAGAGCTACTGGAATCAAAACCAAGAGGGCGTAAAAAGTTCCCAGATTTAAGGATAAGCCAAAAATCATTGCAGTTGCAAAACTAGCTATGCCCTGTAAAAGAGCTAGAGGCAGAACTGGAATTGAATACCCTAAGATATAATCCACACTTCTAAGCGGTGTAGATAGCAGCCGCATAAGAAAAGAGCTATTGCGGTCCGTGGCCATTAAACTACCAACAAAAATAGTTAGCCAGGAAGCACCAAACACCATCATACTTGGGGCAAAATTTTCAATGGAAAATATAGCTGGCATCCCTTTGAGGCTCTGTTTCATAAGGGACAGGGCGATAATCAGAAAGACAGGAAAACCAATTCCCATCAGACTGCTGACATAATCACGCATGATTTCTTTGAAATTGCGCTTTGCAAAAATGAAGGCTCTCATGCTCATTCTCCTCCTTCCGTATAGGACAAAAAGGCCTCTTCAAAATCCTTCTTACCAGAAGCTTGGATAATTTCCTCGGCTGTTCCCAAGATCTGCACCACTCCCTTATCCATAATGCAAAGTCGGTCGGCCAAAGCCTCGGCTTCTTCTAGATAATGGGTGGTCAGAATCACTGTAACTTTTCCCTTTAGTTGCTCAATATTCTTCCATAACTCCCTTCTAGCCCGTACATCCAGCCCCAAGGTCGGTTCGTCCAGAAACAAAATCTTGGGCTGACTGATTAGAGCCATTGCAATACTGAGCTTGCGCTGCCAGCCACCTGACAGGGACTTGGCTCGTTCATCCTGTCTATCCGTCAGGTCAAATGTCTCCATCAGATACTCTGTCTTTTGCGCCGCTTCTTCCTTAGAAAATCCATATAAACGAGCAATCATCTCCAGATTTTCCCTGACTGTCAGCTTGGGAGCAACAGCTGTTTCCTGAGGTGAAACATTAATCATTTCCTTGATAGCATCTTCCTCCTTGCGAATGCTATGACCTAGCATTAGGGCATCTCCTGCTGTCGGCTCAACTAGACAGGACAGCATCTTAATCGTTGTTGTCTTCCCCGCACCATTAGAACCCAGCATGGCAAAGAATTCACCCTCTTCAATTTTTAGATTCAAACCATCAACAACCGTCTTTGATCCGTATTCCTTGGTCAAATCTTGCATCTCAACTGCATACATAAGGACATCTCCTTTCATCAGATATGAGGAACTAAAAAACGAAATGTAATTTAAAGATATGAGTTTAACATCTAAAGTTAATCACAACTTACTCATTTAGCTAAAAACTGAGCTATTCTAACTCAATCTCGAAAGAGTTTGGTATAAGTTGTATAACTTCTTATACTTATTATACACCCATTCATTAGTAGTAGCAAATAAAAGCAAAAGAAAAAATCTGCTTAAGCAGATTCCGATTTTATAAATCACTTTTTGAACTTTTGTCTCCATTGAAGGTCTGATTAAATAGATCTTCATAGAGTTCGTAACGCTGGATGGCAATGCCTTGCTGGGCATCTGCAAAGAGGACCAGAGCATCCCCAGGTTGAATTTCAAACATATCTCTCACTTCTTTGGGAATGACAATCTGCCCCTTGGGACCAACCTTGACCGATCCCATATAGCGGTTTTTTTGAATATCTTCTTCCATTCTTTCTTGACTAACTCCCTTTCCGCTTCTATCTCTTCGTAAAATCTACTGGAGCAAACTGCACTTCATTTGCTCTTCTCATTCACTTGAGCTAATTCTATTATACAACTG
The DNA here is from genome assembly GCF_000286495.1 of Streptococcus sp. AS14. Classification (NCBI taxonomy): domain Bacteria; kingdom Bacillati; phylum Bacillota; class Bacilli; order Lactobacillales; family Streptococcaceae; genus Streptococcus; species Streptococcus sp. AS14. The sequence continues at coordinate 355,970 of NZ_ALKI01000018.1, forward strand.
CGAGAAAGGTTTTACAAGAAGAGACTATCGAGAAAAAGAAGTCTGTCAAACAACAGACTCCCTTTCTTTCTATTTAATCACTTGTCCTGCTTCTTTCAGAACATCTTCTGGAACAGTAATGCCAAGTTCTTTGGCATTTTTGGTATTAATAACAGATTTACCTGTATCGAAAATATCTACTGCAGTATCAGCAGGTTTAGCACCTTTAAGGATTTTAGCTGCCATTTTACCAGTCGCAACACCTAGGTCATACTGGTCTACAACGACAGAGGCAAGACTTCCTTCTTCTACCATGGCTGTCGCACTCGGATAAATTGGTTTCTTAGCTTCTTTATTGCTGGACACAACTGTCGCAAAAGCTGACGCAATGGTATTGTCAATTGGAATCCAGATAGCATCAACCTTGCCAGTCATGACATTCATGGTTGAAGCAATTTCATTGGTCGAAGGAACAGAGTATTCCTCTACCTTGTAGCCTGCCTCTTCAGCCAATTTTTTGAACTCTTCTACCTGAGCTTTGGAGTTATCTTCACTGCTAGAGTAGAGCGCACCGATAGTTTTGACATCTGGAGTCAATTTTTTAATCAGCTCTAGCTGTTGCTTAGCTGGATTGCGGTCAGAGACACCAGTGATATTGCCACCTGGCTTGTCCAGATTTTTCACTAGGTTTGCTCCGACCGGATCTGTGATAGCTCCCATGACGATAGGCTTGTCCTTAGTAGCTGCAGCCAGTCCTTGAGCAGATGGAGTCGCAATCCCAATCAGCACATCGTTGTCATTGGAAACCAGCTGCTTACTCATAGTAGAGACCTTACTCTGATCGCCCTCAGCATTCATAAAGTCAATCTTAATCTTGTCGCCCTTATAGCCTTCCTCAGCCAGACCATCCTGGATCCCTTTGTAAATCAAATCCAGCGAAGGATGGCTGACATACTGCAGCACGCCAACCTTGACTGTCTGACTGTCACTACTAGTCTTAGTAGTATTGCCTTTGCTGTTCAAGCCGGAATAGACAATTCCACCGATTGCCAAAACGGCCAAAAGGCCTAAGATAGTTACTAATCGTTTGTTTTTCATGTTCTTTCTCCATTTCTATGTTTTATATTTTTTCTGTTTAATCCCTAGGGACGCCATCGTTTAAACATAGGCAATTCTCCTTGTTTTTTTATAATAAGCAACAAAAAACCTCACACAGGTACTCTGTGTGAGGGCGTAAATCGCGGTGCCACCTCAATTATGGAAAATAGCAAATATTCCCCATGTCTCTATCTTGTCATCAAACAAGCTGCACTGTAAGGTGTGCCCACCGAATTCTTATTGTTTCAAATTCATTTTATCCATTAGCCCAATTTCGTAAAGATTTGTTGCTCATTTCCACCAACCACAAGCTCGCTAAAAACAAATGCATCTACTACTTTTCTAATTTCCTATATTTTAAGTTTTTCCTGAAAAGATGTCAAGACCTTTTTGAAAATTTTTATAAAATGTTCGGATTTGACTACTCAAGCAAATTTCCAATTTTTAGCATGGAAATAAGATATTATCTCCAATGCAAAAGCCAAACCGATTAGAAAACTAAAAACGAAGAGACTATTTATGATAAAATCTTGAAAAAAATATTCCTTATTCGAAGCAAACAGTCCTAATAGTTTTCCCACTGACTGCTGATTGATTGGAAAAAGATAAAGTAGTTTTTGAGCAAGTCCTTCTCGAAAAATCTGAGCTAAAAAATAAGGCAACAAATAAAGACTAATAGAAAATGACAAGACAGACAAAGGAGAGTTCAGCAGAGAGGACATCAATAATGTAACTCCCGCTGTAAAAAGAAGCCCTGTAAATTGTAAGCACAAAAACCAAAAGTAAACTTGTAGATGATTCCACTCCAATGGAAAACTGAATAACCCCAAATCTAAGTTAGTCTGAATACTAGAACTCCATCCACTAGTATCATACATACTAGAAAATACAAAATAAGTGACCATTTGGAAAACTATAAATAGTACAATAGTCAAGAGAAAAGCCACTCCAATCTTGGCTTTTATTAGTCTATTGCGTCCATATTTAGTTGTCAGCAATACTTGATTCATATTTTTTGCCTTATCGTCTGAAAAAATCAGAGAACAAACTAAAATGACTAGAACAGAAACTAAAATGGAAACATTTCCCTGAACTTTATATAAATCAAGCCAAGGAGCATAATTACCAATTTTTAGAGGTTTACCAAACTCTTTAAAACCAAGGTCTTTAATGCTGCGTACTTCTATGTCTTCAATCGTCAGCATTTTTCCTTTTTTCACACGCTCCATCTGTTTTTCATAAAGATGACGAGCATCTTTGACGAATACGTTGCTTATCTGTTCTGTAAAGAGATAAAATGGGTGAAAAAGCCAAGGTTCTCCTTTTTCTTTCCAACTTCCATCATCAGAAAGTTCTCTCTCTTGAAATTTTTTGAGATCGTCTGCTATAATCCCTCGAATTTTATCATCTGTAAACTCCCCTCTATAACTCTGTTCAATATCTTTGGAATAGCCATGCGCAACATTATCTCTCGCTGCAAATTGATACTGAGAATAATGATAGCCTATGAAAAAAATACCAGCAAGTAGAAATAAACTTGCAACTAAACTTCCCAAAATCGTTTTGTTCTTTAAAATTTTTTGAAATTCAAATCTAGTAAGTGTCTTCATCCTGCATCTCCTCTCTAAAATAATAGAGATACAAATCTTCTAAAGTTGGGCTAACCAAGGAAGCCTTCAAGATTGGAGCTTGTTCAGAAACAATTCTCATCACGATATGTTGACCATCCTGGCGGCGATTGCTCACAAGAAAAGTCTCTTCTAATTTATTAGCCTCACATTCTGTTACTTCACATTCCCAAACCTTGTCAGATATTTCAGAAACTAATTGATTAACCGTTCCTCTATCTCGTAAACGCCCATTTTTTAAAATCAAAATTTCGTCAGCGATACTTTCGACATCTGATACAATATGGGTCGATAAAAGAATGATTTTTTCCTTTGATAAACTACTTAATAACTTTCGGAATTTAACCCGTTCTTTAGGATCTAGTCCAACTGTTGGCTCATCTAACACAAGGACTTGAGGATCGTTTAAGAGAGCTTGTGCAATTCCTAATCTCTGCTTCATTCCACCAGAAAGTTTTCTAATTTTTTTATTTTTGATAGCAGATAAGCCAACCAACTCTAATAATTCATCGCTTGTTGTAGAAGCATTTTTTCGACTCAACCCTTTTAAAGAGGCAATATAGAGTAGAAAATTTCTAGCAGTAAAGTCTCGATAATATCGAAAATCCTGAGGTAAAAAACCTAAAATATCTCTAAAATTTTCTGCTTGATTAACTATATTTTTTCCGTTAAAGAAAACAGCTCCCTGAGTAGGCTTCATGAGACCACAAATAATCCGAAAAAGCGTCGTCTTTCCTGATCCATTCGAACCTAAAAGTCCGTAAAGTCCTGGTTTTAATGAAATGGAAACATAATCTAATACCAACTTGTTTCCATATTCTTTTTTTATGTTTTTAAGACTGAGTTCCATTCCACATTCCTCCTGCTGTCAATTTTTTTAATTGTTTAAAGAACAAAAGTACGAGAATCAAAAGAGATATTAAATAAGTTAGGAACCAATAAATAACAGCCATACGATAAGGATTGAATAGATTCAAAGCTACAAATAGAATTAAAAGAGCCATACCCAAAACGAACCATGCACTACGATGATTGCCAGAATTTCTCCAACGAGAGAGAGAATAAAACAAAACAATACAAACAATATTATAGGGGACTAACAAATACAGTAACATACTAAAAAAAGAAAATCCAAAGAGTAAGTTTGTTAATATAGAAAAGCTCAGAACAATCAGAAAATCAATAAAGCCAAAAATAAAGAGTTTCACTAATACATGCTGGCGTAAATCGTACTTGAAAGTTTGCTCTAATTCCCACATTCCAGATGTAAAACTTTTAAATAATTCCTCCATAAAGAAAAGTAGAGAGATTATTAGCAATCCTGTTAAATTTTTTATTAGAGTATAAACGAGACCGAGCGGATTGTTTAATATAACTAATAAGCTGATTCCCAATACTGCGAACTGAATCAACCAAGTTTTTAAACTAATAAACCGAATAGTAAAAAGAGCCAATTCCAGATAAGAAATCATCTTTTTCTGACTTTTCAGATGAGCAACACCGAGTAAAAGAACCTCTTTTTTTCTAGATTCATCAACTTCTAATTGATAATTTTTTAAACGTTCAATAACTTTTTTCGTCATAAGCAAATGCCTCTTTATCTAAGAACTTTGACAGTTTTACAAGCCCTTGATGAATTCGGGACTGAGCAGTTGGAACACCTACACCTGTAATCTTTGCAATATCCTTAACCTTTAAATCATGGTAATATCTCAAAATAATAGCCTCTCTTTGAGAATTTGACAACTGATTTAAGGCGTGCTGAATTACCTTATTTTCTTCGTTAACTACTAAATTTGTCATACCATCGCTTTCGTGAGAAGATAAAACACTTTCGTTGAATTCAACTTTTTCTATTTCTTTCTTTTTATAATGGTTATTACAATGATGAACAGCAATTGTGAATAGATAATTATGAAATTTCCCTGTAAAACGATAGTTTTTGATATTTTCTATCACTTTAAGAAAAATATCTTGCGTCAAATCTGCTGCTAACTGGACATTACCATAACATCTGCGTACACAGTAAAAATAGATAGAGTGATAATACTTCTCAATCACCCTTTCCCACGCATTTTGGTCTCCATTTTTTATCTTTTGAATTAAAATATAATCTTCAAACATTCTAGCTCCATCTATATTTAAATTCCTTCTCACTACTATATTAACAATTTTTATATAAAAATCATTTAATTTTTTAAAAATTTTTTGTCAAAAAATTTAGAAGCTTTTAGCTTGGTTTTTTGTTATAATTTTCTTTAGCAACTTTCAAGGAGAAAAACATGTCTTTCGACGGATTTTTTTTACACCACATGACTGAGGAGCTCCGCCACGAATTAGTGGGCGGCCGCATCCAGAAGATTAATCAGCCCTTTGAACAGGAGCTGGTTTTACAAATTCGTAGTAATCGTAAAAGCCATAAGCTACTCCTATCAGCCCACTCTGTCTTTGGGCGCGTCCAGCTGACAGAGACCACGTTTGAAAATCCAGCTGTTCCCAACACCTTTATCATGGTGATGCGCAAATACCTGCAGGGCGCTGTTATTGAAGCAATCCAGCAGGTAGAGAATGACCGGATTTTGGAAATCAGTGTTTCGAATAAGAATGAAATCGGTGACAGCGTGGCTGTGACTCTGGTCATCGAAATTATGGGCAAGCACAGCAATATCATTCTCTTGGATAAGGCTAGCGGTAAGATTATTGAAGCCATCAAACATGTAGGATTTTCTCAGAATAGCTATCGAACGATCCTGCCTGGCTCAACCTATGTCGCACCGCCTCAGACAGGCAGTCTCAATCCTTTCGCTGTGGGTGATGAAAAGCTCTTTGAAATCTTACATACTGAAGACTTAGAGCCCAAACGCCTGCAGCAGATTTTTCAGGGATTGGGCCGAGATACGGCTACTGAGCTCAGTGGCCGTCTGACAGCTGACAAGCTCAAAACTTTCCGTGCATTTTTTGCCAGTCCAACTCAGCCAAGCCTGACCGAAAAATCCTTCTCTGCTCTGCTATTTTCCGACAGCAAGACCCAAATGTCCACGCTATCCGAGCTTTTGGACACTTTCTATAAGGACAAGGCTGAGCGAGATCGAGTCAACCAGCAGGCTAGCGAACTGATTCGTCGAGTAGAAAATGAGTTGGAAAAGAACCGAAAAAAGCTGGTCAAGCAAGAGGAAGAACTTCTAGCAACGGAGAATGCAGAGGAATTCCGTCAAAAAGGGGAGCTCTTAACTACCTTTCTCCATCAGGTACCTAACGATCAGGACCAGGTTGAGTTGGATAATTACTATACAGGTGAGAAGATTATTATCTCGCTTGACAAGGCCCTAACCCCCAACCAAAATGCCCAGCGCTATTTCAAACGTTACCAGAAGCTCAAGGAAGCCGTCAAACATCTGACCAGCTTGATTGAGGAGACTCGGGCTACGATTCTCTACCTAGAGAGCGTGGAAACTGCCCTTGCTCAGGCCAGCCTGACTGAAATTGCAGAAATTCGGGAGGAACTAATCCAGACTGGCTTTATCCGCCGACGCCAAAGAGAGAAAATCCAGAAAAGACAGAAACCGGAGAAATATTTGGCAACAGATGGCCAAACTATTATCCTAGTTGGACGCAATAATCTACAAAATGACGAGCTGACGTTTAAGATGGCCAAGAAGGACGAGCTTTGGTTTCACGCCAAGGATATTCCAGGTAGTCATGTGGTGATTACTGGCAACCTCCAACCTAGCGATGAAGTCAAGACAGACGCTGCCGAGTTAGCAGCCTATTTTTCCAAAGCCAGACTCTCCAATCTGGTCCAAGTAGATATGATTGAGACTAGAAAGCTCAACAAACCAACCGGTGGAAAGCCAGGATTTGTCACCTATACGGGCCAGAAAACCTTGCGCGTCACACCAGATGAAGAAAAGATTAAGAGTATGAAGATGTAAAGTCACACTCTATAACTATGAAACAGACTTAGGAACAGGACAGTTATTAGACAGCTGAAGCTTTCTATTCTTTCTATTAATTCCAACAATTTTTTGATAACAAAACAGGTAGAACATAAGTTCTACCTGTTTTTGAGCTTTTCCGAAATTCTTCTAATTTATTAACGGAATTTCTTCAAGCCTATGTTAGTCTTCAGACTTTTTCTTTCTCTTGTCTAAGCCAAACAGTCCCAAACCTGATACTCCCGCAAGTAAACTTGCTGCCAAGTATGAAGTTTCTTCTGTACCTGTCTTAGGAAGGGATTTTGCACCCTCGCTCTTAGAAAGAGATGGAGGGGCAGGCGTAATCGTCCGCTCCGGCTGAACAGGATTTTCTGTCACAGTCGGAACGTAAACCGCTGAAATAGTCTGACCATTACGGTCTTTGCGAATCACTGTCACACCATCAGCTTGACCGACAAAGCCAGTTTCCGGTACAAAGGTCACAGTACCATCTGGAGCAATCGTGTAAGTACCTTGGCCTGGAACGACCTTTTCGGTGCTGCCATTCTCAAAGGTTGGCGGAACTGTTGGATCCACGTCTCCTTCAAAGATTGGTTTACCAGTCTGCGGCTGGCCTTTGAGACCGGTGCTGCTGGTATCTTCTGTGGCAGTAGTCCCCAAGACAGTTGGGATGTAAGTAGCCGTCACAGCATTGCCATAAATATCTGAACGCTTCACGACAACTCCGCGAGCAGTTCCGACAAAGTCTGCTTCCGGTACAAAGGTCACTGCTCCCAGCATATTGAACCTGTAAGTTCCCTCACCTGGGACAACCATTTCTGTGCTGCCGTCCGCAAAGGTCGGTGCTACTGCCTGGTCAATCGCCCCTTCAAAAGTTGGCGTGCCCGTTTGAGCTTGGCCCTTGCGGCCACTGGATACACTGTCCTTGCTAGTTGATGGTTCAACTACGGTCGGAATATAGCGAGCTGTCACTGAGGTGCCATTCTTATCACGACGGACAAGGGTCACACCAGTACCCTGACCAAGGAAACCAGCTTCTGGAGTGAAAGTGACTGTCCCATCTGGTGCGATAGTATACGTTCCCTGACCTGGAATGGTCTTTTCCTTACTGCCATCTTCGAAGCTTGGTGCAATCGTCTCATCAATTGAAACCAGTGGATCACCTGCTTCGAAGACAGGTTTGCCAGTCTGAACATGCCCCTTGATATTTATAGATGTGGTATCTTTACCAGTCGGAGTTACCTTAGTATACTCTGGACTGTATGTCGCTATCACTGGTGTACCGTTCTTATCCACTCGCTTCACTGTTATTGGATCTGGCTTGCCTACAAACTGCTTGTCTGGAGTGAAGCTCACTGCCCCATCTGGAGCAATGGTGTAAGTTCCCTGACCTGGAATGGTCTTTTCTTTACTTCCATCTGCGAAGGTAGGCTCTACTGAGTCATCAATTGGAACCAGTGGATCACCACCTTGGAAAGTTGGAGTACCTGTTTGTGGAACACCCTGAGGACCTGTGCTCGTCGCATTGGCACCTGTAGGAATCACTTCTTTCACTACCGCTTGGTACTTGACGGTAACAGCGGTGCCATTGGCATCCGTACGAGTCAATTCGAGTTCTGGTGTTTCACCCTTGAACTGTTTATCTGGGGTAAAGGTTACCTTGCCATTTGCATCCACTTCGAACTTACCGACATTCGGTACTTCTTTGACAGAAGAACCATTGTCAAATAACGGAGTCGAACCAGCCGGGAATGGAACAGAGTCATGGCCTGGGGTGAAGGTGACTTTTCCTTCTTGAACCTGACCCTGCAGGCCTTCTGTCTTCTCACCAGTTCCTGTAGGAATCACTTTCGTAAACTCTGGACTGTAGGTCGCTGTCACTGGTATGCCGTTCTTGTCAACACGTTTCACAATTACTGAATCCGGCTTACCTACAAACTGCTTGTCTGGAGTGAAAGTCACTGCGCCATCTGGAGTGATGGTGTAAGTGCCCTGGCCTGGAATCTTCTTCTCCTTACTTCCATCTTCGAAGGTTGGCTCTACTGAGCCATCAATTGGAACCAGTGGATCGCCGCCTGCGAAGGTCGGTGTGCCAGTTTGAGGGACACCTTGAGGACCGGTGCTTGTTGCATTGGTGCTGGTTGGCGTAACCTTAGTGAACTCTGGACTGTAAGAAGCAGTCACAGGGGTGCCATTCTTATCAACACGTTTCACAGTCACTGGATCTGGTTTTCCTACAAATTTCTTCTCCGGAGTGAAGGCCACTGCGCCATCTGGAGTAATGGTGTACGTTCCTTGACCTGGAATGGTTTTCTTCTTGCTGCCATCTTCGAAGGTTGGCTCCACTGTTTCATCAATCGGAACCAGTGGGTCACCACCCGCAAAAGTTGGAGTGCCAGTTTGCGGAAGACCCTGAGGACCAGTGCTGGTCGCATTGGTACCTGTAGGAATCACTTCCTTCACCAATGCTTGGTACTTGACGTTGATAGGAGTACCATTAGCATCAGTCCGAGTTAATTCAAGTTCCGGCGTTTCACCCTTGAATTGTTTATCTGGAGTGAAAGTAACCTTACCATCTGCATCCACTTCGAACTTACCGACATTTAGCACTTCTTTAACTGCTAAACCATTATCAAACAGTGGAGTTGAGCCTGCTGGGAATGGAACGGAATCATGGCCTGGAGTGAAGATAACATGACCTTCTTGAACCTGACCTTGCAAGCCTTCTGTCTTATCACCAGTACCAGTTGGAATTACTTTAGTGAACTCTGGACTGTATGTTGCGGTTACTGGCGTGCCATTCTTATCGACGCGTTTTACAGAGATTGGATTCGGTTTACCTACAAATTGCTTGTCTGGCGTGAAAGTCACTGCGCCATCTGGAGCAATCGTGTATGTTCCTTGACCTGGAATAGTCTTCTCCTTACTTCCATCTCCGAAAGTTGGCTCAACTGTTTCATCAATTGGAACTAGTGGATCACCACCCGCAAAGGTTGGAATGCCAGTTTGAGGGACACCTTGAGGACCTGTGCTAGTCGCATTGGTGCTGATTGGAGTTACCTTGGTAACGGTCGGTGTATAAGTAGCAGTAACTTCAGTACCATTCTTATCAACACGTTTCACAGTCACTGGTGTTGGTGTACCAATATACTGTTTCTCTGGAGTAAAGGTGACAGAACCATCTGAGTTAATTGTGTATACCCCTACTCCTGGAACGGTCTTATTAGACTGACCGTCTTCGAAGGTTATTGGACTATCCATGTCAATCGGAACAGCAGAGTCGCCAGGAGTGAAAGTAGGCGTCCCCTTTTGTGGTTGACCTTGAATGCCAGTCGATTCAGCATTGGTGCCAGTTGGGGTTACTTTGGTAACTTCTGGGGTATAAGTAGCCGTTATTTCTGTGCCGTTAACATCGACTCGTTTAACCCTAACAGGTGTAGCCTTGCCAGTGAATTGCTTATCTGGAGTGAAGGTAATGGAACCATCTGAATTAATGGTATAAGTTCCTTGATTAGCCACTACCAAAGTATCAGTCCCATTTTCAAAGGTCATTGGCTTGGTCATATCAATTGGAACTGCTTGGTCACCTGGGCTGAAAGTTGGCTTACCACTTTGCGGTTGACCTTGAAGGCCGGTTGATTCAGCATTGGTGCTAGTAGGCATTACCCGTGTTACCGTTGGCGTATAGGTAGCAGTCACTTCTGTTCCGTTTTTATCTACACGTTTAACAGTAACTGAAGCTGGGGTCCCCACATACTGTTTGTCTGGGGTAAAGGTGATAGTACCATCTGAGTTGATGGTATATTCCCCTACTCCTTGAACCGTCTTCTTAGGTTGACCATCTTCAAATGTCATTGGAGAATCCATATCAATCGGAACAAGTGGATCACCACCTTGGAAGCTTGGGCTACCTGTTTGCGGAACGCCCTGAGGACCTGTGCTAGTCACGTCGGTTCCTCTTGGAATCACTTCTTTCACCACTGCTTGGTATTTGACTGTAACAGGGGTACCATTGGCATCGGTGCGAGTCAATTCAAGTTCTGGTGTCTCCCCCTTAAACTGCTTGTCTGGCGTGAAGGTCACTTTACCATTTGCATCTACTTCAAACTTACCGACATTCTGTACTTCTTTCACTACAGAACCATTGTCGAACAGCGGAGTCGAATCTTCTGGGAACGGAACAGAGTCGTGCCCTGGGGTGAAGGTCACTTTACCTTCTTGAACTTGACCTTGCAGGCCTTCTGTCTTGTTTCCAACACCAGTTGGCTTTACAGCCGTTACTGTTGCTTGATATTTTGCCTTAGCAAGGGTACCGTTGACATCTGCACGACTGACTTCAATTTCTGGCGTTTTACCTACGAATGTCTTAACCGGTGTAAAGGTAATATTACCATCAATATCCACTTCAAACTTGCCAACATTTTCAATTTCTTTCACATTAGTACCAGTGTCAAAAACTGGGGAATTATCTGCTGAAAAACCAACTTCTGGTCTTCCGGCTTCAAAAGTAATCTTACCATTCTGAACCAATCCTTGTGGACCTTCAGTCTGATCGCCAGTTGCGTTTGGAATAACTTCTTCAACAGTAGGAGTGTATTTAGCTGTTACTTCGGTTCCATTCACATCTACACATTTGACCGTGACTGGTGTTGCCTTACCAGTAAATTTCTTCTCTGGCTTAAAGGTGATGGAACCATCTGAATTAATGGTATAAGTTCCTTGATTAGCTACTACCAATGTGTCAGTCCCATTTTCAAAGGTCATGGGCTTGGCCATATCGATTGGGACTGCTTGGTCACCTGGGGTAAAGATCGGCTTGCCGCTTTGTGGTTGTCCTTGCAGGCCTGTTGACTCAGCATTGGTGCTAGTTGGTGTGACCCGTGTTACCGTTGGCGTGTAAGTAGCAGTAACTTCAGTGCCATTCGTATCTACACGTTTAACTGTAACTGGTGTTGGTGTGCCCACATATTGCTTTTCTGGAGTGAAAGTAATCGAACCATCTGACTCAATGACATAAGTACCGACCTTGTCTACCTTCTTAGTTGTTTGATTATCTTCAAAGGTCATTGGTTGGGCTATATCAATCGGCACAGCTTTGTCACCCGCAGTGAAAGTAGGTGTACCTGATTGTGGTAGACCTTGAAGACCAGTGCTAGTCGCATTGATACCTGTAGGAACCACTTCTTTCACCACTGCTTGGTATTTGACTGTAACAGGAGTGCCATTCACATCTGCTCGAATCAATGTCAGCTCAGGAGTGGTTCCCTTAAACTGCTTGTCTGGCGTGAAAGTAACCTTACCATTAGCATCCACTTCAAATTTACCAACGGTTGGAATCTCTTTTACAGTCAAACCATTGTCAAAGAGCGGAGTTGTTTCAGCTGGGAATGGTACAGAGGCATGACCTGGGGTGAAGATAACATGACCTTCTTGAACCTGACCTTGCAATCCTTCTGTCTTATCACCAGTACCAGTCGGAGTTACCTTGGTAACAGTTGGCGTATAGGTTGCTCTTACTTCTGTGCCATTTTCGTCAACTCGTTTGACCGTCACCGCGGCTGGGGTACCCACATATTTCTTATCTGGAGTAAAGGTAATAGATCCATCTGAATTGATGGTGTATTCTCCCACGCCCGCAACAATCTTCTTAGGTTGATCATTGTCAAAGGTCATTTGCTTGTTATAGTCAATTGGGACCGCTGGGTCGCCTTCCTTGAAGACCGGCGTTCCTGTTTGTGGCACCCCTTGAGGACCTGATGAAGTAGCAGATGTGCTGGTTGGTGTGACCTTGGTCACGTTAGGTGTATAGATAGCAGTCACTTCTGTGCCGTTGGCATCTACGCGTTTAACCGTAACTGGTGTCGCCTTGCCAGTGAATTGCTTAAGCGGCTTGAAGGTAATGGTATCATCTGAATTGATAGTATAAGTTCCTTCATTGGCTATTTCCAAGGTATCCGTCCCATTTTCAAAAGTCATGGCTTTGCTCATGTCAATTGGGATTTGTTGGTCACCTGCAGTGAAAGTTGGCTTACCACTTTGTGCTTGACCTTGAAGACCAGTTGATTCAGCATTGGTACTTCTTGGCGTTACTTGGGTTACCTTAGGTTGATAACGTGCTCGGTGTGCTTTACCGTCGGTATCACTGACTTGAACTACCACTGGGTCTGGCGTGCCATAAAAAGTCTTGATAGGCTTGAAGGTCACTTGGCCGGTATTTGGATCCAATTCATAGGTTCCCACTTGCTGGCCATTGGCCATGGCAGGCACCGTATTTTCTGTTACCAGTCGTCCATTCGCATCCACAAAGCTAGCCGGACGAGTAGCTTCTGGCATGACAGGGGTCGTATTCGCATCATCATCATTAAAGACTAGCGTTTTATTTTGTTCCAGTCCCTGAAGACCACTTGATTCGTAGTTTGGAATCTTACGGACTGTTGGCACATAACGGCCGTCCATGTTATTCAACTGATCATTTTTATTAGGGTCAGAAGCATCCGTCGAAGTCCAACCAGTCGAGGTGCCATTGCTGTCAGTCCAACGAATATTAATTCCGTCAGCAGTTCCAGAAAAGGCAGCATTTGGTGTGAAGGCAACTTGCACGTCATTGTCCTTGATGGTCAAGCGATAGGTCCCTTCTGGACGAATATAGTTGCCATCAACGGCTGTCAGAACTTGGCCTTGCTTATCCAAAACCTGAGGCGCTTGGGTGCTCATAACTGCATTGATACTATCGTCTGAGCGATCCGTTCCTTTAGGTGTGAAGTGAAGGACAGCAGTTTGAGTCTCACCTGTAAAGCCGTCCGTAGTCTGCTTCTCCCCCTTAGGAGGATAAATGCGGTGTAAGAGCATATCTTCTACTTCACCACTAAAGGCAATACCGGTTGGTTGTTCAATATCACCTTTATTAGTCGCAATTCGGAAACGCATACCCAATTTGTCCACTTGGCCACCAATAATATTTGGGTTGGCATTGAAGGTCAAGGTATAGTCACCAGCAGCTGTAATCTCTTGTAGGTTGCTACCTTCGCTTTCATTAAAGACTCCATCATTATTGAAGTCTATCCATGCCTTGACATAAGATTTAGCATTGCCATTTGGGTTAGCTTTGATTTTAATTGTGTAAGTTCCATTTTTTGCTTTGTCTAAATCAAGCAAATCATTAGAAGCACTTAATTGATCGTCCGCTAGTAATTGGCTTGCCCCCTCGTCCTTGTGTTCCTTTTTATCATCCAGAACCCAATTATTAGCTGTATCAACATCAATGTCTGCTGGAGTAGTCCCTAAGTAAGGCTGATTAATTAACTTACCAGTCAGAGAATCACGACCTGAAATGGTATGGAAGGCTTCGCCATAAGTCGCTGGCGCATCACTGCCATCCACCACTAAGAATCCCATCATCATAGCCTGTTGCCCAGATGATGCTACATAGAAACCTACTTCAGATGCCCCACGCGTCATCACCACAGGAACCGTCCGTTCGTTAGAGCGGTTTGGCCCAAAGACCTGAGTCCCCAAGCCACCTGTCACTGTATCCGGACTGAGGTATTTATACCAGTCTACGCTTGTATCTCTTAAGATTAAGAGACCTCTTCTCTTTACATTTTCATCATCCAACATTTGCTTGGTAATAACGGTATAGGCTTCTTTGGCAGTACTCTTATTCTTCCATTCACCGAGATATTCCCATCCTTCTCCGTTAGTAGTGAAGATAGCAAATTCACCTGGGTTGGCGTCTTCACCATCAGCCATAACCACCGTAGGGGCTACGCGCTTGCCTAGATAGGTAGCTTCAATTTGGAATTTTACTCCCCAGTTGGTTGAGTTCTCTGGGTAAACCAGCTGGGTCTTTCGTCCTTGCGTATTGAACCCTTGATCACGGATGGAAGTCCATTGATTCTGAATAGCTCCTGTCACCGAAGGAGGGGTTTGGCCATACTTCGCTGCAGACTTTAAATATCCATTCTGAGCATTTGGGTCATAAGTATTTGCTGTCGGTGTTCCTTCAACCCGTTTTCTATAAGTTTCAGTCGAGTTAAAAGGTTTAAGCTCAGTGACCGTCAGGGTTACTTCATAGCCCGGTGAAATTTCCTTTTTGAAGGTAGTTCCTACTTGGAGTCCGCCTCGTGAATCCAATCCTTTCCAACTTGCAGTATCCGAAAAATCAAGCCAAGTAATCTGTTTGGCTAATTGGGTACTATCTTTCTTGACAGATTCCTCCAAGCTTGGTTTAGGTACTCGTGGCGTAGAGGTAGCATCATCTGCCCCAGCTGGTCCAGTACCTATCGTAACTCCTGTTGTTACGCTGTTCTGTTGTCCAGTAGGTGTAGCATCCCGTCTCACACGACGAGAGCGATTAGGCTGAGATACATCTGCTATTGCTTCTGACTTTTCAGCCACGACAGCCGCGTTAGATATTTCTGGGTGAACAGTGATTGGTTGAGTATTCTCAACTGGTTTAGTTGCTGTAGATTCAGTAGATTCTCCAACTTTCTCAGACTCTGAGCTTCTGGGACTAGGATTATCATCTGATTGAGGAATCTCAGTAGCAAAAGCAAGTGCTGAACTTTCTTTTGCTTGTATATGTTCAGAAGCAACAGTTTCAGCAGAATTCACTGATGATTCGGCTATTCCTGTTTGCGAAACTTCGTTTTGGACACCAGAATCACTAGCTTCGTCAGCACTAACTTGTGCCGCTGCTCCCAAAAGAAGCAGGGTTGACAAGAGCACAGAACAAACACCGACGTTTAGTTTTCGAATCGAAAACTTACGCAGGTGAGGATTAAATAAATCTTTTCCCATAATAATCTCC
>NZ_ALKI01000019.1:0-95896 GCF_000286495.1 Streptococcus sp. AS14
CACAAGTGCGTCAGTTTCCGCAAGCACTTCAGCGTCAACGAGTGCGTCCGTAAGTGCAAGTACATCGGCGTCAACAAGTGCCTCAGTAAGCGCAAGTACATCAGCTTCGACGAGTGCCTCAGTAAGCGCAAGTACATCGGCATCAACAAGTGCCTCAGTATCCGCAAGTACGTCCGCGTCGACGAGTGCATCCGTAAGTGCAAGTACATCGGCGTCCACAAGTGCATCCGTAAGTGCAAGTACGTCCGCGTCCACAAGTGCGTCAGTTTCCGCAAGCACTTCAGCGTCAACGAGTGCGTCCGTAAGTGCAAGTACATCGGCGTCAACAAGTGCCTCAGTAAGTGCAAGTACGTCCGCGTCGACGAGTGCGTCCGTTTCAGCAAGCACGTCCGCATCGACGAGCGCTTCAGTAAGTGCAAGCACCTCAGCGTCAATGAGCGCATCTGTATCTGCAAGTACGTCAGCCTCAACGAGTGTGTCAGTGAGTGCAAGCACATCGGCCTCCACGAGCGCGTCAGTGAGTGCAAGTGAATCTGCTTCAACTAGCTCATCTGCAAAAGCGAGTGAATCTGTATCTGCCAGCACATCCGCGTCAACCAGCGCATCAGTAAGCGCAAGTACGTCAGCATCGACAAGTGCGTCCGTAAGTGCAAGTACCTCAGCCTCAACGAGTGCATCCGTAAGCGCAAGTACGTCTGCTTCAACGAGCGCATCTGTGTCTGCAAGCACATCCGCCTCAACCAGTGCGTCAGCTTCGGCAAGTACGTCAGCTTCAACAAGTGCCTCAGTAAGCGCAAGTACGTCTGCCTTAACCAGCGCATCAGTATCAGCAAGTACATCCGCTTCAACGAGTGCGTCCGTCTCCGCAAGCACGTCAGCATCGACAAGTGCGTCCGTGAGCGCAAGTGAGTCAGCATCAATCAGCGAATCCGCTTCAGTAAGTGCATCTGCTTTAGCGTTGGCAAGTATATCCGCTTCAGTAAGTGCCTCAGAATCAGCCAGCACTTCGGCTAGTCTATTTGGTTCAGAAAGTGCTTCGATTAGCGATTCTCAGTCAATCAGTGAGTCTACCTCAGTAAGCACCAGCACCTCAGTCTTGCATAGTCAGCTGGATCTGGTTCATGAGAAGGAATTCTACTCACTCAGCCTTTCTACAAGCGAGTCACTGTCAGCAGCAGTCAGTCTCAGCGAGCTTGCCCGTGTCAGTCAGTCTGTATCGGAAAGCCTGTCTACGAGCCTGTCAGCTAGTCAGAGCACATCTGAAAGCCTGTCCGCTTCAGCAAGACAGTCTGAGCTGGATCTGATTTCCAGAGGTCGTCTGCCTCAGACAGGGGAAACGGAGAGCAAGGCTTCCATCCTGGCTCTGGGCTTAGGAGCGTTGGGCTTGGCCTTCAAGAGACGTAAAAAGAAAAGCGACTCTGAGGAGTAGCAGTAAATAGAGACAATCAGTTTATCTTTTAGTCCGTCAAAAGTCCACTCTGTTAGTGAGATGTGGAAGTGATGGACAAAGCAAGCTATAAGGAAATAACTTGGTTATTTCTGGTGCTTGCTTCCTAAAATCCTAGATTAGGAATTAGTAAAAAGAAACCGAGAGGTAATAGAAACAGGAAGTTTTGACAACTTCCTGTTTTTTTGACAATTTAGTAGAAAAAAAGTGTCCTTTATTCTGCAGGAAAGTCCCTGAGAATATAGATTTTTTGGACAATATTTTATATAATATCAAGTATAGAAATGATGTTTTAGAGTTTATGAAATGAAAGAGTAAGGGAAGAAATGAAAACGATTGTTTTGGTTGGGGATCAGGCCTATCAGGAGCAAATTTCGACTACAATTAAGTCGATTTTATATTACAATAAAAATGTAAAAATCTATGTTTTCAATCAGGGATTGAGTGACGAATGGTTCCGTGATTTTAATGATCTGGCCGAGCAGCTGGACAGTAAATTAGTCAATATCAGCTTGGACCAAGTGACTATCAGTCCAGAGTGGCTGACGCAGGACCATATCAGCTCAGCAGCCTATGCTCGCTATTTCATTCCGCAGTTTGTGGTAGAGGAGCGTGTCCTTTATCTGGATAGCGACCTAGTTGTCAATAGAGATTTGCAGACTTTATGTGATATTCCTCTGGAAGGTAAGCTTGTGGCAGCGGTTGGAGATGCCGGCGGTTATGGCTTTAACTCTGGCGTTCTGCTAATTGATAATCGAGCTTGGAAAGAAAGGCAGCTGCAGGAGATCTTTATCAAGGAGACGGACCGCATCATGGGTTTGGTCCAGTCTGGCCAGATGGAGGATTTCAACGGCGATCAGACGGTTTTAAATCATGTGCTGGCTCAGGATTGGCTGCCCTTGGATAAGATTTACAATCTGCAGGTAGGCCATGACTTAGTGGCCTTTTACAGCGGCTGGAATGGTCATTTTGAGCTGGATCAGGAACCACTGATTATCCACTATACGACCTTTCGCAAGCCTTGGAACTCGGAAGTTAGCTATCGCTATCGTCAGCTTTGGTGGGACTTTCAGGCCTTGAGCTTGGCGGAGATTTCAGCCCATCATCGGGGAGAGTTTGAGATGCAAGACCGTTGGGAGCAGGCAGCTCTGAACTGCATGCTCCTGACAGATGTACAGGAGCTGGAGCAGATTGAATTTTTAGCCCAGTCCTTGCCTAGCGTCCATTTTTATATAGCCTGTTACACAGATATGGGAGATTATCTGCGTTCTTTGGATCGCTATGAAAATATCCATCTCTATCCACAGGTTATCCATGCAGTGCTGGATGAGCTCATTGGTAAGTGCCAGGTCTATTTGGATATTCACCATGGGAACGAGCACTATGAACTGAGCAGTCGTTTCAAGGCACTTGGCAAGCCAGTTCTGGCTTTTGACAATACTAAGAAAAATGAAAAGGAAGAACTGGTCTATCCCCATGAGCACCCTCAGGAGATGGTGAGAAACCTGCGCAGTCTGATGAAAAAAGAGAAGCCTCAAGCCTTTCGGGCTGTGGTGCTGGCGGCTAATGCTGCCTATAGTGAGCAGGTCTTAACCACCATTAAGTCCATCGTCTGCCACAATCGCTTTATCAAGTTTTATGTCATCAATAGTGACTTTCCGACAGAGTGGTTTGTCAGCATGCGGAAAAAGCTGGCCAAGCTGGACTGCCAGATTGTCAATGCTCGGGTGTCTGCTTCGCTGGTGTCAAATTTTAAAACGGATATTAGTTATACAGTTTTCCTGCGCTATTTTGTAGCGGATTTTGTTGAGGAAGACAAGGCTTTGTATTTGGATTGCGATATCGTTGTCACGCGGGATTTAAGCTCCCTATTTGAAACAGAACTTGGAGATGCACCACTTGCTGCGGTCAAGGATCTGGGTGGGCAAGTGTATTTTCATCAGCACATCTTTAATGCTGGGTTCTTATTAATCAATAATGCCCTTTGGAAGCAGGAAAATATTCGCCAACGTTTGATTGAACTGACCAATGAATGGCATGACAAGGTACCGTCTGGTGACCAAAGCATTCTCAATATGCTCTTTGAGAACCGCTGGCTAGAGCTGCCTTTTGCTTATAACTGCATTACGCTCCATACGACTTTCTCGGACTATGAGCCAGAAAAAGCTCTCTATCCGCCGGTTATCCACTATCTAACCGAGCGCAAGCCTTGGAAAGAGTACACCCAGTCTATCTACCGTGAGGTCTGGTGGTTCTATCAGGGACTGGACTGGTCGGACATGCGGGAGCCAGTCGGAGCCCTGACTCAAAAGATGGTGGAAGTTGAAGGAGGCTCAAGTCTGTCCTGCCTAGTCTACACCTACTCTTGTGACCTACTGCATATCAACTATCTGATTCAAGCCTTGCCTGGCTGTCATTTCTACATCGCGGCACCGGTAGTGGTGGCAGAGCCAATCACGCGTCTGCTCCAGTATCCTAATGTCAGCGTCAGCTCAGATATTGCGGGCATTCCGGCTCTCTTGGAGTCGCTGGAAGCCAAGTCTCAGCTGCTGCTGGATATCAATGCAGGTGATGAGGTCGGCGATATCATTGCTCGCTTTAAGTCTGCTGGCAAGGCAGTCTTTGCCTTTGATAGCATAGCCCATGGCCAGCAGGGGCAGGAAGTCTTTCCAGCTGATAACCCTGAAGTCATGGTGCAGGCTATTGAGAAGCTAAGATTGGCCGAGCCTGAAGAGCGGCAGATTTCTGTACTCTCTATCGACCAATCACTGGATTATCTCTTGGAGAAAGGTGCTTCAGTGGTTCGCTTTGGAGATGGGGAGATGGATTTAGTTGCTGGCCGTAGTATCGTTTATCAAGACTTTGATCCAGAACTATCAGCACGCTTGAGAGAAATCATGTCTATGGAAAGCGATGAGCGTTTGATGGTCTGTCTGTCCGATGTATTTACAGGGCTAGAGCGCTATTCCATTGACGCCCAGAATTTTTGGAAAGTTCACTTGTATTATCACTTGTCAGATTACCAAGAGATTTGCCGAGCACCTTGGTACGGATCGACTTTTATTTCCCGGCCTTATATCGACTTGGAAGATAAGACACCGTCTGCGGGTTATTTTGCAAAGCTCAAGCAGCTTTGGCAGGACAAGGACCTCTTGATAGTAGAGGGCTTGACTTCCCGTTCTGGTGTGGGCAATGACCTCTTTGACGGGGCTAGGTCCATCAAGCGGATTATCTGTCCTTCGCGCAACGCCTACAGCAAGCTGGAGGCTATCAAGCAGGCTGTTCGAGAACATGCGGATAATCGTCTGATTTTGACCATGCTAGGTCCGACGGCCAAGGTCTTGGTCTATGATCTGGTTCAGGAAGGTTATCGGGCCCTGGATATTGGGCATATTGACTCGGAGTATGAGTGGTTCCAGATGGGGGCTACGCACAAGGTCAAGCTGTCGCACAAGCATACGGCTGAGCACAACTTTGATCAGGATATTGAGTTTAGAGATGACCAAGCTTATGACAGTCAGATTGTTGCCAATCTGGCTCAGGAATGAAGATTAGAAAAAGAGTATGAAAGTTAATATTACCAATCTATACGGTATGTCTGGCCAGAGTACGGCCTTGATTGCCCAGAATGATGTGACCAAGCTAGCCAAGCAGCTGGGCTTCAATGAACTGAGTTTTTATTTTTACGATATTTACAGCGACAGCCAGTCAGAGATGAGTACCCGTCTGGATGGCATCATGGCGAGTGTAGGCTATGGCGATGTCGTGATTTACCAGTCGCCGACTTGGAACGGCCGGGAGTTTGACCAGGCCTTTATCAGCAAGCTGAAGATTTTGCAGGCCAAGCTGATTACCTTTATTCATGATGTGCCGCCACTGATGTTCCCGTCAAACTACTATCTGATGCCGGAGTATATCGATATGTACAATCAGTCGGATGCGGTCATCGTGCCTTCTGAGCAGATGCGAGACAAGCTTCTGGCAGAGGGGCTGACTGTGGAAAAGATTTTGGTCCAGCGCATGTGGGATCATCCCTATGATCTGCCCCTGCACCAGCCTCAGTTTGAGCGCAAGCTCTATTTCGCAGGAAGTGTGGAGCGTTTTCCGCATCTGAGCAACTGGTCTTATGCTACGTCGCTGGAGATTTTTTCGCCTGAAGAAGAGTCAAATCCAGAGGCCAATGTCAGCTATCGCGGCTGGGTCAGCCGGCCGGAGCTGCTCTTGGAGCTGTCCAAGGGAGGTATAGGTCTGGTCTGGGGTGTCGAAGAAAATCCAGCAGACGAGCCGGAATACTACGGTCTCAATATCTCTCATAAGTCTGCCACTTATCTGGCAGCTGGGATTCCGGTCATCGTCCCTTCTTACCTGTCCAATGCAGAGCTGATCCGCGAGCGCGGTCTGGGCTTTGTTGTAGATAGTCTGGAAGAGGCCAGTCGGATTGTTGAAAATCTGACTGTCGAGGAGTATCAGGCTATGGTCGAGCGGGTTAGAAAGTTTTCTTTCCTGCTCAAGGAAGGTTATTTTAGCAAAAAAGTCTTAGTAGATGCGGTGATGGAAGTCTTATCTTAGAGCTTTTTCAGCCATCGTCATGAGGAGTCAGTGTGAAGTCATTTTTTAAACCAGTCATTATCAAGAAGTTTCTGTGGACCTTATTTTTCTTATTTATCTATGTCTTGGGAACCAAGCTGACCCTGCCTTTCGTCGATATGAGTAAGGCAGCTGCTATGGACGGAACCTCTACGACCTTGAACTATGCGACAGCCCTGATGGGGGGAAATCTGCGCAGTATGTCGCTCTTTTCTGTCGGCCTGTCTCCTTGGATGTCCTCTATGCTGATCTGGCAGATGTTTGCTGTGTCCAAGCGCCTAGGCCTGAGCAAGCTCCCTCTGGAAGTACAGGAAAGGCGGCGGATGCTGCTGACCTTGGTCATTGCCTTGATTCAGTCCGTGGCACTGGTTCTAAATCTGCCCCTGCAAGAAGCAGGTGGGGTGGATATGACTACGATTATCGTCTTAGATACCTTGGTCTTGATGGCTGGGACTTACTTTCTCATCTGGCTGACGGATTTGAATGCTGCCATGGGACTTGGCGGATCCATCATGATTGTCATGGCCAGCATGATTGCCTACATTCCACAGGATATTTGGAACTCCATTCAGGAGCTGAATATTTCTTCACTTTGGCTGGCCTTTCTGCTGGTTTTCAGCCTTGTCTTTCTCTATCTGGCTGTGACAGTCGAGCGCTCCAAGTACCGAATTCCAGTCAATAAGATCAATATCCATAATCGATTTAAGAAATACTCTTATCTGGATATCCGTCTTAATCCTGCTGGTGGGATGCCGATTATGTACGCTATGACCTTGGTCAGCATTCCCCAGTATTTCCTTTTGATTATCCACTTTCTTCAGCCGAACAATCAGCTGATTGAGCAGTGGATAGAAGCGCTGTCTATGGGAAGTCCAGCTTGGTTTATTCTCTATCTGTTGACTATTTTCATTCTGGCACTGGCCTTCGCCTTTATCAATATCAGTGGCGACCAGATTGCTGAGCGGATGCAAAAGAGTGGAGAGTATATTGAAAATGTTTATCCGGGAGGAGCAACCCGTCGCTATATCAATGGTTTGGTGACTTATTTTGCACTAGTGGGGGCTTTCTATCTTATCCTGATTTCTGGCCTGCCTATGTTGGTGGTGCTTCTGGACATTCGCTATCTGCGGCTCAGTATGATTCCGGGGATTTTTATGATTTTTATCGGGATGGTCTTTTCTATTAAGGACGAGGTGGATGCCTTGACGCTTAATGACCGTTATCGTTCATTGTTGTAGGAGAAACTATGTATTACTTTATTCCTTCATGGAGTGGCAGTGGGGATCGGGTTTGGCACCGGGATATTGTCCCTTGGTACCGCTCCATGCAGCGACTGGAGTTTGATGACTCGATTCATCAGATTCGGATTTTTCAAAGTGAAAATTTGCCAGTCCAGCTGCTTTTGCCAGCCTATATGCCGCATGCCCGTTACCTCTTGCATCGGCAGGATATTTTTGAGACGGACTATTACTCGGTCTTTGATGAGATTCAGGGAATCCAGTCTAAAGAAATGCAAGTACTGCAAATCAAGGATCTGGACTGGGAACCAGACTGTGAGTTTGTCTATACGCCCTTTCTAATCATGGTCCGCAGGCAGGGACAGCTCTATGCCCATGTCGAGTTTGGAGTAGAAGGCTTTATCAGCTTTATCAAGTTTTTCAAGGATGACCAGCTGGACAAGTTTTATATCTTTGATGATCGGGGCTTTGTCTCCAGTATCACCTATTATGAAGCAGGTCAGCCCCTTTATCAGGACTACCTGCAGCCGGATGGTGACTGGCGGATTCGTGAGCATCTGAAGCCTGACGACGGTCGGGTAGAGGTCAACCCTGCTTACTTACTGGACTTTGATAAGCTGGAGTATGAGCGGATGCCGGACTTAATCTTGGAGAAATTAGGACACTATATCGAGCGCAATGCAGGAGCGGACAGCCGCTTTGTGCTGGCAGCGCATCCTTTATACACTCAAGCTATTTTGCGCTTATTGCCCAAGAATGTTCAAATCATTCTCAGCTTTTTCCACGAGCGAAATCATACAGTAGATTGGCCAGCTCTAGAAGCAGATTTGCAGCAGGCAGATTTAGTCTTGACTGATCGTATGGATTTCAAGAAGGCTATTCAGCGCTACCTGCCTAGGCAGGCTCAGAAGGTGCATTACCTGTCGCCTTTTGATACTCGTCTGCAGCTGGGCAGGAGCCAGCGTCGCCGCGAATCCAAGATTTTTTATCAGATTAATCTGGAAGAAGGGCTTAATGACTATGCCATCTTCAAGGTTCTCCACTATGTGGCCAAGCATCCGGATACAGAGCTGACTATCGGTGTTTACAATGCCTGGCAGGAAGGAATCCAAAAGGTGGAGACCAAGGTGCAGGAAGTCATTGATGAGTATCTGAATCAATATGAATTTGTCAAGAACTACCGCCGCAGTGAGCAGGCTGAGAATGCCCTGCTGGAAAATCAGGAGCAGGACCTTCGTTTCACCATTAAGAATATCACGGACGAGCTCAGCTTGATTCAGGAGCTGGATGATACGCGGTTAATCATTGACCTGAGTGAGCAGCCCAATCTCTATACGCAGATTGCTGGGATTTCTGCTGGGATTCCGCAGATCAATCTGGTGGGCTCGGACTATGTGACCCATCTGCAAAATGGCTATATCTTGGACTCTATCTCTGATCTACCGACTGCTGCAGACTATTACTTGGAAGGTTTGAAAAATTGGAACCAGGCCTTGATTTATTCCATTGAAAAAATCCATCATAATACTGGTCTGGAGCTGATTGGCCGGTGGGAGCAGTGGCTCAAGGAGGCTGAGAATGCAAAATAAGCTGAAAATCTTACAGATTGGATCAAGCGACTGGAGCAAGGAGCTTGCCATTCCAGACAATATGGCCTGGTATTATTTCTTTCCTAACTCCAATCTAGCCATCAAAAAGGTCATGGAAATGGATAAGATTGTCAAGTTTGATGCGATTCTGGTGGACGACCTGCGTCGGATTCCAGATTTGTTTATGATTGAGTCCAAGATTATTCCTTATACAGTTTTCTATGATCAGGAACAGGAAACCCAGGAAGCGGATATTGAGTACTTCCTTAAGCGTCACTGTGCTCAGCCAACGGATATGAGCGATCGAGCTGACCTGCTCCGCAAGCTGTCCAAGGCTCTCTTTTCCGGCCAGTATGGGGACAAGATGACTCCGCTTGATATGGTGGTTAGCCCCGGATTTCGGGGCAAGATTTGCTACAATGGCTATGAAAATCTAGATCTGGAAGGTGACTTTGGTCAGGACTTTCAGCCAATCGTGTCATGGAAATACAATATTATAGCCAACAAGTTTAATCCAGTTGAACTCTGGCTTGAATATGAAAAGTCAGGCAGCTGTGAGCTGCGGCTGCGCCTCTATAACATCCAGGAAGGATCGACTGCGGACATTGCTCGAGAGACTGTTTTCGCAGAAGAGGATATGCGAGAATCCATGGTTCTGGACAATGACTTTACTTCCTATCTGGGCGTCAGTCTGGAGGCTAGAGGCGAGGGACGGATTCAGGTCGGCGCTCTGCATCAGCGTCTGACCCGCTTTGAGTTTGGTAAGTATGTTCTGGGTGGAAAGATTTTTCGCGATAGCCACCGTCAGGAGATTAATTATTTCTTTTATCCGGGTGATTTGAAGCCGCCTTTGGCTGTTTATTTTTCTGGTTACCGTCGGGCGGAAGGCTTCGAGGGCTTCGGAATGATGCGGAGTCTGGGCTGCCCTTTTCTCTTGTTTTCAGATCCGCGCGTGGATGGTGGTATGTTTTATCTGGGCAGCCATGAGCTGGAGAGCAGTATTCATAAGATTATCCAAGAACATTTGGACTTTCTGGGCTTTACCGAGCGGGATCTAATCCTGTCAGGTATGTCTATGGGGACCTACGGTGCGGTTTATTACGGATCGGAGTTTCGTCCGCGGGCTATCGTTTTGTCCAAGCCCTTGGGAAATCTAGGCACTATTGCCCAACGTGGTCGCTTACGCCTGCCCGAGGTCTTTCCGACGGCTCTAGATGTCCTTCACCGTCACACCGGTGGCAAAGACAAGGAGCATGTAGAGGAGCTGAATCGCCGCTACTGGCGTAAGTTTGAGAAGGCTGATTTCAGCCGGACGACCTTTGGTATCGCCTACATGAAGGAAGAAGACTATGATCCGACGGCCTATGAGGACCTGGTAGCGGCTCTTCATCTTACCGAAGCTAAGCTGATTAGCAGAGGTGTCCCAGGACGGCATAATGACGACTTAGCTGTGTCTGTGTCTTGGTTTATGAATTACTATCGAATGATATTGGAAAAGGAATTTGGGAGAAAGAAATGAACATTCAAAAAAGAAAGGGAATTTATTGGGGAGAGCTGAGAGGGGTTTCGGCAGCTGGTAAAATGACTGACTTTACCTATCTCTATGGCACTACCCTTATTATTCATTCCCCTTCACATGTATTTTTTGAAAATAAACTGATGGCCTCCGGCCAGACCATCCATGAATGGTCTTCCAAATGGAACTATCAGCGAGACCGGCAGGTGCCTGCTCTCCCCTTACTCAAAAAGGGAGCTCGCTATTGCCTGTCTAGAGATATGACCACCTATCCTGAAGCCAGCGTCTTTCTGAAAATCATCTTCTTTGACCGCTATGATAAAGAAATCAGCAATCAAGTGGAGCGCTCAGAGAGTATGATCTTTACCTACCCAAACGAAGCCTATAGCTATAAGGTTCAGCTGCTGAGTGCAGGAGTTGAGTCCTTGGAGTTTCATTGCCTAAACATTGACCAAATCATAGAGGAGTCTGATGATTAAAAATCATTTTCAAATTCAGCGCTTAAAGAAAATCTTAGCCAAAGTCAAGAGTTTTGAGTCAGAAATGGCTGGCTTGTCAGACGCTGACCTACGAAAGAAAACTCAGGAATTTAAGGAGAGACTGACCGCAGGTGAGACTTTAGACGACTTGCTGCCGGAGGCTTATGCTGTGGTGAGGGAAGCGGACAAGCGGGTGCTGGGCATGTTTCCCTACGATGTGCAGGTCATGGGGGCGATTGTTCTCCATGAGGGCAATGTCGCTGAGATGGCTACAGGGGAGGGCAAGACTCTGACAGCTACCATGCCGCTCTATCTTAATGCCCTGTCTGGACAAGGAGCTATGCTGGTGACCACCAATACCTATCTGGCCCTGCGGGACGCTCAGGAAATGGGGCAGGTCTATCGTTTTCTTGGGTTGACTATTGAGGCAGCGGTGGTAGCTGATGGGTCTGGAAATTTGACGCCCAAGCAGAAGCGGCTGATTTACCAGGCGGATATTGTCTATACGACCAATAGTGCCTTGGGCTTTGACTATCTGATTGAAAATCTAGCAGAGAATAAGGATAGCCAATATCTTAGTCCTTTCAACTATGTCATTATAGACGAGATTGACTCCATCCTCTTGGATAGCGCTCAGGTGCCTTTGGTTATCTCTGGTGCTCCTCGGGTTCAGTCAAACTTCTATAGTATCATGGATACCTTCATTACGACTTTGAAAGAAGACGAGGACTACCACTACGATGACGAGAAGAATGAAGTCTGGCTGACGTCGAAAGGTATTCTGGCAGCGGAGTCTTTTCTTGACTTGGAGCATCTTTTTTCTAAGGAAAATCAAGAGTTGGTCCGCCACCTCAATCTAGCCTTGCGGGCCCACAAGCTCTACAAGAAGGATAAGGACTATGTTGTCCGCCAGGGTGACAAAGAAGCAGAAGTTGTACTTCTGGACCGCGCAACCGGCCGTCTGCTGGAAATGACCCGGCTTCAGGGAGGCCAGCACCAGGCCATTGAGGCCAAGGAGCATGTCAAGCTGACGGAGGAAACGCGGGCCATGGCTTCCATCACCTATCAGAATCTCTTCCGGCTCTTCCGGAAAATCTCTGGTATGACCGGGACCGGCAAGGTGGTGGAGAGCGAATTTATGGAGACTTACTCCATGTCTGTCATCAAGATCCCGACCAACCGGCCAGTGATTCGGCAGGATTTACCAGACCAGCTTTACCAGACCCTGCCAGAAAAAGTCTTTGCTTCATTGGACGAGGTCAAGCACTACCATGCTCAAGGCAATCCACTCTTGATTTTCACCGGCTCAGTGGAGATGTCAGAGATTTACTCATCCCTACTGCTGAGAGAAGGCATCGCCCACAATCTGCTCAATGCCAACAATGCGGCGCGTGAGGCGCAGATCATCGCAGAGTCTGGGCAGAAAGGTGCTGTGACGGTGGCTACATCCATGGCCGGCCGCGGGACGGATATAAAGCTGGGACCGGGTGTCGCTGATTTGGGTGGTCTCGTGGTGATTGGTACTGAGCGGATGGAGAACCAGCGGATTGACCTACAGATTCGTGGCCGTTCAGGCCGCCAAGGTGATCCGGGGATTAGTAAGTTTTTCATCTCGCTAGAGGATGATCTGCTCAGGAAGTGGGGGCCAGATTGGCTCAAGAAGCTCTACAAGGACTATTCAACTGAAGAAGTTCAGCAGCATCCAGTCCAGCTGGGGCAGCACCGCTTTAGACGCTTAGTGGCCAAGGCCCAGAGAGCCAGCGAAAGCAGTGCCAAGATGTCCCGTCGGATGACGCTGGAATATGCCCAGTGTATGAAGATTCAGCGGGAGATTACCTATGCTGAGCGCAATCGCTTGATTCAAGCTGAAGAGCGGATTGATGAAGAAATCAGCCGTGTCCTCAGTCAGGTCATTCATCAGGCGGCCTATGAGCAGTCCTATGAGACGCGGGCAGACCTCTATCGCTTTATCTTAGACCATTTCAGCTATCATGCTGAGCGTATTCCTTATGATTTTGATATTTATTCGCCGGAGAAAATTGCAGAGCTCTTGCAGGATATTGCCGAGCAGGAATTACAGGCAAAGAAAGCCTATCTCAAGTCTGACAAGCTCTTTACCCATTTTCAGCGAGTGTCCGTTCTCAAGGCTATTGATGAGAACTGGGTCGAGCAGGTGGACTATCTGCAGCAGCTCAAGACAGCCTTAAGCGGTCAGCATTTCTCTATGAAAAATCCTCTGGTAGAATATTATCA
The DNA here is from genome assembly GCF_000286495.1 of Streptococcus sp. AS14. Taxonomy (NCBI): domain Bacteria; kingdom Bacillati; phylum Bacillota; class Bacilli; order Lactobacillales; family Streptococcaceae; genus Streptococcus; species Streptococcus sp. AS14. The sequence goes on from NZ_ALKI01000019.1 coordinate 13,110, forward strand.
AGAGGCTTACGATGGCTTTGAATATATGAAGGAGCGCATGAAACAGCAGATTGTCAAGAATCTTTTGATGAGTGAATTGGCACTCAACCCTAAAGGAGAAGTCATCATGTACTTCCCGTAAGACGAGGAGAATATGACAGTATATAACATCAACTTAGGCATCGGCTGGGCCAGCAGCGGTGTAGAATACGCCCAAGCTTATCGGGCCCAGCTACTGCGCAGGATCCAGCAGCCGGCTAAGTTTATCTTTATGGATATGATTTTAGCGGATAATATCCAGCATCTGACGGAAAATATCGGTTTTCTGGATGAGGAAGTTATTTGGCTTTATAATTACTTTACTGATGTCAAGATTGCACCAACGACGGTGACGCTGGACCAGGTGCTGGATCAAGTCGCAGGTCAGCCGGATCGCTCGGAGAGAGAGGGCAAGATTGTCCGCTATTTCTATCCGCAGGATGAACAGTTTATCACTTGTTATCTGCGACAGGAAGACCAAGACTTTGTGGAGCATGTGGAGTATGTCTCGCGGGGGAGATTGATTCGCAAGGATTATTTCTCCTATGTCCGCTATGCCAGTGAATACTTCGCACCCCACAATGATGCTGCAACCCTCTACCAGCGCCGTTTCTACCATGAAGACGGCAGTGTGGCCTATGACATGCTGATAGAGGATGGTCAGGAAGAGCTCTATCGCTTTCCAGATCGGATTTTCTATTCCAAGGCTGAGCTGGTCCGCTATTTTCTCCAATGTTTGCAGCTTCAGGCAGATGATGTGGTCATCTTGGATAGGGAGACAGGGATTGGTCAGGTTGTCTTTGAGGAGAGTCAGAAGGCTAAGCTGGGAGTAGTGGTCCATGCGGAGCATTTTAGTGAAAATGCCAGCAGTGACGACTACATTCTCTGGAATAATTTTTATGACTACCAGTTTACTAATGCTGACAAGGTGGACTTTTTCATCGTGGCAACAGAGGCTCAGAAAACGATTCTAGAGCAGCAGTTCCAGCATTACTCGAACAAGCAGCCCAAAATTGTCACCATACCGGTGGGAAGTCTGGACCAGCTGACTTATCCCAAAGATCCTCGCAAGCCTTTCTCCATGATTACGGCTTCGCGTCTCGCTACGGAAAAGCATATCGATTGGCTAGTGGCAGCGACTGTCCAAGCACAAGCCCAGCTGCCTGAACTGACTCTTGATATTTACGGTAAGGGGGGCGAAGAGGAGAAGCTACGCCGCAGGATTGAGGAAGCAGGAGCTCAGGACTACATTCGGCTCAAAGGGCATGCAGATTTAAGTCAGATTTATGCAGGCTATGAGCTTTATCTGACGGCTTCAACCAGCGAAGGCTTTGGTCTAACGCTCATGGAAGCGGTTGGCTCGGGTCTGCCCCTCATTGGCTTTGATGTCCGTTATGGCAATCAGACTTTTATCGATGATGGTAAAAATGGTTATCTGATACCGGTCAGTTCCAATCAGGTCGAGGACCAAATTATTGCTGCTTTTGTGGAGAAAATAGTAGCTCTCTTTAGCCAAGGACGCCAGCAGGAGATGAGCCAACACTCTTATCAAGTGGCCGAGAATTATTTGACCAGCCGGGTTGAAGCGGCTTGGTCCCAGCTTTTAAAGGAGGTCAGAGATGATTCAGCTCTTTGATTATTACAATCAGGAAACCCAGGATCTGCATGATTCCCTCCTTGCAGCTGGCTATGACTGTCCGACCATTGTCATTGAGGCCAATGGCTTTCTCCCGGACGATATGATTTCCCCCTATACTTATTTTTTAGGGGATGAAGAGGGAGTAGACCACCCGCTCTTTTTCAATCAAGTACCAGTGCCACCTTTCTGGGAAATCACAGGCGACCACCAGGCGGCGCGTGTCAGTGACATGGGAGAAGAAAGAGCACGGATTCACTATGCAAGTCAGGCCAAGGGCCGCTTGGTCAAGCAGGTGGACTGGCTGGATAAAAAAGGCCAGCTACGACTGAGTGAGCGCTATAATAAGCAAGGTCGCTGCTTTGCCAAAACAGCCTATAAATCAGGCCAGGAAGCTTTCAACACAACCTACTATAGCACAGACGGTCAGGAGCGCATCGTGGAAAATCATGCCACTGGTGACATCATCCTGACTCTGGACCAAGAGCCGATGCGGATGTTCAAAAGCCGAGTAGATTTTATCCATTTCTTTTTAGAGCGGCTAGACTTTGACTTGGATCACATTCTCTTTAATTCGCTGGCTTATTCTTTCCTAGTTTCCCACAGCTTGACAGGTCGAGCTGGGCAGGATATTCTCTTTTGGCAGGAACCTCTGTATGATGAGCTTCCGGGCAATATGCAGCTGATTCTGGAAAATAGCCAGCTGCGGACGCAGACCATTGTCATTCCAGATTTAGCAACTTATGAAAAGGCCAAGAGTCTGGCAGCGACTGACCAGCAGCAGAAGTTCCTGCATCTGGGCTATCATTATGACTTCAAGCGGGACAACTACCTACGAAAAGATGCCTTGATTCTGACCCATTCGGATCAGATTGAAGGCTTAGAGACCTTGGTTCAGGCCTTGCCGCAGCTAGTCTTTCGCATTGCAGCACTTACGGAAATGTCGCCTAAGCTATTGTCTATGTTGTCCTATAAGAATGTCGTCCTTTATCAAAATGCCAGTCTCAAGCAGATCGAGCAGCTCTACTTGGAATCGGACATTTATCTGGACATCAATCACGGAGGTCAGGTTCTACAGGCAGTGCGCAAGGCTTTTGAGAACAATCTCTTGATTCTAGGCTTTGAGCAGACCCTGCATGACAGGCACTACATTGCCCAACAGCATATTTTCGACAGCAGCCAGCCAGCTCAACTGGCATCAACTTTGGAAGAAGCCTTATCTGGTGTTGAGCAGATGCGGTCAGCCTTGCAAGCTCAAGGCCGACATGCCAATGATGTACCCGTCAGTCTTTATCAGGAGACTCTCCAAAGCTTGTTAGGAGGTCAGCATGGCTAAAAAAGATTTATTTCATAAGGATATTGAGGGACGGTTAGATGAGCTTAAGCATGGCAAGCCCAAGAAAGAGAAGGCCAGCCTGGGTGAAAACCTCAACAAGGCCTTTGTCATCGCCTTGGGCTTGATGATCTTGATTGGCTTGATTTTTACATTGATTGGAGCCTTGAGGAAATAAAATGCAAACAATATTGATTACATTTACCATTGTAGTAGCCCTTATCTTGATTTTGCTGGTTAGTCTGCTTCCTAGAGAAAACCAGCAATTTTATAGAGAAACTAATACATCGATTGGCAAGTCAGGCTACTGGGAAACCCACCTCGCAAAGAAAATCCTAGTTCTTTTGGCAAGCCTTTCTCTGATTGTGCTCATGATTTTCTTTATGATTCAATCCATCTAGCATCTGTCTAGGAAGCTACTCAGACGACTGCTAAATAAGAAAGACTCTCTATTGTCTGCAATAGAGGGAATTTTTATAAGCAAATTTTTTATGTAAAGGTTTTAATTTCTGAAAGCACCTTGATATTTTTCTGAAAAGGAGTAAACTGGATATACAAGTGATGGAGGTTTGGTATGAAATTATACGTTCAGTTGATGATTATTTTTATGATTTCCCTCGTTGGAGAAGGAATTTCAAGTGTTTTCCACCTGCCTGTTCCGGGCAGTATCATTGGTTTGGTCTTGCTGTTTTTGGCTCTGCAATTCAAGCTCCTGCGCCTGCGTCATATCAGTATGGTTGGCAATTTTCTCTTGGCAAATATGACCATTCTTTTTCTGCCTCCAGCAGTTGGTATCATGGATAAATTTCAGGTCATTGCGCCTTATCTGTTGCCGATTATTTTGATTGTTTTAGGAGCGATTGTGCTTAATGTCTGCGTGATTGCGGTTGTGGTGCAGCTGATTAAGACTCGTTTTGAAGGAGATTATGAGGAAGGAGACACCAGCAATGTCTGATTTATGGAGCAACCCTCTCTTTGGCCTTGCCTTGTCTATCTTGGCCTATCTGTTCGGTCTATTGATTTTTCGGAGATTTCCTCATCCTTTGACAACACCGTTGCTGATTGCAGCAGTTTTGGTTATTTCATTTTTAAAATTAACCGGTATTTCCTACAAGGATTACTATGTCGGCGGCTCCTATTTAAACAACCTAATTGTGCCATCTACGGTTGCTTTGGGGATTCCGCTTTACAAGACTTTTCATTTGATGAAGCACCATGCACGCAGTATTTTGATTGGGACCTTTGCGGCGGTTGTAGTCAATACCAGCTTCACTGCTTTACTGGCTAAGTTTTTCGGAATGGATTTCTTTCTGGCTGTTTCTCTTTTTCCGAAATCTGTCACAACGGCCATGGCTGTCGGTATCACAGACAAGCTGCAAGGTCTTGCTACAGTGACCTTAGTGGTGGTGGTTGCGACGGGCATTCTAACCAGTGTATTAGGACCAACGCTTCTTAAGCTCTTAAAAATCACAGACCCGGTAGCTATCGGTCTTGCTTTAGGTGGAACTGGCCATGCGGTAGGAACGGGAACCGCCTTTAAATACGGCCAGGTCGCAGGAGCTATGGCAGGACTTGCGATTGGCGTGACCGGCCTCATGTATGTTCTGGTCAGCCCTATTGTGGCAGCGATTATTCTGAAGTAAAAATAAACAAGGTTGAAACGTTTCGTTTCAACCTTGTTTTGCCTATTGAAGATTTAGTTTGTTTTTTACAATGGCATAGATTGTAAAATAGAAACCGAAAATTTTGACCAGCTCAAAGACGACTCTGATAATAATGAAGCCATCTAGCATCTGTTCAAAGTCCGAAGAGGAGTGACTATAATCATATAAACTAAGTAGTCCATATGAATCAAAAGAACTAGGCAAGAGGAGAGACAAGATTGCCAGAACAGTCCAAATCAAAAATCCGAAGAGCACAGCCATCATAATCCGATTCTTCTTGAAAAGCTGTCCGACTGAGATTGCTAGGTAAAAGAAGAGGATACCAGAAAGGATTTGAAGGAGATTAAGGAAGCCGTATTTGACAATCCATAGCCACAAATCTGGTATTTCACCAATAAATTTAAAAATCTCATCGAATGAATAGCCTACAAGGGGAAGAGCAATGCCAAAGATGACTAAACCACTAATAAACATGGTCAGCATACACAAGAGGGTCCAAACAAATGCGGAAAGAAGCTTGGACAGAAGAATCTGATGCGGGGTGACCGGCAAGGTCCAAGTCAGGTAGCCTTCTCTCCCAAAGACATTTTTATAAAATCGACGGATAATAATGATGGTATTGGATAGAAAGACTGCGCAAGATGCAGAAAACAGCAAGAGAAATAGTAGATAGAAAGTGATAATAACACCACTAATAGACAATGGATGTTCACTATAGCGATTCATCGCCTCAGGTCTTAGGATGCTGCCAGCTATGATTCCCATAAAGACTGATAGAGTGAGAAGAATGGCAAAGGTGATACAATACCATTTGTAATTAGACTTAAAGTCGTATTTAAACAGTTTTCCAAACATATAATGAAGCCCTCCTAATAAAAGCGAAACTGGCTGCGGAAGAGATTATCAATGGATTGATTGTACTGTTGACGCAGCTGATTAGCATTTTCATGCAAAAAGATCTGACCTTGGTTAATCAGGATTACTTCATCCAAGATTGGCTCGATATCTGCGATCAAGTGGGTGGAAATGATGACAGAAGACTGAGGTGTGCGGTTTTGAATGATGGTCTGCAGGATATAGTCGCGAGCAGCCGGATCAACACCACCGATAGGCTCGTCTAGGATATACAGTTCCGCATGGCGGCTCATGACCAGAATGAGCTGCATTTTTTCTTTATTTCCTTTTGAAAGGCTTCCGATGCGTGCTTGAGGATCGATATGAAGATCCTTTAGAAGCTGCATAGCTTTCGCGCTGTCAAAATTATCATAAAAATCTTGGAAATATTTTACAGCTTCGATTACTTTGGAGCTGTCGCTCAGATAAGTCGTATCTGGCAGATAGGAAACGATTCTTTTGGTATCAGGAGAAGGTTTGACGTCTTTGAGATAGATATGGCCAGAGGTGGGCTGCAAGAGACCATTGATAAGCTTGATAATAGTTGTCTTGCCGCTGCCATTAGGACCTAGAAGTCCGATGATTCTGCCGGGCTGTATGTTTAAGCTCACATCATACAGGGCGGGTGCGTCGCTATAATTTTTATGGACATGGTCAAGATAGACCAGAGGATACTGATTCATACATGTCTCCTTTATTTTCTTCAATTTACAATTATTATACCTTTTCCTTAGGAAAATGGCAAAGAAAGCCGGAAAGAAGGAATGGAATCTTTCTGTTCAGTCAAACTCCTATTTCCCTCATTCAGTGAATTGCGGTATAATAGTTATAAGAAGAAGCAAAGCATGTTCAAGGAGAAAAATGTGGTGATACAACTTGATACCAAGACTGTTTACAGTTTTATGGATAGCTTGATCCCGATAAAGAAATATGTGCAAAAAGCCAAGGACTTAGGATACAGTCATCTGGGCATGATGGATGCGGACAATCTCTATGGAGCCTATCATTTCTTAGAGGAAGCCGAATCTGCGGGACTGCAGCCGCTTTTAGGCTTGGATCTGAGTCTGATCAAGGCAGAGAAGGAGCTTCATCTCCGTCTGCTGGCCTTGGACAGTCAAGGCTATCGCAATCTGATGAAAGTCTCGACTCTCAAGATGATGGGACAAAAAAACTGGGAGGATTTCCAGCATCTCTTTAAGGGATTGGCTGTGATTGTTCCTGCTTTTGACGGAGTAGCAGATCTGGATTTGGGGTTGGATTTTTACGTTGGAGTTTTCCCAGCAACGCCCCAGCAGGAGTTTGGTCGGCCAACCCTGCCCCTGCATACCGTCCGATATTTTGATAGGGGGGATTTGGAGACCTTGCAGATGCTCCGGGCTATTCGAGAAAATGCCAGCCTGCGGGAGATTGGCAGCCTTCCCAATCATGAGTTTTTGCTGGCACCAGATGCTCTGGCAGGAGCTTTTAAGGAAACTTTCCCAGAGAGTCTGGCTAATCTTGAGAAGCTAGTCCGTGATGTTCACTATGATATCAATAGGGAGCTGAAATTGCCCCGCTTTAATCGGGAACGTCCTGCCGTGGAAGAGCTGCGGGAGCGATCAGAAGCGGGCTTAAAAAAACGTGGTTTAACAGGTAAACTTTATCAGGAACGACTGGACCAGGAGCTGGCTGTCATTCATCAGATGGGCTTTGATGATTATTTTCTCATTGTCTGGGATTTGCTGCGCTTTGGTCGTAGTCAGGGCTACTATATGGGTATGGGTCGAGGATCTGCTGTCGGCAGTCTGGTGGCCTATGCTTTGGAGATTACTGGGATTGACCCAGTCAAAAATAACCTGCTTTTTGAGCGCTTTCTAAATCTAGAGCGCTATACCATGCCCGATATTGATATCGATATTCCTGATGTTTACCGGCCGGAGTTTATCCGCTATGTTCGTGACCGCTATGGCAGTATGCATGCGGCCCAGATTGTGACCTATTCGACCTTCGGAGCCAAGCAGGCCATTCGCGATGTCTTCAAGCGCTTCGGTCTGCCAGAGTATGAGCTAACCAATATCACTAAGAAAATCCGCTTTGGCGATAGTCTGACCTCTGCTTATGAGAAAAATATGGCCTTTCGTCAGATTATCAACAGTAAGCTGGAATATCAAAAGGCCTTTGATATTGCTAAAAAAATCGAAGGTCATCCCCGTCAGACATCTATTCACGCAGCCGGCGTTGTGATGAGCGATAATGACCTGACTGATCAGATACCACTCAAATACGGTGAGGACATGTATATCACTCAATATGATGCCCACGGTGTGGAGAGCAACGGTCTGCTCAAGATGGACTTTCTGGGCTTGCGCAATCTGACCTTTGTCCAGCGGATGAAAGAAGCAACCCTAGAAAAATATAAGGTAGATATTGAGATTGCAGAGATTGACTTGGAGGATGCAAACACTCTGAAACTCTTTGCAGCGGGACAGACCAAGGGTATTTTCCAGTTTGAGCAGCCGGGCGCTATCAGTCTGCTCAAGCGGGTTCAGCCGGTTTGCTTTGAGGAAGTAGTGGCCACAACCTCTCTCAATCGTCCTGGAGCCAGTGATTACATCGACAATTTTGTCAAGAGAAAGCATGGGCTGGAGCAGGTGGAGCTGATTGATGACAGTTTGGCTGATATTCTAGCTCCGACTTACGGTATCATGCTCTACCAAGAGCAGGTTATGCAGGTAGCCCAGCGTTTTGGTGGCTTTAGTCTGGGGAAAGCCGATATTTTACGAAGAGCAATGGGTAAGAAAAATGCTGCTGAAATGCATCGCATGCAGGAGGACTTTGTTGCCGGTGCTCTCAAGCTAGGGCATTCGGAATCCAAAGCCAAGGAAGTCTTTGCTATTATGGAGAAGTTTGCTGGTTATGGCTTTAACCGCAGCCACGCCTATGCCTACTCAGCTCTGGCCTTTCAGTTGGCTTTCTTCAAGGCTCACTATCCAGATGTTTTCTTTGATGTCATGCTTAATTATTCTAGCAGTGACTATATCACCGATGCCCTGAGTTTTGACTTTGAAACAGCACCCCTCAGCATCAATAATATTCCCTACCATGATAAGTTTCAGGATAAAAAGATTTTTTTGGGTCTGAAAAATATCAAAGGCTTGCCTAGGGATTTGGCATACTGGATTATCGAAGAGCGACAAAATGCTGCCTTTACTGGGGTAGAAGACTTTATTCTGCGCCTACCTCAGAATTACCATAAGATTCCACTGCTGACTCCTCTAATCCAGCTGGGGCTCTTTGACAGTTTTGAGAAAAATCGCCAAAAAATTTTAGCCAATCTGCCTAATCTATTTGTATTTGCGGATGAGTTGGGCAGTCTCTTTGCGGATACGACTTATTCTTGGACAGAGGCTCAGGATTTCAGCGATGCCGAAAAGTTTGAGCTGGAACAGAGCATTATCGGTGTGGGGCTTAGCGATCACCCCTTGGTTAAATTGGCCAAAGAAGCGGATCAGCCCTTTAGCTGGATTAGTGAGCTGACAGAAAATAGCCGAGCTAGGATTCTGGCTGAAGTTCAGACTATCAAGACTATCCGGACCAAAAAGGGCGAGAATATGGCTTTCTTGCAGGTTTCAGATACGAAGAAAAAACTGGATGTCACCCTTTTTCCTGATACCTATCGTCAGTTGGCCGAACGTATTAAGGAGAAAGGGATTTACTACTTGACCGGCAAGGTGCAGGAACGGGATGGACGCTTACAGTTGGTCTTGTCAGATATCGAAGAAACCACTACAGAACGGTTCTGGATAAAACTTGCTGGACATGAGCATGATCGGGAAATATCTCATGTTTTGCAGAAATACCCCGGCAATATTCCGGTTGTCCTGCGCTATGAAGATGAGAAGCGAACTATATCTGCACCTCATTTCCGAGTGGAGAAATTAGAGCAGCTGCAAGAGGAATTGAAGAATTATACTATGAAAACGATTTTTCGTTAAAAAATATGGAAAATAGGAGAATTTTCATGATGATTGTGGTATAATCTATAAGAATGTTAAAAAGAAAAAGGAGCAAAAAGCGAAATGAAACGTATTGCTGTTTTGACTAGTGGTGGCGATGCCCCTGGTATGAATGCTGCCATCCGTGCAGTTGTTCGTAAAGCAATTTCCGAAGGAATGGAAGTTTACGGGATTTATGATGGCTACGCTGGAATGGTTGCTGGCGAGATTTACCCACTTGATGCGACATCAGTTGGTGACATTATTTCTCGCGGTGGAACTTTCCTTCACTCTGCTCGTTACCCTGAGTTTGCCCAAGTTGAAGGGCAGCTGAAAGGGATTGAGCAGCTTAAAAAACATGGAATCGAAGGTGTCGTTGTTATCGGTGGAGATGGATCTTACCACGGTGCTATGCGCTTGACAGAGCATGGCTTCCCGGCTGTCGGTGTTCCAGGAACCATTGACAATGATATCGTCGGAACAGACTTCACTATCGGTTTTGATACAGCTGTTACTACGGCTATGGATGCGATTGACAAGATTCGGGATACCTCATCCAGTCACCGCCGTACTTTCGTTATCGAAGTAATGGGACGTAATGCTGGTGATATTGCTCTTTGGGCAGGTATTGCATCTGGTGCGGACGAAATCATCGTTCCTGAAGAAGGTTTCAAGATCGAAGAAGTTGTTGAAAGCATTAAGAGTGGCTATGCCAAGGGTAAGAAGCACAACATCATTGTCTTGGCTGAGGGTGTCATGTCAGCGGATGAATTCGCTGAGAAGCTGAAAGAAGCTGGTGATATGAGCGATTTGCGTGTCACAGAGCTCGGACATATCCAGCGTGGAGGCTCACCGACTGCGCGTGACCGTGTTCTTGCATCTCGTATGGGAGCACATGCTGTTAAACTGCTTAAAGAAGGTATCGGCGGAGTTGCTGTTGGAATCCGCAATGAGCAGATGGTTGAAAGCCCAATTCTGGGAACTGCTGAAGAAGGAGCGCTCTTTAGCTTGACTGCTGAAGGCAAGATTGTCGTTAACAATCCGCACAAAGCTGATCTGGACTTGGCTGATTTGAACCGCAGCATCAATATTTAATTATTATTTGTTATTTGTTATTCAGGCCAAGAGGCCAAATAGAAGAAGGAGTTTCATACAATCATGAATAAACGTGTAAAAATCGTTGCAACATTAGGTCCTGCGGTAGAAATCCGCGGTGGTAAAAAATTCGGTGATGACGGATATTGGGGAGAAAAGCTGGATGTTGAAGCATCAGCTCAAAACATTGCTAAGTTGATTGAAGCTGGCGCAAACACATTCCGTTTCAACTTCTCACACGGTGACCATGCTGAGCAAGGAGAGCGCATGGCAACTGTTAAGCGTGCAGAAGAAATTGCCGGCCAAAAAGTTGGTTTCCTTCTTGATACAAAAGGACCAGAAATTCGTACAGAATTGTTCGAAGGCGATGCAAAAGAGTATTCATACAAAACTGGTGAAAAAATCCGTGTTGCTACTAAGCAAGGCATCAAGTCTACTCGTGAAGTCATTGCTTTGAACGTTGCTGGCGGATTGGACATCTACGATGATGTTGAAGTTGGCCGTCAAGTATTGGTTGACGATGGTAAACTTGGTCTTCGTGTTGTGGCTAAAGACGATGCTACTCGTGAATTTGAAGTAGAAGTTGAAAATGACGGCATCATTGCTAAGCAAAAAGGTGTGAACATCCCTAACACTAAGATTCCTTTCCCAGCACTTGCTGAGCGTGACAATGACGATATCCGCTTTGGTCTTGAGCAAGGAATCAACTTCATCGCGATTTCATTTGTACGTACTGCAAAAGACGTCAACGAAGTTCGTGCAATCTGTGAAGAAACTGGCAACGGCCATGTTCAATTGTTCGCGAAAATCGAAAACCAACAAGGTATCGATAACTTGGACGAAATCATTGAAGCTGCTGACGGTATCATGATTGCCCGTGGTGACATGGGTATCGAAGTACCATTCGAAATGGTTCCAGTTTACCAAAAGATGATCATCACTAAGGTAAATGCAGCTGGTAAAGTGGTTATCACAGCAACTAACATGCTTGAAACCATGACAGAAAAACCACGTGCAACTCGTTCAGAAGTATCAGATGTATTTAACGCTGTTATCGATGGAACTGACGCAACTATGCTTTCAGGTGAGTCTGCAAATGGTAAATACCCTCTTGAGTCAGTAACGACAATGGCTACTATCGATAAGAACGCTCAAACCCTTCTTAACGAATATGGTCGTTTGACAACTGACAACTTTGAGCGCAACTCTAAGACTGAAGTTATGGCTTCAGCAGTTAAAGATGCTACAAACTCAATGGATATCAAGTTGGTAGTTACTCTTACTAAGACAGGTCACACAGCTCGCTTGATTTCTAAGTACCGTCCAAACGCTGATATCTTAGCTATCACTTTTGATGAATTGACTCAACGTGGGCTTATGCTGAACTGGGGTGTTATTCCAGTGACTACTGAAACTCCATCTAACACAGATGATATGTTTGAAATCGCTGAAAAGATTGCAGTTGAGCAAGGCTTGGTTGAATCTGGTGATGATATTGTTATCGTTGCTGGTGTGCCGCTTGGTGAAGCAGTTCGTACCAACACAATGCGTATCCGTACAGTACGTTAATCTAAGACAACAAAAAAGAACCGTTGATTGGAAAATCACCGGTTCTTTTCTTGTTTATGTGATGCAACTTATTTTATTTAAGAGGAAGTGCTAGTTTGTAAATTGGTTTTTGAAATAAAATTGTACCTTTGTCTATTTTGTCTAAAAATGATATAATGGTATAAAAGAGATGGGGGAGACGAATGTTAAAGAGAGATTTATTAAGAAATATCATTATTTTTTCAGTACTGGCAGCTATCATTATAGGGCTGAGAGTTTTTATTTATACGCCTTATCGGGTGACTGAGCAGGACAGTAATTCCTATTTGGCAAAGAATGACTTGGTCTTGGCGACGAAAAAGCAAGACATCAAGCTTGGAGACTTTGTTCTCTATGAAGTGGACGGCAAAGACTATGTCGGCCGGGTCATTGCCCAGGAAAAAGATCAGGTAACCTATATGGATGACCTCCTTTACCTGAACGGTCAGGTCATGTCGGAAGAGTATATCGAGAAAATGCGCGAGAAATATCTGGCTTCAGCAGGAAGTTCGGGTTACTATACTCATGATTTCTCTATTATGGATTTAAAAGACTCAAAGTCTGATAAAATTACTAAAGATTCTTATTTGATTCTTAATGACCGACGTGAAAATACCAAGGACAGCCGAGAATTTGGACTCATCAAAGCCAGTCAAATCAAGGGAGTGGTGGAGTTCCGGCTCTCACCGCTTAATGAATTTGGTTTTATTAAGAATAAGTAAATAGAAGTCTATTTTTAACCAAGGCAGGGCAAGCCTTGGTTTTTTTCTTTGAAAATCAACTTTAAAGTTACAAGTAAACATAAAGATACTTGTCCTGATGTGGTATACTAATATCAAAAGATCGCTAAAGGAGAATGCTCTTGAAGTCAAGAAAGAAGAAATTATTATTTTTTGCTATACTGGCTCTAAGTTTTTTGACAGCATGCAGCAGTATAGTTAATAGAGATGGTGAAAAAATATGGATGTCAGATACAGAAATGACTAAGCTTCATAAGAAAGAGCAAAAGCTTGCACTTTATATCATTAATCATTATGAAGATGTTCAAAAAATTGAATTTGATGAATTTTCCAAGGGAAATTTATGGAAAGGGGATTCCGTTAGTCTCATAGTAAATGACACCAGTTATATCCCACATGTTTCTTTGGACTCAAAAGATGAAAACTATAATATAAATAATAACTCTCACACTGATTCGACAGAATTGACTTTTCGTCTGAAAAAGAAAGAGAAGGTCACAAATTTTAAAGATACGGGTGAGACGGATGTTATTTACTCTGGAGAAAATGCTTGGCTGACGACAGAGGAAAAAGTAAAGGTACGCAATCAGGAAGAGGGGCTGGCTTTATTTTTACTGAATCACTATGAAAATGTTGAAAAAATTGAATTTACAAAGATTTCAAGAAAGCCTTTTGGACAGGCAAGATATGTTGCTTTACTTGTTAATGATAAGATAAAGATTTATACCGACCTAGATGATAGCTATGATGACTATCATTTGTCTGACAATCCTGAAAAAGACGGCCTGAAAGCTAAAGAGAATCTAACAAATTTGCAAAGTGTAGATAGCATTACTGTTATTTATTATACGGGGAAATGAAGGATGTGTTGCAAAGAAAAAGCCAGGCTGACTTAATCATCAGACTGGTTTTTTCGTGTCTCTTGGTGAAAGATGTTTTGCCATACTTCGTGGCGGCGCCAGAGGCTGGTATGGATAACACCGTCCATTTCATAGCGGATGAGCTTGGTTTTCTGGCTAATAGAAAGCAGTTCAAAGTTTTTGATAGGTGTTTTTGAGGCTCTTTCTGCCTGAAACTCAGCCTTGTTTAGCTGTCGGCCATCTTGGGAAATATAGAGAAATTCGGCGGACAGAAGCGTATCCAGTTGGCTTCCTTGCTCCACGAGCTGCTCACGCATGAGCAGGTTTGGGTAAAGATTGTCCAACGTCTCATCCTCGGGAATAGGAGCAGGCTCAATATGAATGTCAATATCAAAAACTCCGAAGCGCTCCATAAGCATATCCTCAACCTGGTCCGCAATCTCATGACTTTCAAAAACAGATAAATCTGGGTTCATTTCCAAGATAATATCTAGATAGATATTACTGCCATAGGTCCGGCCGCGCTGGGATTTAACCTGAGTGATTTTAGGAATTTCCAGGATAGCTTGCTTATAGTCTTGGAGCAGACTTTCATCAAATCCGTCGGACAGGCTGAAGGAAGATTCCATAAAGATATCATAGGCCGTCTTGAGAATGAAGAAGGTAATGACAATGGCTGCCAGCTTATCAACGATTGGGAAATTAAAGGTGCTGGCAATGATAGCAACTGAAGTGCCGATAGAAGTGACAGCGTCTGACAAGTTGTCCTTGGCTGCAGCATCCAGAGCCTTGGAGTGAGCTTTTTTAGCCAGTGTTTTATTGTAAAAATAAACAACTAACATAATGATTGCCGAGATGATTCCGACCACGGCACCAACTGGGTCAAGCTTGGTTTCTTGATTGGAGATGATTTTCTGAATGGTCTCAATCAGGACATCAAATCCAACGAAAAACATGATAAAAGATGTGATGAGACTGGCCAAATCTTCTATCTTCCAATGGCCGAAGCGATGGTCACGGTCGGCTGGTTTTCTAGCCATACGCAGGCCAATTAAAACGGCGATATTAGCCACGATATCAGAGACGTTGTTAAAGCCGTCGGCCGTCAGACTGGAGGACTGGAGGGTCGAGCCTGCGATAATCTTGACCGCAGAGAGAATCAGATAGGTAGCGATGGACAGGATGGCTCCTCTCTCCGCTAGTTTCAGATTGTTACTAGGATTTTTCATGACAGCCTTTCTTTCTGAGTGGGGCAGCAGAACGGAAAAGAGACTTGCGAAAAAATGTCATCTCTGGAAAGATATTCTAAGTCTCATATGGGCATATTATAGCAAAAATAGACCTGATTTTCAATTTCCGTCGGGCTTAGGGTGCCTTAGATGACCTTGTCGAAAATCTAATCTAAAATCAGAAATTCCTCTTCTTTCTGGTTTAGCTTCATCAGGATTTTTGTTATAATAGTAGCATTGACTTTGAAAGAGGAAGAAAAATGCATCCTTTATTAAACGGTATGAATGACCGTCAGGCTGAGGCTGTTCAAACAACAGAAGGACCTTTGCTGATTATGGCGGGAGCTGGATCGGGTAAGACCCGTGTCCTGACCCACCGCATCGCCTATTTGATTGATGAGAAGATGGTTAATCCTTGGAATATTCTAGCCATTACCTTTACCAATAAGGCGGCGCGAGAGATGAAAGAGCGGGCATCAGCGCTCAATCCAGCCACCCAAGATTGCTTAATCGCTACCTTTCACTCCATGTGTGTGCGCATCCTGCGACGAGAAGCAGACCATATTGGCTACAACCGCAACTTCACCATCGTTGATCCGGGCGAACAGCGGACTCTGATGAAGCGGATTCTCAAAAATCTCAATCTGGACCCTAAAAAGTGGAACGAGCGCGCCATTCTGGGAACTATTTCCAATGCTAAGAATGACCTGATTGATGAGGTGGCCTATGCAAATCTAGCTGGTGACATGTATACAGAGATTGTGGCCAAATGTTACTCAGCCTATCAAAAGGAATTGCGCCAGTCCGAAGCTATGGACTTTGATGACTTAATCATGCTGACCCTGCGCCTTTTTGATCAAAATCCTGATGTTCTGATCTACTACCAGCAACGTTACCAGTATATCCATGTGGACGAGTATCAGGATACCAACCATGCCCAGTACCAGCTGGTCAAGCTCTTGGCTTCTCGCTTTAAGAATATCTGCGTGGTCGGAGACGCTGACCAGTCTATCTATGGCTGGCGGGGAGCCGATATGCAGAATATCCTGGACTTTGAAAAGGATTATCCTGAAGCTAAGGTAGTCTTGCTTGAGGAAAACTATCGTTCCACCAAAACCATTCTTCAGGCAGCTAATGAAGTCATCCGAAACAACCGCAACCGCCGTCCTAAAAATCTCTGGACTCAAAATGAAGACGGTGAAGAGATTGTCTACTATCGGGCTAATGACGAGCAGGACGAGGCTCTTTTTGTCGCCCGAACTATTGATCAGCTGAGCCGAGAAGGCTACAGTCATAAGGATTTTGCAGTCCTTTACCGGACCAATGCCCAGTCACGTACGGTGGAGGAAGCCTTGCTCAAGTCCAATATTCCCTATACCATGGTTGGTGGCACCAAGTTCTACAGCCGTAAGGAAATACGCGATGTCATTTCTTATCTCAATCTCATCGCCAATCCTAGCGATAATATCAGCTATGAGCGCGTGGTCAATGAGCCTAAGCGTGGTGTCGGACCAGGAACGGTGGAGAAAATTCGGGATTTTGCGTCCAGTCAGGAAATCTCCTTGCTAGATGCGTCGGCCAATATCCTGCTGTCTCCAGTCAAGGGCAAGGCGGCTCAGGCGGTCTATGATTTTGCTAATATGCTTCTGGATTTGAGGGAGCGCTTGGACGACTTTACAGTGACGGAGTTGGTAGAAGCCGTACTGGAAAAGACAGGTTATGCTGCGGCCTTAGCTGCGCAGGCAACCTTGGAGAGCCAAGCTCGGATTGAAAATATTGAAGAATTCCTGTCTGTAACCAAGAATTTTGACGAAAGTCCAGACAATCCTACTGATGAGTCTGGTCTTGATAAGCTCAGCCGTTTTCTCAATGACTTAGCCTTGATCGCAGACACAGATGATGGGGATACGGAGAGTTCCGAAGTGACTCTAATGACCCTCCACGCAGCCAAGGGATTGGAATTTCCGGTCGTCTTTCTGGTTGGTATGGAGGAAAATGTCTTCCCTCTAAGTCGGGCGTCTGAAGATGAGGATGAGTTGGAAGAGGAACGGCGTCTAGCTTACGTTGGCATCACCCGAGCAGAGAAGATTCTCTATCTGACCAATGCTAATTCCCGTATGCTTTATGGTAAAACCAACTATAATCATCCTACACGCTTTTTGAGAGAAATCAGCTCAGACTTGCTAGACTATCAGGGACTGGCTCGACCGTCAAATAGCTCCTTTAAGGTTAGTTATACCAATAGTGATACCAATAGTGATACCAGTCAATTCGGTCAAGGCATGAGTCTGGCCCAGGCCCTGCAAGAACGGAAGCGTCAGGCAGCACCAAGCTCGATTTCTACAGGCAGTCTGCCTTTTGGAAAGAGCGGTCAGAGCCAGCCATCTAAGCCAGAAGTTGCTTGGGCTATCGGAGATATTGCCCACCATAAGAAATGGGGCGATGGGACAGTTCTAGCAGTCTCTGGCAGCGGCAACAGCCAAGAGCTTAAGATTAATTTCCCAGAAGTGGGTCTGAAGAAAGTGCTAGCCAGCATAGCACCGATTGAGAAAAAATCATGATGAAACAGTCGATTGAAGCCTGGATCTATCATCCAGAGGATAGGGAAATCTTGCTCTTGAAAGTGGAGAATGAGAAAGTTTCCTTTTGGCAGCCCATTACTGGTGGGATTGAGAGTGGCGAGAGCCCAGAAGAGGCTTGTCTTCGTGAAATAAAGGAAGAGACCGGCTTGCTCTTAGCTTGTCCAAATTTGACTAGTCTTGGAGATTTTACGGTAAAGATTGATGAAAATCTGTCCATCCACAAAAATCTCTTTCTAGTTCTGACTGAACAGAAAGAAATCCAGATTTCTGATGAGCATGTAGGAGCTCAGTGGGTAGCTTTAGACAAAGTTTCGTCGCAGCTGTACTGGCCCAGCAATCAAGCGACTTTTGAGATTATAAAAGAGAAGCTATAAGATATAGCTTCTCTTTATTTCTTTTGATAAGGAAATTCTATTAGTCAAGCGGGGCGTTTAGTGGTAGACTTATCACATAACTATAGTGAGGTGACCTTATGACACGTGAATTTAAATTTGAAACTCTGCAGCTTCATGCTGGACAGACAGTTGATCCGACAACCAAGTCTCGGGCTCTGCCTATTTACCAGACAACTTCCTATGTGTTTGACGATACTCAGGAGGGAGAAGAACTTTTTGCCCTGCGCAAACCGGGCAATATCTACACTCGGATTACCAATCCGACCCTGTCTGCTTTTGAGGAGCGGATTGCGGCTTTGGAGGGTGGGGTTGGAGCTCTAGCGACAGCTTCTGGTATGGCGGCCCTTACCTATACCGTTCTAGCCTTGGCGCATGCTGGCGACCATGTAATAGCAGCCTCTACCATCTACGGTGGTACCTTTAATCTGCTCAAAGAAACCCTGCCTCGCTATGGCATTACCACGACTTTTGTGGATATTGAAAATCTGGCTGAAGTAGAAGCAGCTATTCAGGACAATACAAAGTTGGTTCTGATTGAAAGTTTGGGCAATCCTTTGATAAATATTCCTGACTTTGATGCTTTGGCAGAGCTGGTTCATGCTCATAAAATTCCGCTGATTTCCGACAATACCTTTGCCACTCCTTATCTGATCAATGTCTTTTCTCATGGAGTGGACATCGCGGTACATTCTGCTACCAAGTTTATCGGTGGTCACGGAACCAGCATTGGCGGTGTGATTGTGGACAGCGGTCGTTTTGACTGGGAAGCTTCTGGCAAGTTTCCGCAGTTCGTGGACCCGGACCCGAGCTATCACGATATCAGTTATACGCGCGATGTCGGAGCAGCAGCCTTTGTTACTGCTGTCCGGACTCAGCTCTTGCGCGATACGGGTGCAGCCATGTCTCCCTTCAATGCTTTTCTCTTCCTGCAGGGGTTGGAAACACTCTCTTTGCGTGTAGAGCGCCATGTGTCCAATGCCGAGAAGATTGTGGAATTCTTAGCAGGGCATCCTAAGGTTGAGAAGGTCAATTATCCCAAGCTTGCTGACAGTCCTTATCATGCTTTGGCAGAAAAATATTTCCCTAAAGGCGTAGGCTCTATCTTCACCTTTAATGTCAAAGGTGGGGAGAAAGAAGCTCGAAAAGTTATTGACAGCCTAGAGATTTTCTCCGATTTGGCCAATGTAGCAGATGCTAAGTCCTTGGTCGTTCATCCAGCTACGACGACTCATGGTCAGATGTCGCCAGAGGCTCAGCTAGCAGCAGGCATTGCACCAAATCAAATCCGACTCTCTATCGGCTTGGAAAATGTAGATGACTTGATAGAGGATTTGAAAATCGCCTTGGAATCTATCTAATTTTCAAGGTCTCTAGACTAAGCAATAAGAATAAAACTAGGTTGGAAATAAGCTGCACCCCAAAAGCTAGATTTTTTGTATCTAACTTTTAGGGTGCAGTGCATTTCGCCTAGTTTTTTGTTATAATAGGATGAAATATATAAAAATAGTAGGAGATTAAAATGACAATTTCGGTGATTGTTCCGTGTTTCAATGAAGAAGAGTCTATTCCTCTGTTTCATGAAGCCATGGAAGCGGTCAAATATCAAATCCGTGACCAGTTTGAATATATTTTTGTCAATGACGGATCGACGGACCGGACCTTGGCTGTTTTGCGAGAGCTCAGCAGTCGCTGTCCTGATGTGCACTATCTGTCTTTTTCTCGTAATTTCGGAAAAGAAGCAGCTCTATATGCTGGTTTGCAAGAGGCGAGTGGGGATTTTGTGACGGTAATGGATGTGGATTTGCAGGATCCGCCAGAGCTCCTGGTTGAGATGAAGGCCATGCTGGACACGAATTCTGAGCTGGATTGTGTGGGTACTCGTCGCACTACTCGCGAGGGAGAGCCGCCTATCCGAAGCTTTTTTGCCAATTTGTTTTACAAGTTGATAAACAAGATTAGTCAGGTAGAGATGGTGGATGGTGCGCGTGACTTCCGACTGATGCGCAGCCAGATGGTAGAAGCTATTCTGGAAGTTTCAGAGTACAATCGCTTCTCCAAGGGAATTTTTGCCTGGGTTGGCTTTAATACCGAGTACTTGGAATACAAAAATGTCGAACGAGTAGCTGGCAAGACCTCTTGGAATTTCTGGTCTCTTTTCAACTATTCTTTGGAAGGCATCGTCAATTTCTCTGATGCGCCGCTCAACATCGCCTTTTTAGGAGGTATCCTGTCTTGGATTTTAGCCTTTATCCTGATGGCAGTGATTATTATTCGCACCTTGGTTTTTGGTGACCCGACATCGGGTTGGCCGTCCCTTATGACTGTCATTCTCCTTATCGGAGGCTTCCAGCTGCTGACCATCGGCATACTGGGTAAATACATTGGTAAAATATTTATGGAAACCAAGCATCGGCCGATTTATGTGATTAAGGAGAAGAGTAAATGATTTTCCAGAAACGTTTTTCTGATTTTAAAAACTATCTTCTTTTAAATAAATCGTCTGCCCTAGTTATTTTTATTATTTATTCAGTAGTCAATATTAATATCGGTTTAGCTGAGTATCCCTATATTGATGATATTGGAAGACAATTACAAGGCTATTCAAAATTCTCTGAACATTATTCAAGATATTTAAGTGAGTATTCCGCTCGTTTAATACAAGGTGGGGATCATCTGACAGAACTAGGCTTGACTTCAAATATTCTGTCAGCTTGTTTTTTAACTTTAGCGAGCTTAATTTTATTGTTTGTCTTATATCCCAATAAAAAGATTTCTTTTATAACAGCATCTGTTTCAACTATTATAGGGATTAATCCGTGGTTTTTAGAGCCATTAAGTTTTAGGTTTGACAATCCTTTTATGACTTTAAGTATATTAGTTTCCATCATTCCATTTATTTTCTGGGATAATAAAAAAATATTTGGAGTTATGTCAGTTGTTGGTATATTCTTAATGTGCAATTCATACCAAGCTTCTTCAGGAGTGTACATTATTGTAACCATGACGCTAGTATTTTTAGAATTATTGCAAGGAAGTTATTTTAAAGAAAAAATTCCTAAAATTTTCATCTCAATGTTGTCATATGTAATTGGTTTGCTTTTATATCGTATACAAATTTTTATAAAGCCACCGATTTTTGCTGATCAAGCTGATATTCCAAAGGGATTAGAGATGATTAAAATAATTGGGGTGAATGCTACAGGATATTTGAACAATATATTTTTTCAAAGTTCAACTATCTGGGTTTTATTAACAATAATTGCTATATTTCTCTTAACTATCAGTGTGATTCGCTTATCCAGAACTAAATTCCTTTTAAACTTTATTTACATGCTGATTTGGCTAAGTTTAGGAAGTGTATTTAGCTATGGAACCTATTTGATTTTGTCTAATCCTTATTATCTTATGAGACCAAGATATGAATATGGTTTCGGAATTTTTTTAGCGATTATCTTAATTGTTAACTTAGAGTACGTTGAAAAGAGTAAAATTCTACGTAGAGGGAAGTCCTTCGTCTCGGGATTATTAGTTTTTTATTTCTTATCTTTCTCTTTTACTTATGTGAGCAGTTTAAAACAACAAAATGAAATGTTCAAAGCGCAGAGCATATTGCTAGCTTCCTCTCTAAACAAGTACATTACACCCGAAAAAACAGTTATTAATGTGAATCGCTTTCTTTCTGATTCGCCAGTATTTAGCAATACAGCTTCTGTTTATCCAATGTTAAAAAGTTTGATTATGCCAAATACGAATGTTTCTTGGGATATGACATTGAGATTTAATAGCATAACGAACTTAAACGTCGATTTCAAATTAATCGATATTGCTAATATAGATTTTAGTAGTGAAAACTATACATTACTTGAAGAAACAAAGTTATATAATATTTATCTTGAAAATAATGAATTATTTGTTATCATGAAGTAGAATCTTTCTAAGAGAGAAATAAAGAAAAGATTCATTTTAATATGATTATGCATTGTTAAAGTTTATACTGTCAATTTGAAATGATGCTAAGTTTTCTGATTATCACTTGCATAATGTTGCATCATTTATATATGGAGTGTAAAAAGTATGAGATTTTTTTCCTAAAAATGACTAGAGGTATGATTCGACCAAGCAGATTTTTTCTGCTTTTTTTGTTATAATAAACTCATTAAATGTTTATGATGTGAAAGGAAAGACAAATGATTTTAATTACAGGTGCGAATGGACAGCTGGGTACAGAGCTTCGCTATCTTTTGGATGAGCGCAATGAGGAGTATGTGGCTGTTGATGTGGCGGAAATGGATATTACCAATGCCCAAATGGTGGACAAGGTCTTTGCGGAAGTCAAGCCAAGCTTGGTTTATCACTGCGCAGCTTATACTGCTGTTGATGCGGCTGAGGACGAAGGAAAAGAGCTGGACTATGCCATCAATGTGACCGGGACCGAAAATGTTGCAAAAGCAGCAGAAGCACATGGAGCAACCTTGGTCTACATCTCAACAGACTATGTCTTTGACGGACAAAAACCTGTCGGAGAGGAATGGGAAGTAGATGACCGGCCGGATCCGCAGACGGAGTATGGCCGTACCAAGCGCATGGGTGAGGAGCTGGTTGAGAAATATTCTAGCCGTTTCTACATTATCCGTACTGCCTGGGTCTTTGGTAACTACGGTAAAAACTTTGTCTTTACCATGCAAAATCTTGCTAAGACACATAAAACTCTGACTGTAGTCAATGACCAGCATGGTCGTCCGACTTGGACTCGTACGCTGGCTGAATTTATGACTCATCTGGCTGAAAACCAAAAGGAATTTGGTTATTACCATCTGTCTAATGATGCGGCTGAGGACACCACTTGGTATGACTTTGCAGTGGAAATTCTCAAAGATACAGATGTGGAAGTCCAGCCGGTTGATTCCAGCAAATTCCCGGCCAAGGCTAAGCGGCCTTTCAACTCAACTATGAGCCTGGCCAAGGCTAAGGCTACAGGCTTTGTCATTCCGACTTGGCAGGATGCCTTAAAAGAGTTTTACAAGCAAGAGAAGAAACAGTGATTTTCTTTGATGTTTATAACAGCGACAGAACTTAGTCTCAGACTAGGTTCTGTTTTTTTCTAGCAGACTAAAGAAACGATTTTCAGGCGCGTGCTCTGGTGGAGAAAGATTTGGCTTGAAGATGAGGATGGGAAATGATAATGAGAAAAATTTTCCACAGATGTTATCCCCTTAAAATAAAGATGTTTCAATTTGATGAAATTCTGTGGATAACCTTTATTATTTCATTCAACTGTGTTACAATGTTACTATAAATAAAATAGAAGAGGTGTGTGAATATGTCACGTAAACCATTTATTGCTGGTAACTGGAAAATGAACAAAAATCCTGAAGAAGCAAAGGCTTTTGTAGAAGCAGTTGCTGCTAAGCTACCTTCTTCAGATTTGGTAGAAGCTGGTATCGCTGCTCCAGCAATTGATTTGACGACTGTTTTGGCAGCAGCTAAAGGAAGCAATCTTAAGGTAGCAGCGCAAAATGCTTACTTTGAAGATGCAGGTGCCTTCACTGGTGAAAACAGCCCTAAAGTTCTTGCAGAAGTTGGAGTTGACTACATTGTTATCGGTCACTCAGAACGCCGCGATTATTTCCATGAAACAGACCAAGACATCAACAAAAAAGCGCACGCTATCTTCCGTAATGGTCTGGTGCCAATCATCTGCTGTGGTGAATCGCTTGAAACTTACGAAGCTGGTAAAGCAGTAGAATTCGTTGGTGCTCAAGTATCAGCTGCTTTGAAAGGCTTGACTGCTGAGCAAGTTGCATCATTGGTTATCGCTTATGAGCCAATCTGGGCTATCGGTACTGGTAAGTCAGCAACTCAAGACGACGCTCAAAAGATGTGTAAAGCAGTTCGTGATGTTGTAGCAGCTGACTTTGGTCAAGAAGTAGCGGACAAGGTTCGTGTTCAGTACGGTGGTTCTGTTAAACCTGAAAATGTTGCGTCTTACATGGCTTGTCCAGATGTTGACGGTGCTCTTGTTGGTGGTGCATCACTTGAAGCTGAGAGCTTCTTGGCATTGCTTGATTTTGTAAAATAAAAAATGTTGAAAAAAGACTTGTCTTCCCAAAGGTGACAAGTTTTTTAAAAGTTGGAGAGAAAAGTTGAAATCGAAAGAATTAGTTTATTTAGCGAGTACGGCTATTTTGCTGGCAGCGACTGCCAATGTTGCAAAAGCCGAGGAACATACTATCGCTGAGTCAGAAGTTTTAAAAACAGAAAGGTCTGTTAGTTCCCAGAATCAGACAGTCAATGCGGCCGCATCACAAACGTCTAATCAGCCGACTGTAGCAGTATCATCTGCAGAACAGTCAGTTCAAGCTGTTAAGCAAGAGGAGGAAGCAACGAACGCTACAGGAACAGCTATTGAGTCTGGAGGAGCAGCTCAATCAGTTCCTGTAGAAACTCAGGTAGCTTCTGCTAAGCCAGAAGGGCAAAGTCAGCTAGATGCAAATGCTTCTAATCAGAATGAAACTGCAGCTTATCAGTCAGCAAAAGCAAGTTCTTCTGTTGGAGATTCTGCTATTGCCTCAGAGCCCAAGGCTAGTCCTGCAGTAGTATCAGCACCAAAAGCTAATAATGCTGGAAAAACTGTATTTTATAATGCTGGGTCAAAGGCTCAGGCAGCCCGCGGGAATTCCCAAGCAGAGATTAAAGGTACTTCCTTTGTAGATGTCAGCAGCCACAATGGCCATATCAGCGTAGACGACTATCGTAAATTAGCCCAGCAAGGGGTTGGCGGTGTCGTTGTCAAACTGACTGAAGGAACCCATTACGCCAATCCATTTGCTGAGTCTCAAGTGAGAAATGCTCAGGGAGCTGGTTTACAAGTATCGACCTATGCCTTCTCGCACTATACCAGTGATGAAGAAGCGAGAGCAGAAGCTCGTTATTACGCTGCCTTTGCTAATAGACTAGGTTTGCCTAAAAACACAGTCATGGTCAACGACATGGAAGATCCCAAAATGCAAAATGGGATTAACCAGCATACCCAGGCTTGGGCGGATGAGATGCGCAGACTGGGTTATTCCAACCTGATGTATTATACCAGTGCCAGCTGGCTGGATCAAAATAATCTTCGCAGCAAGGGACCTGTCAATACATCGCAATTTGGCTATAGCAATTTCTGGGTGGCTCAGTATCCGTCTTCTAATTTAAATCTTGATGGAGCTAAATCTCTCAAATACAACAGTGGCGCTGGAGCATGGCAGTTTACAGCTCAGGCTCAGCTTTTAGCTGGCAAACATGTATTTGACCATAGCGTTGACTATTCCGGAAGATTTACCCAGCAGTCTGCTCTTGCTAAGCAGCCTTTGAAGGGTAACATCAGTATTCAGAATAAGAATAATGTCAACGGCAGCTTTGATGTTGTGATTTCAAACGTTTCTGCTCCTTATGGAGTGTCTGTCGTTAGTGTTCCGGTTTGGTCTGAAGCTAATGGTCAAGACGATATTATCTGGTACACAGCCACTCAGCAGGCTAATGGTACTTATAAAGTTTCTGTTGATTCTAGCAGACATAAGGATTCAGTTGGCAAGTACATTGTCCATCTCTACTATGTCCGCAACGACGGTCAATTAGTCGGTGTTGGTGGTACTACAACCAATGTATCTGTCATCAAGCCACAGGGCAAAATCAGCATTCAGAATCGCAACAGCGAAACTGGTGATTTCGATATTGTAGTTTCAGGTATCTCATCTCCGGGTGGTCTTAAGACTGTCTCTCTGCCAACTTGGTCAGAGGCCAACGGCCAAGATGATATCAAATGGTATACTGCTGAACGTCAGGCTGACGGCACCTATCGTAAGCGAGTACGTATAAGCGATCACAATAATGTGCAAGGCGAGTACAATGTGCATCTCTACTATGTGCAAAATGACGGTCGCTTGGTTGGTGTAAGCGGCACTAAAACGACCGTTTCTCTTGGAAAACCTAAGGGCACCATCAGTATTCAAAATCGAAATAAAGAAACCGGCGATTTTGATATTGTGGTTTCAGGTATTTCATCTCCGGGCGGTCTGAAGGAAGTTTCCCTGCCAACTTGGTCTGAGGCTAACGGCCAAGATGATATCAAGTGGTACAACGCTGAGCGTCAAGCTGATGGCACCTATCGTAAGCGTGTCCGTCTGAGCGATCACAAAAATGTTGAGGGTGAGTACAATGTGCATCTCTACTATGTGCAAAATGATGGCAGCTTGGTAGGTGTAAATGGCACTAAAACGACTATTTCTATAGAAAAACCAAAAGTTCAAGGCAAAATCAGTATTCAGAATCGCAATAGCGAAACTGGCGATTTTGATATTGTGGTTTCAGATATCGTATCGCCAGGCGGTATCAAGACTGTTTCCCTACCAACTTGGTCAGAGGCCAATGGTCAAGATGATATTAAGTGGTACAATGCAGAACGTCAGCCGGATGGTACCTATCGTAAGCGAGTCCGTGTGAGTGATCACAAAAATGTTGAGGGCGAGTACAATATTCATCTCTACTATGTGCAAAATGATGGCAATCTGGTTGGTGCTGGTGGCATCAAGACTAATGTTTCTCTAGGCAAGCCAAAGGGCAACATAAGTATTCAAAATAAGAATAATGTCAACGGCAGTTTTGATGTTGTGATTTCGAACGTTTCTGCCCCTTATGATGTGTCTGCTGTCAGTGTTCCGGTTTGGTCTGAAGCTAACGGTCAAGACGATATTATCTGGTATACAGCTACTCAGCAGGCTAATGGTACCTATAAAGTTACTGTTGAATCTAGTAAACATAAAGACTCAGTTGGTAAGTATCATATCCATCTTTACTATGTCCGTAACGACGGGCAGTTAGTCGGTGTTGGTGGTACTACAACCAATGTGTCAGCAGTTAAACCACAGGGCAAAATCAGTATCCAAAATCGTAACAGCGAAAATGGCGATTTTGATATTGTGGTTTCAGATATTGTATCGCCAGGCGGTCTCAAGAATGTTTCCCTACCAACCTGGTCAGAGGCCAACGGTCAGGATGATATCAAGTGGTACAACGCGGAACGTCAGCCGGATGGTACCTATCGTAAGCGAGTTCGTGCGAGCGACCATAACAACGTTCAGGGCGAATATAATGTACATCTCTACTATGTGCAAAATGATGGCAAGCTAGTAGGAGCAGGTGGCATCAAGACCAATGTTTCTATCAGTAAGCCGCAGGGTAAAATCAGTATTCAAAATAAGAATAACGATACTGGAGAGTTTGACATTGTAGTATCAGGTATTGTGGCACCAGAAGGTCTCAAGACAGTTTACCTGCCGACTTGGTCAGAAGCGAATGGTCAAGATGATATCCAATGGTACGCAGCGGATCGTCAGGCTGATGGCACTTATCGTAAGCATGTATATGCGCGTGACCATAAGAATAATGCAGGCGAATACAATGTTCACTTGTATTACTTAAATAATCAAAATCAGCTGCAGGGAGCTGGCGGAGAAAAGACCTCTATCTCTGTAAACCGTCCTCAGGCAGCTAGTCAGCGAGACCGTGTTCTTGCGGCGGCAGCTGCTATGGTAGGTGTCAGGGGAGGCAGTGCTGAGCATCAGCGCTTGGTCAACGATTATAATAGTGTCAGACCGCTGCCAGTTGGTTATGCTGTGAAAAACACAGATGACTGGTGCGACATTTTCACGACGGTTATTTTCCAAAGAGAGGGCTTGAGCGATCTTATCGGCCGCGAGTGCGGTGTTGAGCGCCATATTCATATTTTCCAAAGACTAGGTATCTGGAATGAAGATGGTAATTCGACTCCTAGCGCAGGCGATATCATCACCTTTAACTGGGATAAAGATACCCAGCAAAACGATGGCTGGGCTGATCATATCGGTATTGTCGAAAAAGTTGAAAATGGCATCATTCACACGATTGAAGGCAACAGCAATAACGTAGTTAAACGCAACACTTACCGAATCGGTCACGGAAATATCCGTGGTTTTGCGACACCTCGTTATAGATAAACATACAAAAAAACCAAGGGAAACCTTGGTTTTTTAACGTCTTAGAATTTTCTTTATGAGCTGAAGCAGCTTAAACTTGAGAGGGTTAGGGTAGTAGCGGAAAGTTCCCATTTTTCGGATGATGAAGCCGTTGAAGTTCTGCTTGAAGCGCAGAACACCGTCAGAACCGTCGAAAATTCCCATAATGCCGAGGAAATTATAAAATGGAATGCCTCTCTTGATGCTTTCGGTCATAACGTATTCCTGCAGCAGGGCTGGAGCGTAGAATTTATTAAACTCAGGATAGGAGCCGCTGAAGAGATAGGTTGCTTCCTGGGGGGTATAGATAAAGAGGCTGGCAGCCAGGATTTGGTCTTGGTCGCCGTACTTATCAATTAGTTCTTGGGCTTCAGTTTTGCGGGTTTCAAAGCTGTCAAACTGGCTGGAAAGCTCTCGCAGCTGATTTTGCTTCTTTTCAGATTGAGGATTTTTTTCCAAGTCAGCCTGCAGTTTCTGGATTTTTTGGCCCAGTTTCTCTTGGTCTTTTTGTAAGTTCTTAAGATAGTCCTTGAAGTTGAGACTGGCTGTCATAAAGTCCGCCTGCTGACCAAAGCTATCATAAAAATCTTGATAGTAGTCTAGTGGCTTGTCATCATATTCCCGCCGGTCAGAAGTAGCAGCTGTGATGTCTTTGAAAATGCTGAGTTGGTCACGTTCCAGCCTTTTTAGCTTGATACCAAAGGTATTCGCCTTTTTGACAGTCGCCTTACCATTTTTACTGAAGGATTTGAGCAGGTCTTTCTCCGTCAGACCAGCTAAGTCTTTGACATAATGCCAATCAGGCTCCCCGCCTGGATAGCCCGTCTGTAAACCGTCAAAGTCAAAGCCCAAGTCAGTCAGTTGCTGGATAAGCTCGACTTTTTCATCAGATGTGGGCTGGCCATTGCTGTCAAAGGTCTGATAAGTCTCGTAGGGCTTGATGATGAGCTCTAGAGCGCCTTCTTTTTTAGCGTAAGCCTGCAAAGATTGATAGAAGGGAGTCAAGTATTGAGCATCGGTAGAGACAGGGCCGCAGTTGATTTCCATATGGAGGCCGCCAGTCATCGGCATACTGTAGAGGACAGCAGACACCACTACCTGTCCCTGTGGGTCAGTGTAGCCAACATACTGGGTACTGAAGCCACGCT
The DNA here is from genome assembly GCF_000286495.1 of Streptococcus sp. AS14. NCBI lineage: Bacteria > Bacillati > Bacillota > Bacilli > Lactobacillales > Streptococcaceae > Streptococcus > Streptococcus sp. AS14. Next base: position 42,299 of record NZ_ALKI01000019.1, read on the forward strand.
TGCTCAGCAGCTCTGCCATTTCTACGGTCTGCATGAAAGAGCGTTGGGAGCTAGCTGAGGTATGCTGGATGAATTCTTCTTGGCTGAGAAGTTTAAAGGTCATAGGCTTCCTTTCTGTTAATGCTTGCTGCGCAGTTTCTTTCTGAGTGTGTAGGCCAGATTAGAGAGGTGGTAGAGGGGATTAGTTGGCAGGTTGAACTCACCAGCGAATTCCTCAATGGTCGGATTGAACTTGGATTTAAAGCTATAGAGACCACCCTTGAGATCGTTTTCGATTCCGCCCATATTTTGCCAATCCGCTCCACGCTCAAAAGCATGTTTGGCCGTTTCGTACCAAGTGATAATGGCTGGCTGGTAACGGCGGTATTCCTCGTCCATTCCGGCATAGATATTTTCAGAGGTTTTGCCGTATTCCAAGACCAGTGTGCCAGACAGGGGAACGACAGTAGCACCTTGACTGATTTTGTCCTGCAAAAAATCAATCTCTTCTTGGAGGCGTTTCTGTTCTTGCTGGTTATTCTCAATCTTGCCAGGCTTGGTTTTCTCGGTAAATTTCTCTGCTTCCTTGAGTGTCTTGGTCAGCTGAGTCTGCAAGTCTTCCAATCGTGCCTTTAGATCAATGCTGGATAATGTGATGTAGGAGTGCTCAGGATAAGTATCCAAGAGTTTTTGATAATAGTCTTTGCCGCGTAGGTGGATGTTTTTTCTATTTTCTGTTTTCTTCATCATGGCTGAAAAGTCATCTAGTAATTCTGCTCCGCCAAATTGGATTTGAATGCCTTTGTTACGGGCTGTACGAATAGCCTGGCGGGTACTCTTAGAAAGCAGCTCCTCGCTGAAATCTTCTTTATGGATATTGGCCTGCAAGCGAGGCTGGATGGTTTCATCTAGAGACTCAGTCCGTCCGACCCAGACAGCTCCAGCTTGCTGCAACTGTTGAATCAGCTCAACAGTCTTTGTATTATCTTGCAATTCAGCACCCATCTTGCTTTCTGCCAGAAAGAGGCTAGGGTCAAACTTGATAAAGAGCGCTTTTTTCTCCTTGGCAAATTTCTTGAGCGACGCCAAAACAAAGGTCAGCAGCTCCTTGTCACCATAGTCCATGATGGGACCGCGCGGAATATAAAGCATGGTCATCCCAAGAGGCAGGGGTTTGATCAGGACACTAGCTGCAGCAACCAAGTGGTCATCTTTATAGAAGCCTAAGCGCTCATTGGCCCAGTTATCCTTGATCTGAGCCCAGGCTGAACTCTGAAGGAGGTTGGCCTGCGGATGAGCCGTGACAAAATCGTCGTGTTCCTGAGCTGAAATTCCAATTTTGTATCTAAACATTAGTTTAATACCCACTCTCTAATAGCGTGTGCTACGCCGGATTCGTCGTTTGATTTGGTGATATATTTGGCGATTTTCTTGAGTTCTTCCTTGCCGTTTTCCATGACAACAGGAGAGCCAACAGCTTCCAGCATGGCGCGGTCGTTTTCTTCATCACCGATAGCCATAGTCTGCTCCTTGCTTAAGCCAAGTTTTTCAGCCAGATGAAGGATAGCAGCCCCTTTATTGACAGTCTTTTTGACAATTTCCAGATAGAAAGGAGCTGATTTAACCAGTGTATATTTTTCAGCTAATTCCGGTGGCAGCTTAGCAATGGCCGCATCCAAAATTTCCGGCTCATCAATATACATGCACTTGACGATTTCTTTATTGGTCATTTCTTCAGGTGTGCGGTAGAAGATAGGCATGCTGACCAGATTGGACTCGTAAACAGTGTACTTGCCGATGTTGCGATTGGCTGTATAAATGCCGTCCTTGGTGATGGCATGCATGTGGACACCTAATTTTCGCCCGAGCAGTTCGATATCCAGATAGTCGTCATAGGTCAGTGTTTCTTTGATTAATTCTTGACCTGTGACAGTATCCTGCACCAGTCCGCCGTTGAAGGTAACGACATAGTTGCCTGGCTGATTAAGATCTAGCTCCTCGAGAAGCTTTTGAACACCAGCAATAGGACGGCCGGTTGCAATAACGATTTTGATACCAGCAGCTTTGGCATCCTGAACAGCGCTGAAGACTTCAGGAGTGATTTCTTTTTGGTTATTTAAAAGGGTACCGTCAATGTCGACGGCAACTAATTTGATAGACATATTATTCTCCGTAGGTAAATTGGTCGTTTTTGATATAGTGCATAAAGGTCTGGTTTTTTTCGCTGAAAAGTCCGGTCTCTGCTAGCATTTCCTTGGGGAAGTAGAAGCGATTATCGCCTTGTCTGGTCCCGGCTAGCGAATGAACGATAGGAGATAGGCTGGACAGTTCTGCTAGGCTGCCATCTTTTTGCAGAATTTCAATCTGGGTCCGGGGTTTTTCAACGTCAGGCCGGTAGAAATCATAAGGTAAATCAAAATTACGATGGATAGCAGTATAGTAATCAGGGTCGAAACCAACCTGTCCAACTAGGTCTCGCATGATATCCAAATGCGCTTCGTTTTCCTGAGAGAAGACGATAGACTTAAAGACCTTGCGGTTGATAAAACGCTGAGCCAGGTCAGATAAAATCTTGTCTGGACTAGTCATCCAGACTTGGAAATAGGTATTCATAACACCATCATCCAAGGCCAGATAATCCTGCAGGGTCACTCTGTTTTCAAAGAATGGAATGAGATTGGGCGATGACAGCGCAAAATAATCTTTCTGAGCCGGATAGAGATACTTGGCCCGCTTGAGCAGATTTTGCAGCAGAACTTCCATAGCACGGCTGGCCGGGTGGAAATAGACCTGCATGTACATCTGGTAGCGGCTGACTACATAGTCCTCTACCGCATGCATGCCATTGCGCTTGAAGGCGATGCCGTTCTCTACAGGACAAATCACTCGTAAAATTCTGGTTAAGTCAAATTGTCCATAGGAAGCGCCGGTGAAAAAGGAGTCTCGTAAGAGATAGTCCATTCGATCCACATCAATTTGGCTGGAAATCAGCTGAACCACCTGCTTATTGGGATAGGTATGGTTGATGACGCTAGCTACCTTTTCTGGGAAATCTGGTGAAACCTGAACCAGTACCTGATGAATCTCTGTCTCTGGGCTGGTGATGATTTGCCGCGTAATATCCTCGTGATTGGTATCAAAAAGGCGCTCGAAAGTATGTGAATAAGCTCCGTGTCCCAAGTCATGCAGGAGAGCAGCTGTCATGGTCAGCAGACTTTCATGGCTGTCCCAGTTGGCTTGGTATTTTTCATTAAAAATCTTGGTGATGCGCCGGGCAATCTCGTAAGCTCCCAGACAATGCGAAAAACGGCTGTGCTCCCCGCCGTGGAAAGTATAGCCGGAGGTACCCAGCTGTTTGATGCGGCGCAGCCGTTGAAATTCTTTAGTATTGATTAAATCATAGATAACCTGATGGTCCACATGAACATAATTATGAACCGGGTCCCGAAATACTTTTTCAATCATGTTATCATTATACCACAAATCAGAGTAGGAAAAAAATCAAAGCTGCAACTGAAAGAAGAGCAATTTTGTTCTTTTTTTGATAAAATAGGGAAAGAAAAAGAGAAACGAGATGAAGATGCAAATTAGAATAAAAAATCACATCCAGCTGGACGGGCATACCGAGCTAATCGATCAGGTCTACGATACGGACTGGACGCAAAAAGGAGACTATCATTATCTGCTATATAAGAATGAAGAAGGAGAGAAAGTAGTTCTGAAGTTCCACGATAAAGAGTTGGTTATGACGCGCTTTTCTGAACCTAAGTCCATCATGCGCTTCATCAGTCAAGGGCAGGCGCTGGTTGGTATCCATACACCTGTGGGCTTGCAGCAGTTTGTGACCGATACTCCTTTTTATAAGGTTGATTTTACCAAGCAGGTTCTGCAACTTCATTATCAGCTGAAAACTGTTGACGGAGAGCAGATTTTTGCCAGCTATGAAATGGAGATTAGCTGGGGTTAGCTGCAATTCTCTGAGAAATCTCTTGAAAATCATAATGTTTCCCCTTGCAAAAGCTTGAAAATTTGGTATAATAGTTTCTAACTCAAGGGAGTAGCTAACGGAATAACCGTTACAAGGTCGTCAATACGAAAGAAATTTCCGGCCTTGTATGAAATAGCGAGACTTGTTAATAAACAGGTCTCTTTTTTGTTTCTGACTTTTTGGATATGACGGATGCGGCTCGAGATGATGAGTCCTAGTGGTCAGAAAAGTTCAGAAATAAAAGAGGCCAAGAGGAGGAATACATTGTCAAAAGAACAAAAGCGCCAAGCTTTTTACACCCAGAGTCCTGAGGAAATTTTCAAAACTTTGGACGCTTCAGAGCAAGGTTTGTCCAGTCAAGAAGCTGCCAAGCGTTTAGCTGATTATGGCCGCAATGAACTGGATGAAGGGGAGAAAAAATCTCTCTTAATGAAGTTTTTGGAGCAGTTCAAGGATTTAATGATTATCATCTTGTTGGTAGCAGCTGTCTTGTCTGTTGTCACATCAGGTGGTGAAGACATCGCAGATGCTTTAATCATCTTAGCTGTAGTAATCATCAATGCCATCTTCGGTGTCTATCAGGAGGGCAAGGCTGAAGAAGCGATTGCGGCTCTCAAATCGATGTCCAGCCCGGCTGCGCGTGTCCTGCGTGATGGCCATGTCACAGAAGTAGATTCTAAGGACTTGGTGCCTGGTGATATCGTTAGATTGGAAGCCGGTGACGTTGTTCCAGCAGATATGCGGCTTTTGGAAGCTAATTCACTGAAAATCGAAGAAGCGGCTCTGACAGGTGAGTCTGTTCCGGTTGAGAAAGATTTGACTGTTGAGGTGGCTGCAGATGCTGGTATTGGTGACCGTGTGAATATGGCCTTCCAAAACTCAAATGTGACCTATGGTCGAGGGGTTGGATTGGTTGTTAATACAGGGATGTATACGGAAGTCGGCCATATCGCAGGTATGTTGCAGGATGCGGATGAAACGGACACACCGCTCAAGCAAAATCTTAATAGTCTGTCTAAGGTTCTGACTTATGCTATCTTGGTGATTGCTGCAGTGACTTTTGTAGTCGGTGTCTTCATTCAAGGGAAAAATCCACTGGATGAACTCATGACCTCTGTAGCTTTGGCAGTTGCGGCTATTCCAGAAGGTCTGCCTGCTATCGTTACCATCGTGCTGGCTTTGGGAACTCAGGTTTTGGCTAAGCGGAATTCAATTGTCCGTAAGCTTCCAGCTGTTGAGACTTTGGGATCAACTGAGATTATCGCTTCAGATAAGACTGGTACCCTGACCATGAATAAGATGACGGTCGAAAAAGTCTTTTATGACGGAGTCCTGAATGAAGCTGGACAAGATATTGAACTTGGCTTGGAACTGCCACTCTTACGTTCGGTTGTCTTAGCCAATGATACTAAGATTGACCAAGAAGGAAAACTGATTGGTGACCCAACGGAAACAGCCTTTATCCAGTATGCTTTGGACAAGGGCTACGATGTGAAGGCCTTTTTAGAGAAATATCCTCGAGTAGCTGAGCTGCCCTTTGATTCAGATCGTAAGCTCATGTCTACTGTCCATCCATTGCCAGATGGGAAATTCTTAGTGGCAGTCAAGGGAGCACCAGATCAACTATTGAAACGCTGTGTTGCCCGTGATAAGGCTGGAGATGTTGCAGCGATTGATGATGCTACTTCACAGCTGATTAAGTCTAACAACTCAGAGATGGCTCACCAAGCTCTGCGCGTGCTGGCTGGTGCTTACAAGATTATTGATGCAGTTCCGACTGACCTGACATCTGAAAATCTAGAAAATGATTTAATCTTTACTGGTTTAATCGGTATGATTGACCCAGAACGTGCAGAAGCAGCAGAAGCTGTTCGTGTAGCCAAGGAAGCAGGTATTCGTCCGATTATGATTACTGGTGACCATCAGGATACAGCTGAAGCTATCGCTAAGCGCTTGGGTATCATCGAAGAGGGAGATACTGAAGACCATGTCCTGACTGGTGCAGAGCTCAATGAGCTTTCTGATGCAGAATTCGAAAAGGTTGTTGGCCAATACTCTGTCTATGCCCGAGTTTCGCCTGAGCACAAGGTACGGATTGTCAAAGCTTGGCAAAACCAAGGCAAGGTCGTAGCCATGACAGGTGATGGTGTCAATGATGCACCAGCTCTGAAGACAGCTGATATCGGTATCGGTATGGGCATTACCGGTACAGAAGTATCTAAGGGTGCCTCTGACATGATTCTGGCAGATGATAACTTTGCGACCATCATTGTAGCCGTGGAAGAAGGACGTAAGGTCTTCTCTAATATTCAAAAGACTATCCAGTATCTCCTTTCAGCTAATACAGCTGAGGTGCTGACTATTTTCTTGGCAACCCTCTTTGGCTGGGATGTGCTGCAGCCAGTTCATCTGCTTTGGATTAACCTAGTAACAGATACCTTCCCAGCTATTGCTCTGGGAGTTGAGCCTGCTGAGCCTGGCGTAATGAGTCATAAACCTCGTGGCCGTAAGTCTAGCTTCTTCTCAGGCGGAGTTCTGAGCTCTATCATCTACCAAGGTGTCCTGCAAGGGGCTTTGGTTCTGGCAGTTTATGGTTATGCTATCTCTAATCCCGTCCATGCCGGTGATATCAAGGCTATCCATGCGGACGCTCTCACAATGGCCTTTGCAACGCTTGGCCTCATCCAGCTCTTCCATGCTTATAATGTAAAATCTGTTTACCAATCTATCTTTACAGTTGGTCCATTCAAGTCTAAGACCTTTAACTGGTCTATTCTGGTTTCTTTCATCCTATTGATTTCAACTATTGTAATTGATCCATTGGAAAAGATTTTCCATGTAACCAAGCTGGACTTGTCACAATGGACAGTTGTTCTGATTGGTAGCTTTGCCATGATTGTCATTGTTGAAATTGTTAAGTTCATCCAACGTAAATTAGGTATGGACAAGAATGCTATTTAACAGCAAAAAGTCATCTTCGGATGGCTTTTTTTATAGCAACCAGGACTTCATTGCTTTTTCCAATTTTCGCTCCTGTTTATTAGAAGTCTATGTACAGTTGGACAGCAAAAAGCAGCTCTCAGATGAGCTGAGAACTGCTATTCAACATTTCCGTTACTGAACTTCAATCACCGTTAAAGCATCTCGCAGTTCAGCTGCCAGGTGTTTTTTCTTATAGTCTCGAAATTCGACTAAATCTTTAACAGCATTATAACGCTTATGCAGGCGGTACATCTGGGGGATCTTATACTGAGGAAAGTCATTAAAAAAGTTCCGAGTCAGTTCCCATTCACGAATGTAGCCCAGAGGACGCATATGGTAGCGGACCCCTTCGATAACACGGCTTTGATGGCGGTGATGGAGATGACCAAAAACCACCTCTTTCACCTTGTATTTGACAAAGAGCCGATGAAAAGCTTGGCTTCCTAGGAAGGCGTTGAAGCGCTGGAAATAGGGATGGTCGTATAGAAAGTCTTGATGGGGGACAAAATGCAGAGCAACAATAATGGGACCATCTAAAGTCGCCAGCAATTTTTCTAACTCTTGCAGTGTCTGAGCCGTAATACTGGGGTCGTCGAGTTGACGCTCCAATCTGCGGTCAAACCAGAAATTTGTCTTGGTTCTCAGATGCTCTTCCTTGCTTTTTTCTGGAAAAAAGCTGTAGTCATACCAGCCAGAAAAGCTGACGAGCTTGGTCTGGCCGAACTGCTGAACCTGAAAATCATGGTTTGAAATTTCTTGCTCAGAAAGTCCCAGCATATCGTGATTTCCTAGATTAAAAGAAAGGGGAATCTCTTGCTTCAAAGTTTCAATAAAGGGCAAACTAATCTTGGTCAGGTCGTTGGACAGGTCTCCAGCGATGTGTAGGTGGTCAATCCTTTCCTCTTTTAAAAGCTGGAGAAGAGCTTGCAGCTCAAAATCCCCAAACTGATTGGAGTCCAGATGGAGGTCGCTCATAAATCCGATTCTTGTCATGATTTTAGTCTAGCATATTTTTCAAAACTTGAAAATGCTTAAGCACCTATGGAGAGTCTCCCTTTTATCTGAACACATCATAAATTATTGTAATTTTGTATTTCGTTTATCCATGAATGAAGTCTAGGAAGGTTTGAAATAATTCTTCCAACCCCATGTCATTATATTACTTTTCTAACAATTAGGTGACAAGGAGTCGCTTGTCTTGCCTAGCTAGGGAAAATCCGATAAAATGTAAGCTGCTGAATGTGAGATTAGGCAAACTGTTTAATTTATGTTATAATTAAACGATATGTGAAAAGAGGTATTTATGGACATTTCAGAAATTCGTCAAAAGATTGACGCAAATCGTGAAAAATTAGCTTCTTTCAGGGGGTCTCTTTGACTTAGAAGGTCTGGAAGAAGAAATTGCCATCTTAGAAAATAAGATGACAGAACCCGACTTTTGGGATGACAACATTGCAGCCCAGAAGACATCTCAAGAGCTGAATGAACTCAAGCAAACCTATGAAAATTTCCATCAGATGACCGAGCTTTTTGATGAATCGGAAATCTTGCTTGATTTTCTGGCTGAAGATGAGTCGGTTCAGGGAGAGTTGGAAGAAAAGCTGGACGAACTCGAGAAAATGATGACCAGCTATGAAATGACCCTACTCCTATCTGAGCCTTACGACAATAACAATGCTATCCTTGAAATCCACCCAGGTTCTGGTGGTACAGAGGCCCAGGATTGGGGAGATATGCTGCTGCGTATGTATACGCGCTTTGGCAATGCCAAGGGCTTCAAAGTTGAGGTCTTGGACTATCAAGCTGGTGATGAAGCAGGCATCAAGTCAGTGACTCTTTCATTTGAAGGTCCGCACGCTTATGGTCTGCTCAAGTCAGAAATGGGAGTCCACCGTTTGGTTCGGATTTCACCATTTGACTCAGCTAAACGTCGCCATACTTCCTTTACCTCAGTAGAGGTCATGCCAGAGCTGGATGACACCATTGAGGTGGAAATTCGCGATGACGATATTAAGATGGACACTTTCCGCTCGGGAGGAGCCGGCGGGCAGAACGTCAATAAAGTTTCTACTGGTGTGCGGCTGACCCATATTCCTACAGGAATTGTGGTGCAGTCTACGGTTGACCGGACCCAGTATGGAAACCGTGATCGGGCGATGAAGATGCTGCAGGCCAAGCTTTATCAGCTAGAGCAAGAGAAACAAGCAGCCGAAGTCAATTCACTCAAGGGAGATAAGAAGGAAATTTCCTGGGGCAGCCAAATCCGCTCCTATGTCTTTACGCCTTATACCATGGTCAAAGACCATCGGACCAGTTACGAAGTAGCACAGGTGGACAAGGTTATGGACGGAGATTTGGATGGTTTCATCGACGCTTATTTGAAATGGCGTTTGAACTAGGAAATGTAAGAGATTAGAATTAGATTGAAAGGAAATTTCAATAGATGTCAATAATTGAAATGAAAGATGTTGTCAAGAAGTATGGCAACGGGACCACTGCTCTGCGTAGTGTGTCTATTAATGTAGAACCTGGGGAGTTTGCCTATATTGTTGGCCCTTCAGGAGCAGGAAAGTCAACCTTTATTCGTTTGCTTTACAGGGAGATAAAGCTGGATAAGGGAAGTCTGAAAGTAGCTGATTTTGACTTAGCTAGGATTAAAAAGCGCGATGTTCCAATGCTGCGCCGTCAGGTTGGAGTCGTATTCCAAGACTACAAACTTCTTCCTAAAAAGACAGTGTATGAGAATATTGCCTACGCCATGGAAGTTATCGGTGAGCGCCGCCGCAATATTAAAAAGCGGGTTATGGAAGTGCTGGACCTGGTTGGCCTTAAGCATAAGGTCCGCTCATTCCCTAATGAGCTTTCCGGTGGTGAGCAACAGCGGATTGCCATTGCGCGTGCGATTGCTAACAACCCTAAAGTCCTGATTGCGGATGAGCCGACAGGAAACTTGGACCCAGATAATTCTTGGGAGATTATGAACCTGCTGGAGCGGATTAACCTTCAGGGAACAACTGTCCTGATGGCAACCCACAACAGCCAGATTGTAAATACTCTGCGTCACCGCGTTATTGCTATTGAAAATGGCCGTGTGGTACGTGATGAAGCGGAAGGAGAATACGGATACGATGATTAGAAGATTTTTTCGTCATTTGATTGAGTCGCTTAAGAGTCTTACGCGGAATGGCTGGATGACTGTAGCGGCTGTCAGCTCGGTTATGATTACCTTGAGCTTAGTGGCTGTTTTTGCTTCAGTAATTTTAAATACAGCTAAGCTGGCAAATGATATTTCCAATAATGTCCGCGTCATGGTATACATGCGTAAGGATGTTTTCGATAATAGCGAAACGATTGTAAAAGAAGGTCAAACAGTTCAGAATGAGGACTACCACAAGGTTTATGATGCTCTGACTTCTATGAAAAATGTAGAGAAGGTTACTTTTTCTAGCAAGCAAGAGCAGTATAATAAGCTAACAGAGACCATGGGTAGTGAGTGGGATGTTTTTGATGAAGAAAATAATCCTCTTTACGATGCTTATATTGTTGAGACCAAGGCACCTAAGTATGTAGAATCTGTTACAAAAGATGCTCGTAAGATTGATGGTGTTTCTGAGGTTCAAAATGGTGGTACCAATACCAAAAATCTCTTTGCGTTTTCTAATTTCATCCAAACATGGGGATTGATTGGGACAGCGCTTCTGATTTTCATTGCTATCCTTCTCATTTCCAATACTATTCGGATTACCATTATTTCCCGAAGTCGCGAGATTCAAATCATGCGCTTGGTTGGTGCCAAGAATAGCTATATCCGCGGACCATTTCTGTTTGAAGGAGCATGGATTGGCTTGTTAGGAGCAACAGTTCCGTCACTTGTAGTGTATTTGACATATGGTATAGCCTACAAGACTATGAATAAGAGCTTGGTAGGTCAAGGACTTTCTATGATTGATCCAAAACTCTTTAGTCCGATTATGATAGCAGCACTCTTTGTGTTGGGAATTCTTATCGGATCATTGGGATCTATCATCTCTATGAGACGCTTCTTGAAGATTTAACAAATCATAAAAAAACAGAGTTTGAAATTCTTCAAACTCTGTTTTTGTTATAGGTAATTGCTTAAATGATTACTGAGCTAAAAATGGGTTAAAGTTTTTTTCGTGTGAAATAGTGGTATCATGACCATGCCCAGGATAAACAGCGTAGTCTTTGGGGAGGACCAGAAGTTTCTCGCGAATGGATGTCAGCAATTGCTCCATGTTTCCAGTTGGCAGATCCGTTCGTCCGATGCTTTCCCGAAAGAGGGCATCACCTGTCAAAACAAGGCAGTCATTAGGAAAGACTAGAGAGACACCTCCGATGGAGTGGCCAGGTGTTGCAAGCACATAGAAGTGAAAGCCTCCAAGATCATAGTCTGTTTCGTAGGAGAAAAACTCTTCTGCTGGTCGACAGATAATATCATCCAGATCAGCATGGCGCGCCAGACCAGATAGGTTATCTGTCGGTGTGTAGAGCCAGCTGCTTTCACTCTCAGCCACATAGACAGGTGGGGCAGCATAGTGCTCCCGAACCTTTTCTAAACTCATAATGTGGTCATAATGGGTATGGGTCAAGAGTACAGCAATCACAGGTTTGGCGAGTTCCTCCAGCTTGCGTTCAATCTTTTTCCAGTCACTGCCAGGATCGACGACTAGGAGACCCTGATTATTTTCTAAGATATAGGTATTTTCAAAAGCAATAAGGTTGATAATTTTATGAATCTTCATTTGATTTCCTCGGAAAATGTATTCTGCTATTGAGTGTAACAGAAAAGAGAATTTTTTGCACAGAATTGCTTTCTAGGCTAGGACTGAAAATTTTCAGATGTCTCTGAATGGCTTTTATGATATAATCATAGCAGTATGACACAAAATGATTATAAGTATGCTGTTGTGGACTTGGAGGCTACAGGAACGGGCAGCGGTGCAAAGATTATCCAGATTGGCATTGTTCTGATTGAGAATGGAAGCATTACCAAGACTTATGAAACAGATGTCAATCCTCATGAGGAACTGGATGAGCATATCAAAGAGCTGACAGGTTTGGATGATGAGCGGCTTGGCCGAGCCCCGGAGTTTTCTCAGGTAGCAGCGGAGGTATATGAGCTGATTCAGGATGCGATTTTTGTTGCTCATAATGTCAAGTTTGACGCTAATCTACTAGCAGAGGCCCTTTTCTGGGAAGGGTTTGACTTGCTGACACCGCGTGTGGACACGGTGGAGTTGGCTCAGGTCTTTTACCCGACCTTTGATAAATATTCCTTGGGCAATCTCTGCGATCTGCTGGATATTTCTTTGGAAAACGCCCATACTGCTCTGGCAGATGCTCAAGCAACGGCTCAGCTATTTTTAAAAATACAAGACAAAATCAAGAGCCTACCCAAGGCCTTGGTTGAGAAAATGCTAACTTTGGCGGACAGCATTATCTATGAGTCTCGTTTGGCTATCGAGGAAGTTTATCAGACAATGCCGGATCAGCAAGATAAGGAACTGCAATCCTGCCATGGTATTTTCTTGCGACGTCCCCAAAAGCTGACTTCGGAAAAGAAACTGTCGCAGGATTTCCTGACCAATCTATACTTGATGGGCTTAGAAGAGCGGCCAGAACAGCTCAAGTTTGCTTGCTTTATGGAGGAAGCTCTGAACCAGCAGGAGCCTAGTTTTTTAGAGGCGCAGACAGGTTTGGGTAAGACCTTTGGCTACTTGCTGCCTATACTGTCTAGAGGTAAAGAAAAAGTACTAGTGACGGTTCCGACTAAGATCTTGCAGGACCAGCTGCTGCAAAAGGAAGGGCGATTGTTGGAGGAAGTATTTGGTATTTCCTTTCACAGTCTCAAGAGTCCGGAGAATTATCTCAAACTGGACTATTTCTATCGGACATTGGATAGGGAATATGACAACCGTTTGGTTAATCGCTGCAAGCTGCAACTCTTGGTTTGGCTGACAGAAACTAAAACAGGTGATTTGAATGAAATCGGGCAGGCTCATCGCTTCTCAAGCTACTTCAATGAAATCCGTCATGACGGTAAGCTAAGCAAACATTCTCTTTTTTATGAGGAAGATTTTTGGCGGTTGGGACAGGTCAAGTCAGCTACCAGTCGAGTCGTGATTACCAATCATGCTTACCTGCTGACGCGTTTAGAGGATGACCAGTCTTTGCTGGACAATCGTATTCTGGTAGTTGATGAAGCTCAGAAGATGTTTTTTGCCTTGGAAAGCTTCTCTCAGTCCAGTATAAATCTAACTAAAACGCTGCAGCAGATAAATCATCTCCTTCAGGAAGAAGGGGAGCTTCTGCAGCAACGGCTTTTGCAAAGCATTCAGTTTGAGCTCGCTGATGCCGCAGAGAAGCATCGCAAGAAAACGTCTGAGCTAAGTCCGGAAAAGATTGCCCGGCTGCTTCAGGATGTGTCCGAGTTAAAAACTAGTGCATTGCCTGAGCTGCAGCACTTGTTCAGTGGCAAATACCAGTATTATTGGTTGGTTGATGAAGCTTTGGCAGACCATCGCTTGATGACTCTGCATGCTGGCCGTTCAGAATTGCTGCATTTCACTGACTTCCTGCCTGAAAATGCTAAGGTTATCTTGGTTTCGTCTACTCTGGAAATTAGCTCTAAGGTTAATCTGGCGCAGTTGCTAGGCTTTGAATGTTATCACTTTTATAAGCTGAAAAGCAAGAAGAAGCCACTGCAGAAGCTCTTTTTAGATGAAAATTTTCCAGCAGTAGTGGATTTGTCAACTGAGGATTTTGCTCAAGAGATTGTTGCTTGCCTGCAGAAAGTGGCAGAACTTGGTCTGCCTATCGTCGTCCTCTTCACCTCTAAAGATTTGCTTTTGGCTGTTTCGGACTTGCTGGCTCTGCCGCATTTGGCCCAATATAAAAATGGCGATGCTGGCAATATCAAGCGGCGTTTTGATAGAGGAGAGGCAGCTATCCTTTTGGGCTCTGGCAGCTTCTGGGAGGGGGCGGATTTTGCTGAGCAAGACCAGATTATTCAGCTGATTACTCGGATTCCATTTGATAATCCCAAGGATTTCTTCGTGCAGAAGATTAACAGCTGCTTGAAAGCGGAAGGTAAGAATGCCTTTTATGATTATCAACTGCCTCTTGCTATCTTACGTCTTAAACAGGCCATTGGCCGGACCCGGCGCAATGAACATCAGAAGTCAGCTGTTATTCTTTTGGACAATCGAATCTCTAGCAAACGCTATGGCAAGCAGATTCAGCATCATCTGTCACAATTGGCTTCTTTGGATATTCTGCCAGAGGCAGCCATTATGCAGGAATTACAAGACTTTTTTGACTGAAACTATCTGAAATCAGCTGAGTTTTATCGGCTGATTTTTTAGGTTCATTCAGATTTTTGGAACAAAATTTGTTATAATGAGAGGCATAGGAAAGAAGGGGTGTTCGTGAAAAAATATTTACCAGGAATTCTGTTGTCCTTTGTCATAGCGGCTGTTTCTATCTTTTTAGGCGGCTTGCTTCCCTTGATAGGCTCTAGTGTTTTGGCTATTGTCTTTGGGATTGTTTTGAACAACAGCATGAAGCTGCCGGCTGCTTTTCAGGAAGGACTCAGCTATTCGGGGAAGAAATTGTTGCAGTATTCCATCATCTTTTTGGGATTTTCCATGTCCATAGGTCGAGTTTCTGAGACGGGAATTTCTTCTCTTCGTATCAGTCTTATTACAATTCTGATAGCCTTTCTAGCGGCCTATCTTGCTGGGCGTTTCTTTAAGATGAACCGTGTCTTGACTATTTTAATTGGTTTTGGAACTGCCATCTGCGGTGGCTCTGCCATAGCGGCTGCTTCACCAATCTTGGAAGCTGACGAAGAGGAAATCGCCCTGTCTATCTCCACTATTTTCTTTTTCAATATTTTAGCAGTATTCATTTTCCCTTTTTTAGGGCATTTGCTGCAGATGTCGGATGCATTTTTCGGGACTTGGGCTGGAACAGCCATCAATGATACTTCGTCAGTAGTGGCGGCAGGCTATACATATAGCCCGTCAGCTGGCGACTTGGCGACCATTGTTAAGCTTAGTCGGGCTCTGATGATTGTACCGGCCTGCTTGATCTTCGCAGCTTATCGCTATATCAAGTCTAAGAAGTCGTCACAAAAGACAAACTTGAAACAGATTTTTCCTTGGTTTATAGCTTGGTTTGTCCTAGCTTCACTTATCAGCAGTCTTGGATTTCTGCCGGCTGCTGTCATCCCTTATACAAAATTCATTTCTCAGTGGCTTATGGCTATGGCCTTGGCAGCTATTGGCGCAAAGGTTTCCTTTAAGCAGTTTAAGCAAGCAGGAGCAGCGCCTTTGCTGACTGGTGCCTTTGCTTGGTTTTGTGTCGCTGTTTCTAGCTTGATTATCCAGTATTTTTTCTAAAAAGGAGGGACTATGCCCTATCAAAGACGGACGTTTGAGTCTCGGATTGATTATAGTTTAATTTTGCCTGTTTTGATGCTGCTTTCAATCGGAGTTGTGGCTATTTACATTGCTGTTAGTCATGATTATCCTGACAATGCCTGGCCCATGGTTGGTCAGCAGATTGCCTGGATTGCGGTGGGCTTCCTGCTCAGCTTTATCCTCATGTTTTTTAACACCAAGTTTCTCTGGAAAATTACGCCTTATCTCTATGTTTTTGGTCTTGGCCTCATGGTCTTACCACTGATTTTTTACAGTGAATCTCTGGTAGCCTCTACTGGTGCCAAAAACTGGATTGCTATTCGTGGTGTGACCCTCTTTCAGCCCTCGGAGTTCATGAAGATTTCATATATTCTCATGCTGTCGCGGCTGGTGGTCCATTTTCTCCAGCAGCACAAGCAGGATGAGCGAACCTTGGCTTTAGACTTTTTTCTGATTCTGAAGCTTGGGCTCTACACAGTGCCTGTTCTGGTTCTGTTAACTCTCCAAAGTGATTTGGGGACGGCTCTGGTTTTTGTTGCTATATACGGTGGCATCGTTCTACTGTCAGGTGTTTCTTGGAAGATTATCCTGCCGGTCTTTCTGACGGGAGTCTTGTTGTTGGGAGGATTTCTCTTTATCTTTATTTCTGATGGCGGTCGTGCCTTTCTGCATAATCTAGGCATGCCGACCTACCAAATCAATCGGATTTTGGCTTGGCTTCATCCTTTTGATTACGCTCAGACGACCACTTTCCAGCAAGCACAGGGACAAATCGCTGTCGGAAGTGGTGGTCTGACTGGCCAAGGCTTTAATGTTTCCAATCTCTTGGTGCCTGTTCGGGAAAGCGATATGATTTTCACCGTTATTGCAGAAGATTTTGGTTTCTTAGGTTCAACCTTGGTTATCATGCTCTATTTACTGCTGATTTATCGCATGCTCAAGATTACGATTAAATCCAACAATCAGTTTTATACCTACATCTCAACTGGCTTTATCATGATGCTGCTCTTCCATATCTTTGAAAATATTGGAGCGGTGACAGGAATTCTGCCTCTGACAGGGATTCCGCTGCCCTTTATCTCACAGGGTGGTTCTTCCATCATCAGTAATCTTATCGGTGTTGGTCTCCTGCTGTCCGTATCCTATCAGAACAGCCTGACGGATGAAAAGAAGGAGCGAATTCCTGCAGTCCGAAAAAAAGTCGTACTGAAGAAATTAAAATAAACAGATAGCAAATTTTTGAATCACAAATCAGATGCGATTTTGTGACTGGCTCATCTCAGAAAGGATATTTTCATGAAAAAAGCAGCTTTACTCTTAGCTCCCGGTTTTGAAGAAATCGAGGCCTTGACAGTTGTGGATGTCTTGCGCCGTGCAGGTCTTGTCTGTGATATGATTGGTTTTTATGAATCAGTGACTGGCTCTCACGCCATCACTGTTCAAGCGGATCAGGTCTGGAAGGGCAGACTGGATGACTACGATATGGTCATCTTGCCAGGGGGGATGCCAGGATCGGCTAATCTCCGTGATGATGACCGCCTGATGCAGCTTTTGCAGGATTTTCAGCAGGCGGACAAATTCATCGCTGCCATCTGTGCTGCTCCCATTGCTCTTGACCGTGCAGGTATCTTGACTGGTAAGTATTTCACTTGCTATGATGGTGCGCAAGACAATATTAAAAATGGAACTTACCGTAAAGAAACAGTTCTTGTTGATGGGAAGCTGATTACTAGCCGTGGTCCATCGACTGCCTTAGCTTTCGCCTATGAGCTGGTTCGTCAGCTGGGAGGGGACGCCGAGCAGTTGGCTGATGCTATGCTTTATACAGATGTATTTGGAAAATAAAGAAGATGCTGGGATTCATAATGTTTCCCAGCTTTTTTGAAGTCTAATTTACCTTAGCGCTCCTCTATATGGAACGGGTTTAGGGATATTGGAAAGGACGAAACCATCATCCATTTTTAAATTTTAGATTCTTTGAGATATTTTGTTTAGAAAAAGGGTTGAAAAAAGTCGGAAAAGTGCTGGATTCGGGCAAATATTAGCCCCTTTTTCATGAAAATTATGGTATAATGAAAGGTATGAATTATCAAGATTACATCTGGGATTTAGGTGGAACACTCTTGGATAATTATGAAACTTCGACAGCAGCTTTTGTTCAAACCTTGAAAGAGTTTGGTCTGCAAGCTGGTCACGACGAAGTTTATAAGGCCCTCAAGGTGTCTACAGACTATGCTGTCCAGCAGTTTGCTCCCCAAGAAAAAGACTTTTTAAAGTTTTATAAGGCCAATGAAGCAGAAGAGTTGACTCACCCTGTCTTATTTGACGGCGCGGCAGAGTTGCTTAGGCGGATTGTGGCCAAGGGCGGTCGGAACTTTCTGGTCTCCCACCGGGACAACCAAGTGCTGGAAATTTTGGAAAAGACTGCCGTTGTATCAGCATTTACAGAAGTGGTGACAGCTGCAAATGGTTTTCCAAGGAAACCCTCACCAGACTCCATGCTCTATCTAAAAGACAAGTATCAGATTTCCTCTGGCTTGGTTATTGGTGACCGTCCTCTGGATATTGAAGCAGGGCAGGCAGCTGGCTTTGATACCTATCTCTTTGATAATATGCAGCATCTTGAAGAATTTATAGATATTGATTAGAAAAGGAACACTATGACAGAAGAAAAGCAACAAGATATACAGGCCCAAGAATATGATGCCAGTCAGATTCAGGTCTTAGAAGGCCTAGAAGCCGTTCGTATGCGTCCAGGGATGTATATCGGTTCGACCTCCAAGGAAGGTCTGCACCATTTAGTATGGGAAATTGTTGACAACTCGATTGATGAGGCGTTGGCTGGTTTTGCCAGCCACATTCAAGTCTTTATCGAAAAAGATAATTCCATCACAGTAGTGGATAACGGTCGGGGAATTCCCGTTGATATTCAGGAGAAAACAGGCCGTCCGGCCGTGGAAACCGTCTTTACTGTTCTCCATGCTGGAGGAAAATTCGGCGGTGGCGGATACAAGGTATCAGGAGGTCTGCACGGTGTGGGCTCTTCCGTTGTAAATGCCCTGTCCACTCAGCTGGATGTCCGAGTTTATAAAAACGGCCAGATTCATTACCAAGAATACAGTCGCGGTCAAGTAGTCGCTGATCTAGAAATCATCGGTGAAACAGACCGTACAGGTACGACAGTTCACTTTACACCGGATCCAGAGATTTTCACTGAAACAGTAGAATTTGACTTTGAAAAGCTCAATAAGCGGGTGCAAGAACTGGCCTTCCTCAATCGCGGTCTCAGAATTTCCATCACTGATAAGAGAGATGGAATGGAGCAGGCCAAGGATTACCACTATGAGGGCGGGATTGCCAGCTATGTCCAATACATCAATGAAAACAAGGATGTTATCTTTGAAACGCCGATTTATACTGATGGCGAAATGGACGATATTACGGTTGAAGTCGCTATGCAATATACGACTGGCTACCACGAAACAGTCATGAGCTTTGCCAATAACATCCACACCCACGAGGGTGGAACGCATGAGCAAGGTTTCCGGACAGCCCTAACTCGGGTTATCAATGACTATGCCAAGAAAAACAAACTTCTCAAAGAAAATGAAGATAATCTGACTGGGGAAGATGTTCGTGAGGGACTGACAGCGGTTATCTCTGTCAAGCACCCTAACCCTCAGTTTGAAGGTCAGACCAAGACCAAGCTGGGCAATAGCGAAGTTGTCAAGATTACTAATCGACTTTTTAGCGAAGCTTTCTCAGATTTTCTTTTGGAAAATCCTGCGGTGGCTCGAAAAATCGTTGAAAAAGGAATTTTGGCTTCTAAGGCTAGAATTGCTGCCAAGCGAGCTCGGGAAGTAACCCGCAAGAAGTCTGGCTTGGAAATTTCCAATCTGCCCGGTAAATTGGCTGACTGCTCGTCCAACGACCCACAGGAAACAGAACTTTTCATCGTGGAGGGGGATTCCGCGGGTGGTTCAGCTAAGTCCGGTCGTAACCGTGAATTTCAGGCCATTTTGCCAATTCGTGGTAAGATTCTCAACGTTGAAAAAGCCAGCATGGACAAGATATTGGCCAATGAAGAAATCCGCAGTCTCTTTACTGCTATGGGAACTGGTTTCGGTGCTGACTTTGATGTCAGCAAGGCCCGCTACCAAAAATTAGTCATCATGACCGATGCCGATGTAGACGGTGCTCACATTCGGACCCTGCTCTTAACCTTGATTTACCGCTATATGAAGCCGGTTCTGGAAGCAGGATTTGTCTATATCGCTCAGCCGCCAATCTATGGCGTCAAGGTAGGAAGTGATGTCAAAGAATACATCCAGCCAGGTGCTAATCAGGAAGAAGAGCTTCAGGCTGCTTTGGCTCGTTACAGTGAAGGTCGCTCCAAGCCAACCATTCAACGGTACAAGGGTCTCGGAGAGATGGATGACCATCAGCTTTGGGAGACGACTATGAATCCTGAACATCGCTTGATGGCGAGGGTTTCAGTGGATGATGCAGCGGAAGCTGACAAGATTTTTGACATGCTGATGGGGGATCGCGTTGAACCTCGTCGTGAATTTATCGAAGAAAATGCTGTATACAGTACGCTCGACGTCTAAAAAAATCAGAAAAATCAACCATTATGGGCAAAAATATGATATAATCATTATGTTTGCTTTATAGTAACAATGTGAAGGAGTTCTATATGTCTATTGGACTAGTTATTCTCGTTGCTGTGGTAGCTCTGCTTTTGGTTGTCGGCTATGGTACTGCAGTTCTGATGAGAAAGAGAAATGAAGCTTTACTTCAAAATTTGGAGGAGAGAAAAGAAGCACTCTATAATCTTCCTGTGAATGATGAAGTTGAAGAAGTAAAAAATATGCATTTGATTGGGCAGAGTCAGGTAGCCTTCCGTGAATGGAATCAAAAATGGGTAGACCTGTCCTTAAATTCATTTGCTGATATCGAAAATAATCTATTTGAAGCAGAAGGTTACAATAATTCTTTCCGTTTCATAAAAGCCAAGCATGCCATCGGCAATATTGAGAGTCAGATTGATTTGATTGACGAAGATATCAAGATGATTCGTGCTGCCTTGGAAGATCTTAAAGAGCAAGAGTCTAAAAACAGCGGTCGTGTGCTCCATGCCTTGGATTTGTTTGAAAAACTGCAAACTCAGGTGGCGGAGAATGCAGACTCGTATGGGCAAGCCCTAGCTGAGATTGAAAAACAGCTGGAAAATATCCAGTCAGAGTTTTCTCAGTTTGTGACCCTTAATTCTTCAGGTGACCCAGTTGAGGCGGCTGAAATCTTGGATAAGGCAGAGGATCATATACTTGCTCTGACACATATCGTTGAGAAAGTTCCTGCCATTGTCGAAGAGTTGACTGTGAAATTGCCAGATCAGTTGGAAGACTTAGAATCTGGTCACCGAAAGCTCTTGGAATCTGGTTATCACTTTATCGAAACAGATATAGAGTCTCGTTTCCAGCAGCTCCATGCAAGCCTCAAACGCAACGAAGCTAACATTTCAGCCCTAGAGCTGGATAATGCTGAGTATGAAAATGAGCAAGCGCAAGAAGAGATTAACGCTCTCTATGAAATTTTTACGCGGGAAATTGAAGCCCACAAAGTAGTGGAGAAGTTGATTAAAAACTTGCCTAGCTATCTGGCTCATACAAAGGAAAACAACCAGCAACTCCAAAAAGAGATAGAACGTTTATCTCAAACCTTTCTTCTCTCTGATACAGAAACTTCTCATGTCAAGGAGTTGCAGGCTGAGCTTTCTGCCCAGGAAGATGTGGTACTTAGCGCGGTAGAAGATTCTTCTGAAACCAAGCAAGCCTATTCTGTGGTTCAGGAAGAGTTAGAAGCTATCCAAGAGCGTTTGAAAGAAATCGAAGATGAGCAGATTTCTCTTGGTGAAGCACTGGCAGAGATTGAAAAAGATGATGCCAACGCTCGCCAGAAAGTCAATATCTATGCTAACAAATTGCATACCATTAAGAGATATATGGAAAAACGCAATTTGCCAGGTATTCCAGACTCTTTCTTAGAAATTTTCTTCTCAACCAGCAACAATATTGAAGAGTTGGTGAAGGAATTGGAAGCTAAACGAGTCAATATCGAATCTGTTAACCGTTGGCTGGAAATTCTAGGAAATGATATGGAGCAATTGGAAGAAGAAACCTATCGTATCGTCCAAGATGCTACCTTGACTGAGCAGCTGCTGCAGTATTCAAACCGCTATCGTTCCTTTGATGATAACGTACAAGCAGCTTTCAACAAGTCCTTGTATGTCTTTGAACATGACTACGACTATGCTCAATCATTGGAAATCATTTCAAAAGCTTTGGATCTTGTCGAGCCAGGCGTTACAGAGCGCTTTGTGACATCCTACGAAAAAACACGCGAGAATATTCGTTTTTAAAAGAAGTTCCTTCGGGAACTTTTTTCTTTTACAAAGAAAACGCTAGAGAACAGTCAGTAACAAGGATTCTGAGACTTCAATTTTTCCCAGCTTGTTTTGAAATAGAATTTCCTGTATAATACAAAAAAATAGAAAGAATGAGGTCAGACAATGAAAACAGTCAAAGGCTTATTAGTCATGGATGTAGACAGCACCTTAATCATGGAAGAGGGGATTGACCTGCTAGGAGAGGAAGCGGGTGTAGGAGCTCAGGTTGCGGCTATTACCGAGCGTGCCATGCGAGGAGAGTTGGACTTTGAAGCTGCCTTACGTGAGCGGGTCACCCTTTTAAAAGGTCTGCCAGAGGATATTTTTGCTCGAATTGCTGAAAGGATCCACTTCACACCAGGAGCCGAGGACTTGGTCAAGGAGCTGCATAAACGTGGTTATAAAGTAGGCTTGGTGTCAGGTGGTTTTCATGAGACGGTGGACAGACTGGCTGAGCAGCTTGGAATTGACTATGTAAAGGCAAATCGTTTGGAAATTCAACAGGGTCTTTTGACAGGCCGAGTCTTAGGAGATATTGTCACCAAGGATACCAAGCTTGCCATGCTAAAAGCATGGGCAGCTGAAAACAAGTTGGAATTAAATCAAACAATTGCTATGGGGGACGGTGCAAATGATCTGCCTATGATTCAGGCAGCAGGAATAGGAATTGCCTTTATGGCCAAGCCAATCGTTCGAGAGCAGGCTCCTTACCAGATTCAAGAACGCAATCTCTATCGGGTCATTGATTTTTTAGACAATAGAAAAGAGTAGGAGAGAGGCATGCATATTCTAATTGCACCGGATTCATTCAAGGAAAGTTTGTCAGCTGCTCAGGTTGCTCAAGCTCTGCAGACAGGATTTTCTCAGGCCTTGCCAGATGCCAGCTTTGACTTGCTGCCGGTTGGTGACGGCGGCGAGGGGACAATGGCTGCGCTGACAGCAGCCTTGGTCTGGGCTGAATTTTACCACACCGTAACCGGACCCTTTGGCCAGCCAGTAAAAATGCCCTACGCCAGAAATGGTCAGCAAGCGCTTTTTGAGATGGCTGATTTGGTCGGACTTGCCTCTATTCCTCAGGAAAAACGAAATCCCTTAGCCATAGAAACCAAAGGATTGGGAGAATTGATTTTGCACCTGGCTGAAGACGGTGTTAGAAAAATTTTAGTTGGTGTTGGAGGTTCGGCCAGCAATGACGGTGGAATTGGACTGGCAGCGGGCCTGGGCTATGAATTTTTCGATGCGGACAATCATAGACTGCGCCCCATTGGCTCGTTTTTGGGAAAGGTTGCCCGAATATCAGCTGAGCAGGTTCCTGCTTTCTTGAAAGAAGTTGAGATTGAGATTTTGACGGATGTAGACAATCCTTTATGCGGTGAGCGTGGTGCGACAACTGTTTTCGGAGGTCAGAAAGGTCTAGCACCCTTATTATTCTCTCAAGTGGATCAAGCCATGGCAGATTTCTATCAGTTGGTTGATCCTCAGGTGATTGATATGGATGGAGCTGGAGCCGGAGGCGGAATGGCTGCAGGACTGGTCGCTTTTGCTGGAGGAAAAATCGTTTCGGGTATCGAAACCTGTTTAGATTTACTGGATTTTGATGACAGAGTTAAAAAAGCGGACTTGGTCGTCGTTGGCGAAGGACGGATGGACCGTCAGTCTTTGGCGGGTAAGGCACCAGTCGGGGTCGCAAGACGAACACCTGAAGGCATTCCTGTACTGGCGATTTGCGGCAGTCTGGCAGATGATTTACCGGATTTCCCAGTTGAGAATATTCAGGCAGCTTTTCCTATCATTGCACGAGCAGATAGTTTGGATAGGCTTCTAGAGCAGGCGGAGCAAAATTTGATTCGCACGGCCAGAAATATTGGCAATGTACTAAAAATGAAAAAAAGCGGTTAGTCCGCTTTTTTTAGTAGGTATTCAATTTCTTTGACTATCATGCCCTTTTCAAAGAAGAAGATGTCACAAGACAGGTCACCAAAGTCATTTTCTAAAAGAGTCACAATCCGATTCTGGTCAGGACTAAGCTGATAATAAGTACAACGAAACTGAACGGGGTTGTTATGGTAGACTTTTTGAATATTAGTCAAGTAGTCTGCTTTACCTTTGATGATTTCGATTGTGTCACCCTCTAATTCCCAGCTAACATGATCAGAAAGAAAGGTCTGATAGGTTTGCCAATCACGCTGGTTTTCAGCTTCAAAAAAGGCAAAAAATTTTTCTAAATTTGTCATTTTATCCAAACCATTTTTTCCAGAGGGAGCGCTTTTCTTTTGCTGGTTTTTCTGCTGGCTGAAGGAGGCTTGCAAACTGTTGGCTCATGTCCTTGTCATCTACTTGGACAAGATGGTCGCTATGGACAATCAGGCCAAATGGAGAAGACTGGTAATCACTTGAGACGATAGTAGCCTCGCAGCCCAGTTCCTTGGAGGTTTTTAGATAAAAGATTTGATTGCCAGACTCGACTTCTGGGGAAATTTTAACAATTACAGGTTGGCAGTTTTTCATGATGCTGCTGAGCATTTCCTTGAAATGATTGCGAATGAAAGAGTCGTTGGCTTGCTCAATAGAGCAGGAGGCCAGCACTCGCTCCTCAAAAGTCCCTAAAAACCTACGCTGTTCATCAGGGTTGAGCTTGACTCCGCCCTGGGCTTTTTCCATGATTACTTTATTAATATCAGTCATACTAAAATTGTACCATAAAAGGAGGAATTCTAAAAGCTCGAATGTCTGTTCTGATTTGCTGGAAAAACATTTATATAGTAAGTTTGGAATCGTTTTCTTGTGCAAAATTTCTCAAATTTGCTTAGATTCTCTATTTTTCCTTGAAAAAAAAGCGTTTTTGAGGTATCATAGACTAGTAAATAATTTTAAATAATAAGGAGAGTAAGAAATGTCAATTATTACTGATGTTTACGCTCGCGAAGTCCTAGACTCACGCGGTAACCCAACACTTGAAGTAGAAGTTTATACTGAATCAGGTGCTTTCGGACGTGGTATGGTTCCTTCAGGAGCTTCTACAGGTGAGCACGAAGCGGTTGAACTTCGTGATGGCGACAAATCTCGTTACGGTGGTCTTGGTACACAAAAAGCAGTTGATAATGTAAACAACGTTATCGCTGAAGCTATTATCGGTTACGATGTTCGTGACCAACAAGCTATCGACCGTGCAATGATCGCCTTGGACGGTACTCCTAACAAAGGTAAATTGGGTGCAAACGCAATCCTTGGTGTGTCTATCGCTGTAGCTCGTGCTGCTGCTGACTACCTTGAAATCCCTCTTTACAGCTACCTTGGCGGATTCAACACTAAAGTTCTTCCGACTCCAATGATGAACATCATCAACGGTGGATCTCACTCAGATGCTCCAATCGCATTCCAAGAGTTCATGATCTTGCCAGTTGGTGCTCCAACATTCAAAGAAGCTCTTCGTTACGGTGCTGAAATCTTCCACGCTCTTAAGAAAATCCTTAAATCTCGTGGTTTGGAAACTGCCGTTGGTGACGAAGGTGGATTCGCTCCTCGTTTTGAAGGAACTGAAGATGGTGTAGAAACTATCATTGCTGCTATCGAAGCTGCTGGTTATGTTCCAGGTAAAGATGTATTTATCGGATTTGACTGTGCATCATCAGAATTCTACGATAAAGAACGTAAAGTATACGACTACACTAAATTTGAAGGTGAAGGCGCTGCTGTTCGTACATCTGCAGAACAAATCGACTACCTTGAAGAGTTGGTTAACAAATACCCAATCATCACTATCGAAGATGGTATGGATGAAAATGACTGGGATGGTTGGAAAGCTCTTACTGAACGTCTTGGTAAGAAAGTACAACTTGTTGGTGACGACTTCTTCGTAACAAATACTGACTACCTTGCACGTGGTATCAAAGAAGGTGCTGCTAACTCAATCCTTATCAAAGTTAACCAAATCGGTACTCTTACTGAAACTTTTGAAGCGATTGAAATGGCTAAAGAAGCTGGTTACACTGCAGTTGTATCACACCGTTCTGGTGAAACTGAAGATTCAACAATCGCTGACATCGCAGTTGCAACTAATGCAGGTCAAATCAAGACTGGTTCACTTTCACGTACAGACCGTATTGCTAAATACAACCAATTGCTTCGTATCGAAGATCAACTTGGTGAAGTTGCTCAATACAAAGGTCTTCAAGCTTTCTATAACTTGAAAAAATAATCTAACAACATATAAGAGGAGCTAGGACATAGTCCTAGCTTTTTTGATGTGTAAAGATATGACAATGGATTTTTTTTGATTTAGGATCAAGCCTAATTGATGAGAGGGAGATTTATCATCTTTTCCTAGAAAATTGCCTAGAAGTACTGTGTGGGACTGGTCATGCTCTTTCCCTTGAAAAATTGGGAGACAAGATGCTAGCTTTTGCTAAGGAAAATATAATCAACTAATCCCTGCATTTCCTTGTGACTACATGCTTGAAAAAGTGAGTGATTTATTGAAGATTTTATAGCTTTCTTGTATCAAAATCAGTCTTTTATGGTATACTAGCAAAGTGGAAGGAGGAGTACAATGGAAGAATTATTAAATCAGGTCTTACTATCACAGGATAGTGAAGTTTTCAATCAGATATTTGACGATTACTATCCCATTGATATTGCTCTTTCTTTGGGGGCCTTGGAGGATGAGGAAGGGAATCTCCTCAAAACCTTTACGGAAATGGCTAGTGATGATCAATTGGTAGAGATTTTAAAAGAAGCCGAGCCGGAGTTGCAACGAAAGATTATCCAATCGATTTCTTTCAAACGTACCAGCACTCTTTTTCATCTTATGCCAGATGATGATGTGGTAGATATTTTGGGTTACTTGAGTGTGGACTTGCGTAAGCAATACTTAAGTATGATGAAAAATACCAGTCAAGAGAATTTGAAAGCTATGTTGGCTTACGATCCTCAGACAGCTGGTGGTCTGATGACGACAGAATTCATTACCTTAAATGAAAATCTGACCGTCTCAGCAACTCTCAATAAATTGAGGGAGATTTCGCCCAATACGGAAGTTATTGATACCTTATTTATTAGAAATGTGCATCATTCGCTAGTTGGCTGGATTGATATTCGTGATTTGTTTATTCATGATGCGGAGATGAAACTCAGTGAATTTATGAATACTCAGATAGTGAGTGTAACGCCAGAGGTTGACCAAGAGGAAGTGGCACAGCTTTCTGCCAAATATAATTTATCTGTCGTACCGGTCGTCAATCATCGGCAGGTATTGTTAGGAATCATCACTATTGACGATATCGTCGATGTTTTGCAAGAAGAGTATCAAGAAGATATCTTGCGGATGGGTGGTGTCCAAGAAAGTGAAGAAATTGGAGGACCTTTTAAAGAATCACTCAAGAAACGCTTACCTTGGTTGATGATTAACCTAGTGACAGCCTTTCTAGCTTCTGCGACAGTAGCACTTTTTGATGATACGATTTCAAAAGTTGTAGCATTAGCAGCGATTAGTCCTATTATCACGGGAATGGGCGGAAATTCTGCCTCTCAGACACTTGCTTTGGTTATCCAGGGGATTGCCTTGGGGAAACTGGATCTGAAAGAAGATAGGAATTTAGTATTCAAAGAAATCGTGCTAGCTTTGGTTAATGGTTTCTTTACCGGTTTGATTGCAGCGATTGTCATGTTTGTCTTCTATCAAAATTTCTATCTGTCTGTTATTGTGGTATTGGCTATGATGATCAATCTAGCATGTGGGGCTCTATTTGGCTACTTTGTACCACTGATTATCAAGACACTGCAGCAGGATCCAGCTCTAGCCTCAACCATTTTCATTACCACGGCAACAGATGTGTTAGGTTATCTAGCTTTTCTAGGC
This sequence comes from Streptococcus sp. AS14, assembly GCF_000286495.1. Classification (NCBI taxonomy): domain Bacteria; kingdom Bacillati; phylum Bacillota; class Bacilli; order Lactobacillales; family Streptococcaceae; genus Streptococcus; species Streptococcus sp. AS14. The sequence continues at coordinate 69,997 of NZ_ALKI01000019.1, forward strand.
TTAGCACAAATTTTCTTACCATTGATTATATAAAAAATGATACACAAAAAACGCTTGATTTTTCAAGCGTTTTTGTTTTCTTAGTTGTCGAACAAACCTTTAACTTTATCAATAGCATTACTAGCCATTTCGTTTCCAGCTACTAATTTTTTAGCTTGATCAAGGTATTCACCGAGTTTGTCTTTGTTTTCTTCGATAAACTTTTTAGCGCCATCAAAGTCTTTCTTTTCAATCATTTCTTTTACTTGGTTAAATAAATCTACTGGATTCATAGTTGTTGCTCCTTAGTAATTTTTTATACTATTTAATCAAAATTTTAATAGAAAGACAAGAATTCTGTTTATTTAAAAGTCACACAAACAGCTTCGGGAACGTAGAAATCGTGGGAGATTTCTGTTAATTTTCCACTCTCCGCATCGCGTTTGAAGATGGTTGCATTGTCTGAGTCTTGATGGACAGCAATGATATGGTTTTGATCCGGTGTGATGTTAAAATCTCGTGGATTTTGGCCATTGGTAGGTGCAATCTGGATTAAGTCCAAACTGCCGTCAGCTAAGATTTTGTAAACAGCAAGAGAGTCATGACCGCGGTTGGAACCGTAGAGGAACTTGCCATCAGCAGACAGGCGGATAGCAGCTGTTCCATTGGCTCCTTCAAAGTCCTCTGGCAAGGTGAAGACAGTTTGCAGGTGTTCAAAATGGCCGACTCCATCGTAAATCAGGACTTCAATAGTAGAATTAAGCTCACAGATTAAATAGGCGATTTTATAATGATGGTGGAAAACGATATGGCGGGCACCAGCTCCAGCAGCACATTTGTAGGTGTTCAGAGGAGCGATCTTTCCGTCTTCAGCAACATCATAGGTGGTGACTTCATCAGTTCCCAAGTCGCAGGTGATTAGGTATTGATCTGGTGTAAGGTCAGCATAGTGGACATGGGCAGACGCTTGGTTAGCGTGTGGTCCTTGACCTTGATGGCTAGATGAGTCAGCCAGTTCCAGTCTGCCATCAGCTAGGCGTTTGTAGACCAAGACTTGTCCCTTATGATAATTAGCACCGTAAACCAAGTCACGCTCTTCGTCAACTGCCACATAGCAGAGCGGAGCTCCTTCTTCAACGACATGGTTGAGGAGCTGACCAGCCTGGTCAAAGGCTGCAATACCTCCCTGTCCGTCCTTTGCTCCAACAGAATAGAGATGTCCAGTCTTATCAAAGGCTAGGTAGGTAGGACTGGGTTCTTCAGCGACCAAGGATAAGTTTTCTAGCGCTCCCTTGGTAGAGTTAAAATCTGCCTTGTAAATTCCTTTGGAATCTCTGCGAGTATAGGTTCCAAAGTAAACCGTTTGTGTCATGACATTACCTCGTATATATTTAGATTGCTTGCTACTATTATATCATAAAAGCAGAAGATAGGGCTTAGAGCAGAGGATTTGCCTGATTTTCAACAGAAAAGTATTGTTTTTGAAAAAATAGATAAAAAACAGATAGTGGGTAGGAAGGGGATAGATGGCTTTGTTAGAATAGAATTGTTCAAAAAAACAATTACTGTCAGGAAGAAACAAACTTCCTGCTTGTCAAACAAAGGAGAAATCAAATGAACGTTAAAAAAATTGCTATGCTCGTTGCCCTTATCGGAATGTCAGGATTCTTTTTAGCCGCATGCGGAAATAAAGAAGCAGATAACTCAGAAATTAAGGATGGAAAACAAGTAGACTTCCAGAAGGATGCTGTTGACAAGAAGACCAAGACGGTAGATGGCAAAGAAGTAACAGAATACACAATGCCTGATGGAAATGTTATCCAAATCCCAGCAGATGGTGAGGAAATTCCAGAAGATGGATCAGGATCTAGCTCAGAAGCTGAATAAAGATTAAAACATGTAGGTTGGAGGCAATATGTTTCGAAGAAAAAAAATGAATCGTAAGACCATTCTATTGGGCAGCACGGTCATTCTTGCTTGTGCTGGGCTGGGAGGCTATCTGTATTTTAGACAGATCAATCAACAACAGGCCATGAAAATGGTAGATAAGACGATTGATTCGCTGACAGTCCAAGAAGCTGTCAATAACAGCAAAAAAACAAGCATGGTTTTATCTGGGGAAGTAGTTGCCAACAATAGCAGTAAGGTCAAGATTGACCCGTCTAAAGGGGAAGTCAAGGAAGTATTTGTCAAAAATGGTGATACCGTTACACAAGGACAGCCACTCTTTTCCTATGCGACAGAGCAGCAATTGACAGCCCAGTCGGCTCAATATGATGCCCAGTCCAAGGCAAATGGCATTACAGCCGCTCAAAATAGCGCTGCGATTAAATGGGAAACTTATAATCGCAAGTTAGCCAGTCTTAACTCTCTCAAGGACAAATACAATTCCAGTCAGGATGAGTCATTACTGGAGCAGATAAAGTCAGCTGAAGACGAGCTGGCTCAGGCGTTGAGCGATGCTAAGACTGCGGATAGTGAAGTAACGACAGCTCAGATTGAGGCTGAAAAGGCCCAAGTGACAGCCCAGACAGAATCAGATCGGATGAAGTATGATATTGTGACTGCCGATACAGCGGGAACAATTACCTCTATGAATGAAGATTTGCCTAATCAGTCCAAGGCCAAAAAGGAAGAAGAAAACTTTATTGAGATTATGGACAAGTCCAAAACTCTGGTCAAAGGGACTGTCAGTGAATTTGACCGTGAAAAGCTGAGTGTCGGCCAGAAAGTGGAAGTGGTGGATCGCAAGGATCCTAAGAAACGCTGGAGTGGTACGGTAACTCAGGTCGGCAGCCTTACAGCAGAAAATACTTCCAATAATAATGGTGGGAATAAGCAACAGGAAAATCCCAACCAAGGTAAGTATCCTTATACAGTTGAGCTGGATCAGGGTGGTGAAATGCCGCTGGTGGGTTCCCATTCCTATGTCAACATCGTGGAGAATGCTCCCGAGGCTGGAAAGGTAGTCGTCAATAAGGCTTATACTTTCAATAAAAATGGCAAGACCTATGTCTGGAAGGTAGAAGGCAAGACTCTGAAAATGCATGAAGTCAAGACCAAAAAAGTTTCTGACCGTTTGGTGGAGATTACAGAAGGTTTGACTATGCAAGATACCATTTCGACCCCAAGAGCAGGTATGGAAGAAGGGATGGAGGTAGGACAGCATGTTAAAGCTTAAGGATATCCACAAATCTTATCAGCAGGGCAGTCAGGAATTTCCAATTTTAAAAGGAATTGATCTGCATGTGAAAGAGGGGGATTTTCTGGCTATCATGGGACCGTCTGGATCTGGCAAGTCCACTCTGATGAATATTATCGGCTGTCTGGATAAGGCAAGTTCAGGGACTTATCATATCGAAGGGACCGATGTGTCTGAGCTGTCCGACAATCAGCTGTCCGATCTACGCAATCAGAAGATTGGTTTTGTTTTTCAAAATTTCAACCTCATGCCTAAGCTTACGGCTTGTCAAAATGTGGAACTGCCTCTGACTTACATGAAAATTCCTAAAAAAGAGAGACGGGAGAGGGCACTGGAAATGCTGCGATTGGTCGGGCTGGAAGAAAGAAGTGATTTCAAGCCGATGGAGTTGTCTGGTGGTCAAAAGCAGCGGGTAGCTATTGCACGAGCCTTGGTAACCAATCCCAGCTTCATCCTTGGTGACGAACCAACGGGGGCTCTGGATACCAAGACCAGTGTGCAGATTATGGACCTTTTCAAGCAGTTTAATGATGAAGGTAAGACCATTGTCATCATTACCCATGAGCCGGAAGTAGCTCAACTCTGCAAGCAGACGGTTATCCTGCGGGACGGTAATATAGAGAGCAAAGCGATAGGATAGAAAGGAAGCTGTATGGAAGATATTTTTGTAGCTCTGAATTCAATCTTGTCGCATAAAATGCGCTCTATGCTGACCATGTTGGGGATTATCATCGGGATAGGCGCTATCATCGCTATTTTTTCTATCATTGAGGGAAATACGGAAAATACCAAGCGTCAGCTCATCGGCGGCAACAATAACACAATCAAGGTCGTTTATGACAAGAAAAGCGCCATCGATCCGACCATTCCAGAGAAATCTCAAGCTCAGAAGCCTTCTTATATTCCCTTTATGGGAGAGGATGTGCTGAGTAAGATTAAGGAAATCTCTGGGGTCAAGAATGCTCTGCTGACCTATGGTACGGATGAGAAGATTTACTACCTGAGCCAAAAGTCGTCTGGGAAGATTCAGGCTGTTTCGCAGACAGCCGCTGACATCAAGCAGCAACGTCTGCTGGAAGGTGAAGGATTTGACTCAGAAGCCTTTAAAAATCAAGAGCAGGTGACCTATCTGGAAAAGTCGCTTTATGATAGTCTTTTTCCAAAAGGGGATGGCATTGGCAAATATGTTGAAGTCTTAGGCAATCCCTTTAAGGTTATTGGTGTATTTGAGTCCACAGAGCAGAGTGGCTTAACAGCTGGTGCGGAAAAGGTGGCCTATATTCCTCTGCAGCAATGGCATCGAATTTTTGATACCATTAATGTCAGTCCTGAAGTGACTGTCCAAACCCACAAGGCCGATGATTTGAAGAAGGTTGCCAAGAAGGTCAGTGATTATCTCAATCAGCAAATGCCACCGTCGGACTATATGTTTGGTGTGCTCAACCTGCAGGAATTTGAACGGCAGCTGGATAATCTCAACAAGTCTAACTTCGTCTTGCTAGCTGGTATTGCCAGCATCTCTCTATTAGTCGGAGGTATCGGTGTTATGAATATCATGCTGGTTTCAGTGACTGAGCGGACTCGTGAAATCGGGATTAAAAAGGCTCTGGGAGCTCGACGGAAGATCATTCTCAAGCAATTCCTGATTGAGGCAGTCATCCTAACCCTGATGGGAGGAATTATTGGAGTGGTGGCTGGTATCGCCTCTGGCTTTGCCATCACCCAGTCTCTAGCCTATCCGTATATTCTATCCCTCTTTTCTGTCTTTGTAAGTTTGCTCTTTTGTTGTATAATAGGAGTAGTATTTGGGCTCCTGCCAGCTGTGAAAGCATCCAAGCTGGATCCAATCGAGGCCCTGCGATTTGAATAGGTAAAGGAGAAAAATCTAAGTATGCACAAGATTCTAGTGGTGGAAGATGATACGACGATTAATCAAGTGATTTGCGAGTTTTTAAAGGAAAGTCAGTATGAGGTGAGGCCAGTATTTGATGGTGGCGATGCCTTGCAGGCTTTTGAAGAAGAGCCCTTTGATCTAGTCATCTTAGATATGATGCTGCCGACCAAGAGCGGTCTGGAAGTACTGAAGGAAATCCGCAAGACTTCTCAGATTCCGGTCATGATTTTGACAGCACTTGACGACGAGTATACCCAGCTGGTTAGCTTTAACCATCTCATCAGTGATTATGTAACCAAGCCTTTTTCACCGCTAATCTTGGTCAAACGGATTGAGAATATTCTGCGCAGAAATACTGTTGCTTCAGAGATTGCTGTTCGCGACCTGACGGTTTCTATTGATGACTGCACGGTTTACTGGCAGGGTGAGAAGATGCCTCTGACCAAGAAAGAATATGAAATCTTGCAGACTCTGGCTAAGAGGAAGGGCCACTTGGTGACTCGTGATCAGCTGATGAATACCATTTGGGGCTACAGCGAGCTGGATAGTCGGGTACTGGATAATCATATCAAGAATATCCGTAAAAAGATTCCGGGTGTGCCGCTGAAAACCATTACGGGTATGGGCTATCAGCTTGGAGGAGAAGACAAGTGAAGATTGTCAAAAAGAACTTTCTCTTGACCTCGTCCATCATTTTCGTGGTAGTGACTATCGTTCTAGCCAGTCTTTACTTTGCCATGCCGGTGTATTATCAGCAGGTTAAGAGTGGAGAAGCTAAGAGAGAATTTGACCAAGTTTCCAAGCAGGTCAAGGGAAAGTCCAGTCAGGAAATCGGCGAGCTGTTGAGCGATTATAGTAAAAAGAGCAATCTGATTTGGTTTACCTTGCTGGCCAAAGACAATACGATTCTCTATCCTTCACTCGAAGCTGGCGATGAAAGTTCTCTGCAGTTGACCATCGTCCCAACAATTGCCAACAGCGACTATGAGAGCAAGAGTTTATCAGAAAGCTTTCGAACTTCAGATGGTAAAGAAGTTGTCCTGAGAGGCGAATATTCCTTACAGCCTGTTTCTGATGCTAGTCGGATTTTGCTTAATCTCTATCCATTTGTCTTGCTTGTATCTCTGAGTCTGGGTGGTCTGGCTGCCTATCTCTACAGCCGGACTTCCAGTCAGCGGATCAAAGCCATCTCTAAGAGCACTCGTCAAATGACGAGTCTGGCTCCAGATGTGACCTGCCAGGTCAAGGGGCGTGATGAGATTGCTGAACTGGCCCAAGATATCAATCATCTCTATGCTAATCTACTGACCAGTATCGAGGCTCTGCGCCTAGAAAATGAAAAGGTAGCAGAAAGCGAGCGGGAAAAGGCTGAGTTTCTGCGGATGACATCGCATGAGCTTAAGACACCCATTACCAGCATGATGGGGATGGTTGATGGCATGATCTATGGAGTAGGAGAGTTCAAGGATCGCGACAAGTACTTGCAGAAGTGCCGAGAAATCCTAGAGGAGCAGTCGGAGTTAGTCCAGTCTATCTTAGCCATTTCTAAACTGGAGATGAAGACTGAGACCGAACAGGAAGTCTTTTCACTCAAGCAGGTCTTGGAGGAAAATCTGAGTACTTATCGAGTTTTAGCAGATGTCAGACACTACCATTTTCAGGTTGAGCTGACAGAAGCGAAGGTCAAGGGTAACCGAACTTATCTGCTCAAGGCTATCAAGAATCTTTTGGATAATGCCTTTCATTATACAGTAGAAGGTGGACAGATTCTACTCAGGCTGGAGGAGCATAAGCTAGTCATCGAAAATGAAGCGGAACGAGTTTTGAACAAAGACCAAATTCAGCAGATTTTTCAGCCTTTCTACCGGCCAGACTACAGTCGCAATCGCAAGGATGGCGGAACTGGTCTGGGACTCTTTATCGTTCAGCAGATTTTGGACAAGCATGGTCTGCGATATCAGTTTGAAGCCGTTGATGGGCGGAAGATGCGCTTTAGCATTTCTCTGCCGGCTGTCGAGAAATAACCTTGGATTCTAGCTGGCCTTGCAGGAACCGAAGAGAGAAGTCAGAAGCTGTATTTTGCGAAAAATACAAGTCTTCTGGCACCTCTCTTTTTTTTGCTTTTCCCTATAGCTGAGCAGAGAATTTTTCTCTGAAAAATGTTACAATGAAATGACAAGTTAAAGGAGGAGAATATGGAGCACAAAGAAAAAGATTTTAGCCTATCTTGGTTTTTTAAATGGTTTTTAGATAACAAGGCCATTACAGTATTTTTAGTAACCCTTTTGATGGGACTGAATATTTTTATACTTAGTAAAATCAGTTTTATTTTTAGCCCAGTCATTGAATTTTTGGGAGTAATCATGTTGCCAGTTATTTTAGCTGGCCTGCTTTATTATCTGTTAAATCCCATCGTAGACTGGATGGAAAAGCACAAGATTAATCGACTGGTTGCTATTACCATTGTCTTTGTTTTAATTGCTTTTTTGATTATCTGGGGCTTGGCTGTTGCTATTCCTAGTTTGCAGCATCAGGTCATGGCTTTTGTCAGAAATGTTCCAGCTTATCTAAAGCAGGCTGACAAGTTCATCGACGATGTTGTGACCAAGTATATTTCGGCAGATTTCAAGCCGCAGATTGAAGAATACACTAGTAATCTGTCTAGCCAGATTACTGATTGGGCCAGCAATTTTTCATCGCGGGCAGTTAACTGGGCGGGGAACTTAATCAGTACAACTTCGCAGATTGTCGTGGCTATTATCATCATGCCCTTTATCCTTTTTTACCTGCTGAGAGATGGGAAAAATCTGAAAGGCTATGTGACCCAGTTTCTGCCAACTAAATTCCGCGCTTCCTTTGGTCAAGTGATGACGGATATCAACAGCCAGTTGGCCAACTATGTGCGTGGTCAGGTGACGGTTGCTATCATTGTAGCTCTGATGTTTATCGTTTTCTTCAAGATTATTGGTCTGCGCTATGGTGTCACTCTTGGAGTAATTGCCGGCGTTCTCAATCTGGTGCCTTATCTGGGCAGCTTTTTGGCTATGCTTCCGGCTCTGGCAATCGGTTTGATTGCTGGCGGTCCAGTAATGCTGGCTAAAGTCATTGTTGTTTTCATCGTTGAGCAGACTATCGAGGGGCGTTTTGTTTCTCCTCTGGTCTTGGGCAGTCAGCTCAGTATTCATCCAATTACGATTTTATTCGTATTATTAACTTCTGGTACCATGTTTGGCATTTGGGGCGTTTTCCTGGGAATTCCTGCCTATGCTTCAGCCAAGGTTGCCATTGCGGCCATCTTTAAGTGGTATCAGAAAGTAAGTGGCCTCTATGAAGCCGATTTTAAACAAGAAGGAGAAATCAGTGAGCAAGAGTGAGCAAATGTTGGCAGCTTTACAGGAGCAGGACCTAGCTCTGGCTGATCGCTATTTCGAGCAAGCCCTGACTACAGACAGCGAAGAAGAATTATTGGATTTGGCCGATTACTTAGAGAGTATCGGCTTTTTCCCTCAGGCCAAGCGTATTTTTGAAAAGTTGGCTCCTGACTATCCGGCTTCTTATATCAGCTTGGCAGCTATTGCCAGTGATGATGGAGAGTTGGAGCAGGCGTTTGCCTATCTTGAGGAGATTCAGCCAGACAGTGACTGGTATGTTGCTGCTCTCCTGGCTAAGGCTGACCTCTATCAGCTAGAGGGACTGCCTGATGTGGCTCGTGAAAAATTAGCTCAGGCAGCAGAGCTGACTGATGAGCCTTTGGTAACCTTTGGTCTGGCTGAGATAGATATGGAGCTGGGGGATTTTTCTCAGGCGATTAAGGAATACGCCCAGCTAGACAATCGCTCAATCTTTGAGCAGACAGGCGTCTCAACCTATCAGCGGATTGGGGTCTGCTATGCCAGTCTTGGAAAGTTTGCAGCGGCTATTGAGTTTTTGGAGAAAGCGGTTGAGCTGGAATACGATGATGCTGCTGTTTATGAGCTGGCAACTATATTAGCGGATCAGGAAGAATACCAGAAAGCCAATCTTTATTTTAAGCAATTGGATACTCTGTCGCCGGATTTTGAAGGCTACGAATATGGCTATGCCCTGTCTCTTCATGCGGAGCATCGGACGGCTGAAGCCCTGACCCTTGCCCAGCAGGGCTTGGCTAAGAATCCTTTTGAGACTCGGCTCTTGCTTTTAGCCTCGCAGCTTTCTTATGAACTTCACGATGAGAAAGCGGCTGAACATTATCTCTTGCAGGCTCAGGAAGATGCGGATGATTTGGAAGAGATTGTCTTGCGACTGACTACTCTTTACTTGGAGCAGGAACGCTATGAGAATATTTTAGAATTTGCTGAGCAAGAAGTCGATAACGCCTTGACCCGCTGGAATTTAGCGCGTGCTTATCAGGCTTTGGAAAATCTGGAAAAAGCAGAAGAACTCTATAATCAACTGGCTCGCGAATTGCAAGATAATCCAGAGTTTTTGGAGCAGTATGTCTATCTTTTGCGTGAACTAGGCAGATTTGAAGAAGCTAAAAGAGCTGCTGCTTCTTATCTAAGATTAGTGCCTGATGATGCTAGTATGCAGGAGCTTTATGAAAGTTTATAATAGCTGAAGAAGCACTCGCTCAGCCCTTTCCCGAGATTTATGGTATAATGATTGGCATAGAAATTCAGTAGCCAATGTAATAAAGATGAAAAAAACTTAGCTGGATGGGCAATAATATTTTTAAGAAGGGAAAGATTAAGGAAAAAGAATGGCAGAACCAATCAAATTATTTCAATATAATACTTTGGGAGCTTTGATGGCTGGTCTTTACGATGGCAGTATGACTGTTGGAGAGCTGCTTCAGTATGGAGATTTGGGCTTGGGAACGCTGGACTCTATTGATGGTGAGCTCATTATTCTCGATGGTAAGGCTTATCAGGCAAAGGGCTCTGGAGAAGTGCCAGAAGTGGTTGAGGTGTCACCGGATATGACAGTACCTTATGCGGCAGTTGTTCCCCATCAGGCGGAGGTCATTTTCCGTCAGCGCTTTGAGATGAACGACGAAGAGCTGGAAAAGCGGATTGAGTCTTACTATGATGGCGAAAATCTTTTCCGCTCTATCAAGATTCATGGTGATTTCGCCTGCATGCATGTTCGGATGATTCCCAAGTCTACGACAGAACGGAAGTTTGCAGAAGTAGCAGTCAACCAGCCTGAGTATCGTAAGGAAAATGTCACGGGCACCATCGTTGGTATCTGGACACCTGAGATTTTCCACGGAGTCAGTCTGGCAGGTTATCATCTGCATTTTGTATCGGACGATCTGACTTTTGGCGGACATGTTATGGATTTTGTTATCAAGGAAGGTGTCGTCGAGTTGGGTGCTGTAGACCAGCTGGATCAGCGTTTCCCAGTACAAGATCGCAAGTATCTCTTTGCTAAGTTTAATATGGAAGAAATGAAAGAAGATATGGAAAAGTCGGAATAAATAGCAAGGGTGAGCATTGTTTGCTTCCCTCTTTTTTGATATAATTGGAAAAAAGAATAGAGGAGAAGAGAAGCTATGATTTATTTGGTAAACGCCAGCCCGAATAGGAATGGTAATAGTTTTAAGCTGGGGCATTTTTTTCTGCGGGATAGAGATTATGAGGCTCTTCAATTAGTGGATTACCACATTGAGCAATATGGCCAGTCAGCAGAAAACGACCAGTTCTTTCAGGTCTATGAGCAACTGAGTCAGGCTGATGTACTGGTCTTTACCAGTCCTATTTATTGGTGGTCTTTTTCGGGTCTGCTAAAAACCCTGTTGGACCGAGTGGCAGATGTGCATGAGCCGCAGGAAGCACTCAAGGGCAAAAAGGTGTTTTTCCTCCTGCAAGGCTCTCAACCCAGCAAAGAAATTGAAATGCTGGACTACGTGATGAGTCGCTTTTGCCAGAACTGCGGACTCGAATATGAGGGGCTGGCAGTAACCAATCATAAGCTAAAAGAAATCGAAGGTTGGGAATTAACAGCCCTGCAGGAAAAATTAGATAAGGTTTTATCAGAAGGTTAAAAGTGAGAAGATTCGTTTGCGAGTCTTCTTTTTTTACTATAAAAATGGAGTCTTTTTTTTATGTGTCTATTTTTGGACACTATGCCCCTCAACTACAGTCATATCCATGGCTAACTAAATATAAATGTTGTATAATACCAATTGCTATTAAATATTAATATAGGAGATTCTATGGGAAAAGAATTATTTAACCCTCATTTAAACAAGTTTTCGATTCGAAAATTAAATGTCGGAGTTTGCTCGGTATTATTATCTACCGTTTTCCTTTTAGGTACTGCGGCTACAGTCAATGCAGATGAAACTGCCAGCGGATCTGTAGATGATAATATCTCACTGCCAGAAAAACCGACGGACTCTGCTATGAGTCAGCCAGTCAGTCAGCCTGCTCTTGAGAATACAGCAACATCTGCTGTTCCTGAAACAGCTAACTCAGAAGCAAGTGCTGATCAAAATCAGCTGGTAAGTCCAGCTGCAGTTTCAGAGCAAACAGCACCTGAAAAGGCACAAGAAGCTAATCAAACAGCTGAGACCTCTAATGAAGCCAGACCTGCTGAAGCTAGTCGGGCTCGCTCTTATTCAGTGCAATATACGCCAAAACCAAGTTCTGCGGCTATGCCAAGGTCTGATCGTAATGGCCAGCCAATGGAGGCAGGAACATCATTCCGTACAGCCAGTCCTGCTGGTCAAGCTAGCTCTGCTATACAAGATGCGACACCTAATCCTACAGTTTCTAAACCAACACTGGAAGAATCAGTGAGGAAACGTTCTGATGAGTTGATGAAGCAGGTAAACTGGCTAGATTTTGGTGATACTAAATCACTGAGAAATCTAGATAAAGATGGCTCCTTTAAAGTTGGAACAGTATATGAGAAGGAAATTTCTCCAGGCTATGTGGTCAAACTGACTGTTACTGAATTGAAACCTTTCTATGCGACAGAGATCTATCGTGATCGAGTAAAGGGAACTGAGTACGAAAGCAGTTATGATCCCAATGCAAAAAATACTTGGCTTCAATATAACAATAGCAATAATTATGCTTATCAGTATTGGTATGGTGATGATTACCGTCCTAAAATTACTGGTGCTGCTCAGAATCAATATTCAGCTATTAAGTCAGAAGGAATTGATACCAAAGGACGTAAAACCCAACTCCAGGTTCCTAAAGATGAAGCCAACTATGGCGTGAAGTTCAAAGTTGAAGCTAGATATCGTGGGAAGCCAGTTAAAGCAACAGTTGTCATGGCTGATGGCGAAGAGGCAAACCCTGGTGAGTATGCTATCTTTACAACCAATGGTAAGGGTTGGGAACATTTGGCCGAGTGGAAGCGTACAGTTACAGACGCAAATGGTGTGACTACTGAGATTACTGAAACCTATAAGCCAATGAAGCCTACTACAGAAGGCCAATTTATTGGAAATGACGGTACTGGGGTTCATTGGCAGGCCTATGTCAGTCCTGACCAAAAGACTGGCGGACTGGGAAGTCAAGTATTTGGACCGAACGTTTCTAGAAACAATACAATTCCGCTTGTCATGACACGTGGTGCATCAGAGGTTGGTATTTACATAGCTTCTTCTGGCCAGCAGGCTGCGATGATTGGTTTTATGGCAATCGATGAAGGGGATGCACCGGATTCCTATGGAAAAGCTATCCATGCTATTTCAAGATACAATGCAGAAACTGGCGGTCAAAATCCACAGCCATTCTTGGGCCGTGTTGCGGCTGATATTGATACCACATCTGGAAACAACTGGAAGCATGACGATCAGAATGATTTAGCCGATGAAGGTATTAATCAGCTCTTGTCTGATGATTTAGTCGGGAAAACCAATGGTCTCTTTCCAGTCAACCGTCTGCGTGACGGAGATTATTCTCTCCGCATCCATGCTTCGGCTAACGGATATGAAAAAGCCTATGTCCGTGCCTGGATTGACTTCAATAATAATGGTGTCTTTGACGAAGACGAAGCCAGTGAATTTACCGAAGTAACAACTGCGGGAGATTATACTGTCAACTTTAAGAAGAATCCAGCTATGACCAATCCTGAACTTAGCAAACTGGGAATGCGTGTTCGTATTGCCTTGAACAAGGGAGATATTGAAAAGCCTACCGGAACTGCATTTAGTGGTGAGGTGGAAGACCTAGAAGTTGAACTGACCTATCCACCAAAAGGTGAGAAGAAGGAAAGTACTGGAATCCGTGATCAGAGACAGACAGCCACTCTTCATTTTACTCCGCAGGGGATTGCTCAAAATACTGAGAATAAGAAAGTAGCGATTGATACTACTAAAGCTCCGATTGTATTGGATGCGAGAGGAAATGCCCTGACAGCTGATGCAGCAGGCTTGTATAACACTGATGAAGGCCGTTATAAAGTAACTGCAAACGGTCCTGATGTAGATGTGGTATATGAGCCTAAAGCTGGCTTTATCGGCACAGCCCAGGGAATTAACATCCGCCGTTTTGATACTAATGGAGCAAATACGGATTGGATTGCCAAGAATAAGGCTGAAGCAGTCATCAATGACCAGCTCAATACCATGGATGGACGCTATGTGCCAACCGTGCTCAATGTTCCTAAGTATGAAACAACGGATGCTCAAGGACTAACGCAAGAAAAGACGCCTGTCTTTAATGATGGTGATGCTGGCAAAACTCCGACAAGTCCGACGGCAGCAAATCCAGTAAAATTTGTGAAAGCGGATGGAACGACTACAGATGATACTAGAGTTCCAGCTTTATCAAATGGTCGGGAAGTCGGTCGTTTTGAAGTCGAATCTGCAACAGGTAAGATTACTTTCAAACCAAACAAAAACTTTGTTGGTACTGTTGACCCTGTTTCCGTTCAGCTGACTGATGGCAAAGGTATTCCGCACCAAGCTGTTTATCAGCCAAAGGTGACTCCTGTTAGACCGACTGCTCAAGGTGCCAGCAGCGAGGGCATTCAAGGTGCAGTTCAGACAGGGCAATTGACCTTTAATCCAGGCCATAATCGTGTGCCTATTGATAGCAAGAAGTTGCCAATCTTTGATAATGGCAGCCAAACTAAAACAGTTGATGGTGTCGGCACTTATCAGGTGGATAATCAAGGCTTAGTTACCTTCACTCCACTGCCGACTTATACTGGACGGCCAGCGGCAGAGACTGTCAAGCGACTAGATGTCAATGGAACAGAAGTAACAGCTACCTATCAGGCTGATGTGAAAGCAGCAGCACCAAGTGCAACGAATACTGAAACCAGTGGTGTACAAGGTCAAGTTCAGCGAGGAAAAGTCAGCTTCACAGAAGGTTCTGCGCAAGTCAACGGTCAAAAACAAACTGTGGCCTTTCCAGCTGGCTCAACTCCGCTCTTCGACAATGGTTCGACTGTTAAAGAAGTGCCTACTGTTGGTAAGTTTGAAGTGGATGAGGATGGAAATGTAACCTTTACTCCAGAGAAACAATTTAAAGGCCTTACGCCAGAAATTAGAATCACTCGCACAGATACGAATGGCAGCACAGCTACAGCTATCTACAAGGCTACAGTCACTGCTGTAACTCCAACAGGGACAAGCATCACCAGCACTGGTAAACAAGGCCGTCCACAGACAGGTAAGCCAAACTTTGTCAGTGGCAACCCAGATGTACCATTGGATAATGATACTCCAGCGACTTTCGAAGATGGAAGCAAGCGCAAGGTGGTTCCAAATGTCGGAATCTTTGAAGTGGCACCAGATGGATCTGTTACTTTCACACCTGACAAGCAATATGTTGGCACACCAGATCCTGTTGTTGTTAAACGTGTCGATAAGAATGGCACTCCTGTGACAGCCAAGTACACGCCTACTGTTGAGAAAGTGACTCCAAGAGCCACAGGCGCTCAGACAAAAGGCCCTCAAGGTCAAGTTCAAAAAGGCAAGGTTACTTTTGAACCAGGAAGTCCTCAAGTTGGTTTCCCAGAAAACAGCACCCCAGTCTTTGACACCGGCACGAATGTGAAAGAAATTGCCAAAGTCGGTAAGTTCGAAGTGGATGGAGAGGGTAATGTCACCTTTACCCCAGTCAAAACGTTTGTAGGTAAGACACCAGAAGTTGAACTCAGCCGTGCAGATGTCAATGGAACAGTAGCCAAGGCTAAATATCGGGCGACTGTGACCGCTGTGACTCCGACGGGAACTGGAGATCAGACAGAAGGTCCGCAAGGCCAAGTTCAAAAGGGTCGTGTAACTTTTAAAGCTGGCGATCCCAAAGTAGGATTCCCAGCCAACAGCACGCCAGTCTTTGACACAGGTACGAATGTGAAAGAAATTGCCAAAGTCGGTAAGTTTGAAGTAGATGCGGAGGGCAATGTTACCTTCACGCCAGACAAGCGCTTTGTAGGTGAAACACCAGAAATTAGCATTTCTCGCAAAGATGCAAATGGTATTGCCGCAAAAGTCACTTATGTTGCGACGGTTACATCAGTAACTCCAATGGGCACTAATGTGACTAGCACCGGTCCTCAAGGTCTTCCGCAAATAGGTACCCCAACTTTCCAAGGTGGTAATCCGCTAGTTCCGATTGATGAAGCAGTCACGCCAACCTTTGACGATGGCAGAAAGGAAAAAGTAATTCAAGGTCAGGGAACTTACACCATTGCACCAGATGGCACGGTTACCTTCACACCAGAGAAGCAGTTTGTAGGAAAGCCAGATTCAGTGACAGTGAAACGTGTTGATAAGAATGGTACACCAGTCACTGCGACTTACAGTCCTGAGTTTACTAAAGTCACTCCAACTGGTACTGGAGATAAGACAGAAGGATTGCAAGGTCAGGTTCAAGAAGGCCATGTTACCTTCACACCTGGTCATGCCTCAGTTCCATTCCCAGCTGAAACAACTCCGCTCTTTGACAATGGTTTGACTGTTAAAGAGATTCCAACCGTTGGTAAATTTGAAGTGGATGCGAATGGCAAGGTGACTTTCACGCCAGACAAGCAGTTTAAGGGAATCACTCCTGAGCTGACATTGGTTCGAGCAGATGTGAATGGCACTCCTGTTACCGTCAAATACCAAGCAGTGGTGAAAGAAGTGGTTCCAACGGGAACAAATATCACCAGCACTGGTGAGCAAGGCCGTCCACAAACAGGCAAGCCAAACTTCGTGAGCGGCACTCCGGGAGTTCCACTGGATAATGATACTCCGGCTACTTTCGATGACGGAAGCAAGCGCAAGGTTGTTCCAAATGTCGGTATCTTTGAAGTGGCACCAGACGGTTCTGTCACCTTTACCCCAGATAAGCAATTTGTTGGCACACCAGATCCGGTTATTGTTAAGCGAGTGGACAAAAATGGCACTCCTGTGACAGCCAAGTATACGCCAACTGTTGAGAAAGTGACTCCAAGAGCGACAGGTGCTCAGACGGAGGGGCTTCAAGGCCAAGTTCAAAAAGGCAAGGTTACTTTTGAAGCAGGAAGTCCGCAAGTCGGCTTCCCAACCGGCAGCTCACCGGTCTTTGATACTGGCACGAATGTCAAAGAAATTGCCAAAGTCGGTAAGTTCGAGGTTGATACAGAGGGGAATGTTACTTTCACACCAGTCAAAACGTTTGTCGGTAAGACACCAGAAGTTGAACTCAGCCGTACAGATGTCAATGGTACAGTAGCCAAGGCCAACTACCAAGCAACTGTGACAGCTGTTACTCCGACAGGTACTGGTGACAAGACAGAGGGCTTGCAAGGTCAGGTTCAAAAAGGCCATGTCACCTTCACGCCAGGTCATGAATTAGTTCCATTCCCAGCAGGTTCGACTCCGCTATTTGGTAACGGAAAAAATATTAAAGAAGTACCAAATATCGGTAAGTTTGAAGTGGATGCAGATGGCATTGTGACCTTCACTCCAGACAAACAGTTCAAGGGTGAAACACCAGAATTAGGAATTATTCGTGTGGATGCCAACGGAACACCAGTAACAGTTAAATACCAAGCGGTAGTGAAAGAAGTAACTCCGACAGGTACCACAGTTACGAGCACCGGTCCACAAGGTATCCCTCAAACAGGAACTCCAATCTTCAAAGCTGCGGACCCACTAGTTCCAATCGATGAAACTGTTGAGCCAACTTTCGCAGATGGAAGTAAGGAGAAGAAGATTCCAGGCCAAGGAACTTACACCATTACTCCAGATGGCGTAGTGACTTTCACGCCAGAGAAGCAGTTTGTAGGCACACCGGACCCAATCACAGTGAAGCGAGTGGACAAGAACGGCACTCCAGTGACGGCAACTTACAGTCCAGAGTTTACTAAAGTAACTCCAACAGGTACTAATGCAACCAGCACAGGTCCACAAGGCCTTCCTCAAACTGGCATACCGACCTTCGCAGGCGGCGACCCACTTGTTCCAATCGATGACACAGTAGAGCCAACCTTCGGAGATGGCAGCAAGGAAAAGAATATTCCAGGTCAAGGAACGTATACCATCACTCCGGATGGAGCAGTGACCTTCACGCCAGACAAGCAATTTGTAGGTAAACCAGATCCAGTCACCGTTAAGCGGATGGATAAGAATGGTACTCCAATGACTGCGACATACAGTCCAGAGTTTACCAAGGTAACTCCAACAGGTACTGGTGATAAGACTGAAGGATTGCAAGGTCAGGTTCAAGAAGGTCATGTTAGCTTCACACCTGGTCATGCCTCTGTACCATTCCCGGCAGTTTCAACTCCATTATTTGATAATGGTACCGCAGTTAAAGAAGTGCCAAATGTTGGTAAGTTCGAAGTGGATGCGGATGGCAAGGTTACTTTCACTCCAGACAAGCAATTCAAGGGTGAAACGCCAGAACTTGAATTGACTCGTGTAGATGCCAACGGCACCCCTGTTACAGTTAAGTACCAAGCGGTAGTGAAAGAGGTAACTCCAACAGGCACCACCTCAACCAGCACTGGCCCACAAGGCCGTCCACAAACGGGTAAACCAAACTTTGTTGGTGGCGACCCAGATGTACCACTTGATAATGATATTCCTGCTACTTTCGACGACGGAAGTAAACGCAAGGAAGTTCCAAATGTCGGTACCTTTGAAGTAGCACCAGATGGATCTGTCACTTTCACACCAGACAAGCAATATGTTGGCACACCAGACCCAGTTGTTGTTAAGCGAGTGGACAAGAATGGCACTCCTGTGACAGCAAAGTACACGCCTACTGTTGAAAAAGTCACTCCAAGAGCGACAGGTGCTCAGACAGAGGGGCTTCAAGGCCAAGTTCAAAAAGGAAAGGTTACTTTTGAAGCCGGAAGTCCGCAAGTCGGCTTCCCAACCGACAGCACACCAGTCTTTGATACTGGCACGAATGTCAAAGAAATTGCCAAAGTCGGTAAGTTCGAGGTTGATATGGAGGGTAATGTTACCTTTACTCCAGTTAAAACGTTTGTCGGTAAGATACCAGAAATCGAAATCAGACGCGCCGATGTCAATGGTACAGTAGCTAAGGCTAACTACCAAGCGACTGTGACTGCTGTTATTCCGACAGGTACTGGCACCAAGACAGAAGGTCTTCAAGGCCAAGTCCAAGAAGGCAAAGTGACCTTCACGCCTGGTCATGATTCAGTTCCATTCCCAGCTGGTTCGACTCCACTCTTTGGTAACGGAAAGAATATTAAAGAAGTGCCAAATGTTGGTAAGTTCGAAGTAGATGCGGATAACAAGGTGACCTTCACCCCAGACAAGCAGTTTAAGGGTGAAACACCAGAACTTGAATTGACTCGTGTGGATACCAATGGAACACCAGTAACTGTCAAGTACCAAGCGGTAGTGAAAGAGGTAACTCCAACAGGTACCACCTCAACCAGCACTGGCCCACAAGGCCGTCCACAAACTGGTAAACCAAACTTTGTTGGTGGCGACCCGAATGTACCACTGGATAATGATACTCCAGCAACTTTCGATGATGGAAGCAAACGCAAGGAAGTTCCAAATGTCGGAATCTTCGAAGTAACACCAGATGGATCTGTCACTTTCACACCGGACAAGCAATTTGTTGGGACACCAGACCCAGTTGTTGTTAAGCGAGTAGATAAGAATGGTACCCCAGTGACGGCTAAGTACACACCTACAGTTGAGAAAGTGACCCCAATAGGAACTACCGCAACCAGCACTGGTCCTCAGGGTGTTCCTCAAACGGGTACTCCAACCTTCACAGGCGGTGATCCACTAGTTCCAATTGATGAATCAGTAGAGCCAACTTTCGAAGATGGAAGTAAGGAGAAAAAGATTCCAGGTCAAGGAATGTACACCATCACTCCAGATGGCGCAGTGACCTTCACACCAGAAAAGCAGTTTGTAGGTAAGCCGGACCCAATCACAGTCAAGCGAGTGGACAAGAATGGCACACCAGTAACAGCGACCTACAGTCCAGAGTTCACCAAGGTAACTCCAACTGGTACTGGTGTCAAGACAGAAGGGCTTCAAGGCCAAGTCCAAGAAGGCAAAGTGACCTTCACGCCTGGTCATGATTCAGTTCCATTCCCAGCGGATTCGACTCCGTTATTTGACAATGGTTCCACAGTTAAAGAAGTACCAAATGTTGGTAAGTTTGAAGTGGACGCAGACGGCAAGGTGACCTTCACTCCCGACAAACAATTCAAGGGTGAGACACCAGAACTCGAATTAACTCGCACTGATGTCAATGGCACCCCTGTTACAGTTAAGTACCAAGCGGTAGTGAAAGAGGTGACTCCAACAGGCACAACCGTAATGAGCACTGGCCCACAAGGTCTTCCGCAAACCGGCACTCCAACTTTCAAAGGTGCAGACCCACTAGTTCCGATCGATGAGACAGTAGAGCCAACTTTCGAAGATGGAAGCAAGAAGAAGACCATTCCAGGTCAGGGAACTTATACCATTACTCCGGATGGCGCAGTAACCTTCACTCCCGACAAGCAGTTTGTGGGCAAACCAGATCCAATCACTGTGAAACGAGTAGATAAAAATGGTACACCAGTAACTGCGACCTACAGTCCAGAGTTCACTAAGGTAACTCCGACTGGTACTGGCACTAAGACAGAAGGTCTGCAAGGTCAGGTTCAAAAAGGTCAAGTGACTTTCACGCCAGGACATAAATTAGTTCCATTCCCTGCTGGATCTACTCCACTCTTTGGTAACGGAAAGAATATTAAAGAAGTGCCAAATGTTGGTAAGTTCGAAGTGGATGTGGATAACAAGGTAACCTTCACCCCAATAAAACAATTCAAGGGCGAAACATCAGAGCTGGGATTAATTCGTTTAGACGCTAACGGAACTCCTGTTATTGTCAAATATCAAGCAATAGTGAAATCAGTAGTCCCAACTGGTAAAAATGCTTCCTCTACAAATATCAAGGGCCATGTTCAGACTGGCAAACCTGTCTTCGAAGCAGGTGATCCATTGGTTCCAATCGATGAAACAGTCGAGCCAACCTTTGAAGACGGAAGCAAGGAAAAGACAGTTCCAGGTCAGGGAACCTATACTATCGCACCAGACGGTACAGCCACTTTCACTCCAGAAGCTGATTTCCTTGGTCAGGGTACTGGTGTGACCCTTGTACGTCGTGATAAGAACGGTACCTCAGTGACGGCTCGCTATGTTCCAACCGTGGTTGAACCATCAACCAGCAAGGACAGTGTGTCCAGCGGTCGCAAGGGTCAAGCTCAAACGGGAACGCCAACCTTTGAAGGGGCGATTGACCAAGCGGTAGCACCAACCTTTGCGGATGGCAGCACCGAAATGGTTGTCCCAGGTGAGGGAACTTACAGGTTCAATATGCTGGGAGCAGTGACCTTTGTGCCGGAAGCCGACTTTGTCGGAACTGCTCGCGGAGTTGAGGTGAAACGTCTTGATATCTATGGCAATGCCGTGACGGCTACCTATACCCCAACTGTTTTGGGAAGCACTGATACAGAAGATACCAGCAGCACTGGGCTTAAAGGGCAGCCTCAGACTGGTAAACCTATCTTTGAAGGCGACGTGGATCCAACCGTTCCGCCAACTTTCGAGGATGGCAGCACCGAAAAGGCTGTTCCAGGCCAAGGTACTTACACGATTGCGCCAGATGGTACTGTGACCTTTGTACCGGAAACGGGCTTTGTCGGTCAAGCTGACGGCGTAACAGTGATTCGCAAAGACCGCAATGGTCAGACGATTTCAGCGGTTTACGTTCCGACTGTGACAGAAAATCCTGTTCAGCCGGAGCGGACGATTACACCTGCACCACCGTCTCTTTCTAAGAGTGAGGGTGCAAAATCCCTTCCTAAGACTGGTACAGAAGAAACCTCATACTTAGCTGCAAGTTTACTTGCGGGAGTATCAGGTTTGGGACTGATTGGCTTAGAGAAGAGAAAGAAAAAGTCTGAAGATTAAATGGTGAGAGCTTAGGTTTCAGACTCTAGATTGAAAGAGGAAAGATTCGTTTATGGATCTTTCCTATTTTTTGTTAAAAATAGACTATTTTTAACAAAGTGTCTAATTACAATGTTAGTTTGTTACAATAATAGTTATATATATGGATAACTAAAATAGAATAGTGTATAATAAAAGCTGCAATTTAAATGATTATTTAGGAGATTATTATGGGAAAAGATTTATTTAATCCTCACCTGCGTAAGTTTTCGATTCGGAAACTAAACGTCGGTGTTTGTTCTGTGCTCTTATCAACCCTGCTTCTTTTGGGAGCAGCTGCGCAGGTTAGTGCTGATGAAACTGTTTCTTCTGGGACTCAAAGCGAGGTTTCTCAAACAGGCATAGCTGATTCCTCAGTAAGTACTGCAGAATCAGTAAATTCACCAGCTGAGGAAAATAAGCCTGACACTATTGCAGTTCAAGCAGAAGATGCGTCTGCGGTAGCTACTGCAAGGCATGATTCAGTTGATAAGTCAACAAGTGAGCAGCCAGCGACAGAAACTACCTTTGCACCAGCTGTTGTTCCTGCAGAAGTTAAGACTGAAGATAATGCCCAACCAGCTCCTGCTCAACCGGCAGGAACTACAGAGACTGCTCAGCCTAGTCGCTCTCGTCGCGTAAGACGGGATGCGGCACCTACTGGTCTTCGAGATGGTGATCCTAACAACACCATTGAGAAGCCTACTTTGGCTGACTCTGAAAAAAAGAACCCCACGGAGTTGATGAAGCAAATCAACTGGCTGGATCTTGGCGATAAAACTGCCATTAGTAACTTAGATACGGATGATTCCTTTAAAGTTGGTACTGTCTATGAGAAAGAAATTTCTCCAGGCTATCGTATTAAACTGACAGTGACGGAATTAAAACCTTTCCACTCAACAGAGATTTATCGTGACCGCGTCAAGGGTACTGAGTATGAAAACAGCTATGATCCGAATGCGAAAAACACTTGGTTCAGATATGTAAATGAAGACTATAAAAAGCAAGAAGCCGAAGGAGATTCAGCTAGACCGAAAATTATAGGAGCGGAACAGAATCAATGGACAGCCGTCCGAGACCAAGGGATTAACACCAATGGTCGAAAGACTCAATTACAAGTCCCTAAAAATGGTGCTAGCTACGGTATAAAATTCAAGGTAGAAGCGACTTACCTTGGAAAACCTGTAAAAGCAACGGTTATCATGTCTGATGGAGAAGAAGCCAACCCAGGGGAGTATGCTATCTTCACGACCAATGGCCAAGGATGGGAACACTTGGCAGAATGGAAACGTGTTCGGACAGATGGGTCTGTAATTACCGAAACTTATGCCCCAATGAACCCTAACAGATATGGTCAATATATAGGAGATAATGCGACTATACCTGTAATCGACTGGACTGCTTTTACTAATCCAGATCAAAAAACAGGAGGCTTAGGCTCCCAGGTCTTTGGTCCTAATACTTCTAAAGATCACACAGTTCCGATTGTGATGACACGAGGTGCTTCAGAAGTTGGAATTTATATTGCTTCTTCTGGTCAGCAAGCTGCTATGATTGGTTTTATGGTAGTTGATGAAGGAGATGCACCAGCTTCTTATGGAAATGCTGTTCATGCTATTTCTGGTTATGATGCCAATACAGGTGCAAGAACTCCTCAGCCATTCTTGGGTCGAGTTGAAGCTGATATTGATACTACTTCGGGTAATGACTGGAGACATGATGACGATACTGATCACGCAGACGAAGGGGTTGATCAGCTCTTGCCTTCTGATTTGACTGGTAAGACAAATAACCTTTTCCGAGTTAATCGTCTTCAAAATGGTGACTACTCAGTTCGTCTCCAAGCATCTGCCAATGGCAATAGCAAGGCCTATATTCGTGCTTGGATTGATTTCAATCAAAACGGTGTTTTTGATGAAAATGAGGCCAGCGAATTTACTGAAGTAACAACGGCTGGTGACTATACTGTTAATTTTAAGAATAATCCAGCGATGACCAATCCTGCAGTTAGCAAGCTGGGAATGCGGGTCCGCATTGCCCTGAATAAGGGAGATATTGAAAAACCTACTGGAACAGCCTTTAGTGGGGAAGTTGAAGACTTAGAAGTCATCTTGACCTATCCGCCAAAGGGTGAAAAGAAGGAAAGTACGGGAATAATCGGCCAGCCTCAGAAAGCTACTCTTCAGTTTACACCTCAAGGTATTGATCAAAATGATGAAAGCAAGAAAGCGGCTATTGATACAACTGTAGCACCTGTCGTTTTGGACAATGCAGGTCATACATTAACAGCAGATGGCGACGGTTGGTACAGTACTGCTGAGGGACGATATAAAGTAACAGCCAAGGGTGCAAATGTGGATGTGATATTTGAACCTAGCACTGGCTTTATCGGTACTACTCAAGGAATTAATATCCGCCGTGTTGATACTAATGGTGCAAGTACAGATTGGATTGCGAAGAATAATGGAGAACCTGTTATCAACGATAAGTTGAATAATATGGATGCTCGCTATATTCCGACTGTTTTGAATTTCACGGAACATCGTTCGACGGACGCACAAGGTTTGCCTCAAGTGCAAGATATTGTCTTTAATGATGGCAATCCTGCTAAGACACCTGCTCAACCATCTGCAACGAATCCTGTCTTTTTCTTGGATGCTGATGGCAATCGTATTGTTGGAACAAGCGCAAAGGCAACATCGCAAGGCCAAGAAGTGGGAACCTTTGAATTAGATCCAGCTACTGGGCGAGTGACTTTCACTCCGAATAAGTCATTTGTGGGGACAGTTGACCCTGTTAACCTACAATTACATGATACCGATGGAAGAGAGCACCGTGCAACCTATCAACCAACAGTAACGCGTCTTGTTCCAACAGCACAAGGAGCAAACTCTGAAGGTATTCAAGGTGCTGAACAATCCGGTAATTTGATTTTCACTCCAGGTGATAATCGTGTTCCAATTAATGAGGCAGTTGCTCCAACTTTTGATAACGGTCAAACAACTAAGGTTGTTCCGAATGTCGGGACTTATATGGTTGATAACGCAGGTCGTGTAACCTTCCAACCAGTTCCTAGCTACACTGGCCGTCCAAGTGCTGAATCTGTTAAACGTGTTGATATGAACGGGACAGAAGTAAGCGCTGCTTATCAAGCTGAAGTTAAGGCTGCAACTCCAACAGGTCAAGATACACAGACTGTTGGGCTTCAAGGACAACTTCAAACTAGCCAGCTTAACTTTACTCCAGGTCAAGCAACTGTTAATAACCAAACACAAACAGTCCCATTAAACCCAGCAGGACCACAATTCGTTGTGGATGGGCAGGTTCAACAGGGTAATACCTTGGCAGTTAGCGACGCAAGTGGCAAGCTACAAGGAACTTACACTGTTCAAGCTAATGGAGATATTAGCTTCCAACCTGCTCCTGATTTCTACGGAACGCCTACTCCTGCACATCTTCGTGTAAGGGATAAGAACGGTTCTACTGCAGATGCAGTTTATTGGCCAAACGTTACGCAAGTAACTCCAACTAGCATCAATGCTGAATCAACCGGCCTCCAAGGTCAAGCGCAAAAGGGGACGCCCACTTTCACTCCTGGCGACTCAGCTGTTCCAATTGACATGGATTCTCCAATGACTTTCGAAGATGGTCAGCCTAAGAAGACTGTTCAGGGAGTGGGGATATACACTATTAACTCAGATGGTTCTATCACTTTTACTCCTGAGAAACAGTATGTTGGCACACCAACACCAGTTACAGTAAAACGTATTGATAAAAATGGCACGGAAGTGACTGCAACTTACACGCCAACTGTTACTAAGGTAACGCCGGTAGGTACTAATGCGACTGGCACTGGCCCTCAAGGTCTTCCACAAACGGGCACTCCAACCTTTGCGGGCGGTGACCCACTAGTTCCGATTGATGAAACAGTTGAACCGACCTTTGAAGATGGAAGTAAAGAGAAGAACATTCCAGGTCAAGGAACTTACACGATTGCTCCAGATGGGGCAGTGACCTTCACTCCTGAGAAGCAATTCGTAGGCAAGCCAGATCCAGTTACTGTGAAACGTGTTGATAAGAACGGCACACCAGTGACTTCCACTTACAGTCCAGAGTTTACTAAGGTAACGCCAACTGGCACTAACGCAACTAGCACTGGTCCTCAGGGCGTTCCACAAACCGGTACCCCAACCTTCACAGGTGGTAATCCACTTGTACCAATTGATGAAACAGTAGAGCCTACCTTTGAAGATGGAAGTAAAGAGAAGAACATTCCAGGTCAAGGAACTTACACTATCTCTCCAGATGGGGCAGTGACCTTCACTCCTGAGAAGCAATTCGTAGGCAAGCCAGATCCAGTTACTGTGAAACGTGTTGATAAGAACGGCACACCAGTGACTTCCACTTACNGTCCAGAGTTTACTAAGGTAAC